>CAZDTD010000024.1:9885-31400 GCA_964507995.1 uncultured Pirellulales bacterium | reverse complement strand
TCCAGAACATCATGATCTTCCGGTTCGCCAACGCGATTTTCGAGCCCCTCTGGAACCGCAATCACATCGACAACGTCCAGATCACCATCGCCGAAACGCTGGGCGTCGAGCATCGGGCGGGCTACTACGATCAATCCGGCGCCCTGCGGGACATGTTCCAGAACCACATGCTCCAGATGCTGGCTCTGGTAGCGATGGAGCCGCCCATCTCGTTCGACGCGGAGGCGATTCGCGACGAGAGGACCAAGCTCCTGAGAACCGTCCGACCGTTCGATCCCCAGAACCTGGCGGGCTCGATCGTGCGGGGCCAGTATGTCGCAGGCCGGATCGGCGACCAGGACGTGCCGGCGTACCTGTCCGAGAAGGGAGTCGCCCCCGACTCCAGGACGGAGACCTACGTCGCCGCGAGGCTGTTCATCGACAACTGGCGGTGGAAGGATGTCCCCTTCTATCTGCGGACCGGCAAACGCCTGGCGAAGAAGGACACCGAGATCGTCGTGACGTTCAAGGAGCCGCCGCACTCGCTCTTCGCATCGGCGGGTCTGCACCACATGCCGCCGAACGTCCTGGCGTTCCAGATCCAGCCGAAGGAGGGGATCTCACTGCGATTCCAGGCCAAGCGACCCGGCTCAAAGATCTGCATCGGCACGCTGGACATGAAGTTCCGCTACCAGGACATCTTCGGCGTGGAGATGCCGGAGGCCTATCAGCGTCTGCTCCTGGACTGCATGACAGGCGACCAAACCCTCTTCACCCGATTCGACGGCATCGAAGTCACCTGGCGGTTCCTGATGCCGGTCCTGGATTCGTGGGAGAACGGCAACGAAAGACCGCACGAATACCCCGCCGGCAGCGAGAGCTTCCCGCAGGCGGACGCTCTGCTTGAGACGGATGGACGGACGTGGCACCCCCTCTCCGGAATGTAGGGACATCCGGTCTCCAAGAGTCTGTCCCGGCCTATCTCAGGTGCAGGATCGTGCGACACATATGCAGCACTCGTGCGAGAGTCCGCCGGCCGCCCTTTTCCTTCAGTCTCAAAAGTCCCTCGCGAGAGAAGTACATCCGGAGCTTTCGCCGGCTGTTGATGCGGTCCAGCGACTTTTCCAGCTCTCGCACCCGGCTCTTGAACACATCCTCGGGAATCTGCGGGCAGAAATAATTGTCGGGACTCTGATGGTTGTGCAGAAACGGATTGAAATCATCGGGGATGATCCCCTGCTGCTTGCACCAGTCGTACAGTTCCGTGCCGTAGTACGGCGTGAAGATGCTGTACACCACGACGTCGACCGGCAGTGACTCAATGGCCTGGATCGTATCGCTGAGGCTGTCCTGCGTTTCGTGGGGAAATCCCACGATGAAGAAGGCATACAGATAGATGCCGTGTTTCTTGATAATTCTGGCGGCGGAGAACGCGTCTTCGATGGTGATGTTCTTCCGAACTCGCTGCAGCATCTCGTTGTTGCCCGATTCGACGCCCAGTAGAATCGACCGGCACCCCGCGGACTTCATCATTGCGACGGTCTCATCGTCGATCAGCCGCACGTGAATCTCGCAGGACCAGTGCAACCCGGGGCAGCGGTCCTTGATCTCGGCGCACAACTCCCGGATGAACGATTTCCTGACCCCGAAGGTGTCGTCGTCGAACTGGATGTAGTTCACTCCGATCTTGCGGATCTCCTGGATCTCCGCCACAATGTTCTTCGCCGACCGAAACCGCACGTTCCGTCCCCAGATATGGCGGGAGCCGCAAAACGTACAGGCATACGGGCACCCTCGCACGGCGAAAATGTACTTGAACGCCTCGGGGGGATACTTGTCGTAATCGATCAGGCACGTGCGGGCGGTAGTCACCGGGAAAGGAAGCGCATCCAAATCGTGGATGAACTCTCTCGGCGGGTTCGCAACGGCCTCGCCGCCATTGCGATACACAATCCCCCGAATCGCCGACAGAGGCGTGCGGCCCTCGACGAAATCGAGCACGTCGAGGATCGTCTGCTCGCCTTCGCCCCGAGCTGCGATGTCGATCGAGGGCTCCTTCAGCACATCGGTCCCCACCAGCGAGGGATGGGGTCCTCCGACCACGACCAGAACGCCCCTGTCGAGAGACTTGGCGATCTTCGCGATGATGCAAGCGGAGAGATAGTTTTGCGACTTGGTCGTGACTCCAACCACCGTGGGCTGAAACTCGGAGATCGTCATCTCGATCTCTTTCCAAACCTCCGCGTCGGGATCGTTCAGAGTCCGCAGGAACCTCTCATGTCCCGGCCCGGCGAGGTACCGGTAATCCACAGGCAGGTCCCGATGCGAAAAGTCGGAGTTATATATCTTCACCTCCCAGTCCGGCTTCCTGCACTGGATGATCCCCGCCAGATAGCCCAGGGACAGGGGCAGTTTGTTCAAAGAGGCGTCCGGATGATACAGCCTGCGAAAAGGCGGCTCGATCAGCAGTATTCGCTTGGCTTTCACAGTTGCTGAACCGTCCGAATGAACGCTTCGATGTTTTGCGTCGGAACGCACGGGGGCGCCCCCCCGCCGCAGGACAGGAGGATTCGACTCCGATCGCTCAGCGGTGCGATCGCGTTTCTGACGCTGTCGGCAACCTGTTCTGGCGTCCCTTGCGCGAGTACATCTCGCGGCGGAATGTTACCCAGCAGGGTCACCTTGCCGCCGGTCCGCTGTTGCATCTCAACCAACGAGTGCTCGAAACTGAAGTTGAAGAGATTGACGCCGATCTCGTCGAGGAACTTGGCGCACACGAGCCCTTGGGCGTCGTTGTGGAAGAACCGCACGGGCACGTCGAGACAGCCGAAGATCTGCTTGAGATACGGCATCGCCGTCTGGCGGAAGTCCTGCTCGCCGAGGAAGCCCACGATGTCGTCGAGGATGAAGATCCCTTCGATGGTAGGGACGCATTCCTTTTGGTATCGCAGCCAGTCGACGATGAAGTCCGTAATGAGCGTCAGGAACCGCTTCATCTCGTCGGGATCGGTGCGGATCGCCATGAGGAACTCGGTCGTGCCCATGAGGAACGTCGCGATGTTCAGCGGCCCGCGGGAGACCGCGAAACGAATCGAATGGCCCGCCTTCTCGATGGCGTCCCGGTGAAGCTGCAAGCGGCGGACGACGAACGGGAGCAGGCCGTCGGTCCTCGGATTCGGCTTCTCCAGAGTCGCGATATCGCCGACCGTCTTGACGATCTTTTCTGCAAAGGGCAACTCGTCCTGGGCCCATCGGCACTTGGTCCCGAAGGCCGAGGGCTCCGTGCACATGCCGAACTCCGACCAGAACCCCGGCAGGAACATGGCCTCGGGGAATTGTCGCACGGCCTTGAGATTGGCCGCCAGCCACTTCTCGTCGCTGCAATAGTAGTCCAGCGTGGACGTTCCCGACCAGCCGGGAAGCCAGGGACTGTCGATGATGAATCCCACCGGCAACGGATCGAACACCTCGCCGGCGAGAACCGCCAGTAGTTTTTCCCATTGTTCATTCGTCATAGATTGTTTCCCGTAGGGTGCGTACCACGCACCATCTTCTTTGACCACACACCTCGTGTCGGAACGGTGCGTGATACGCACCCTACCCGTCTTGCTCAGAACACTCGCACCGCGACTTCCGCGCCTTTGCGTTCGGCCGAGACGTACGCGCTGTAGATCGTCGAGATGCAGTCGGCGGCCAGGCAACTGTCGCTCTGGACCGGCTCGCCGTACGCGATGGCCCGGTAGAACGACTCGATCTCCTGCGGATAGCCGGTGAACCAGTCCTCCTCGGGCGACGGATTCGTCCAACCCTGCTTGGTCCCGATCTTCTCGACCACGTAGACATCCTTGAAGTTCGCGTCGACCGGGTTGTACGTCTGCATCGCGGTGTTCGGGTTGATGTTGCAGAAGGTCCGGTGATTGTTCGCGGCCACCTCCAGCCAGTTGTGAATGCCGCCCAGGATGATGTCCGAGGCGAAGATCGTCGCAATCGTGCCGTCCTCGAACGTTACGTGCATCATCGAGAAGTCGTCGATGTCGAAGTAATCGCAGCGGATGTGTCCCTCGTCGCGAAAACCGGGCATCCGCGTCAGCGCGTGCACGCGGGCGGTGACCGCCTTGGGCCGGATGGGTTTGCCGGAACGGGCCTTGCCCTCGACCTGCTTGAGGTACAGTGCTGCGCCGAGCGGGTGACAACCTTTGCCGATCATGACGCCGCCGCCGGAGAACTTCCAGTAGGCGTAGGTCCTGGCGTGCGAGCCCGAATGGGCCTCCTCGCCGTGCATCCAGAGGATCTGGGCTCCGGTCTTCGAGAGGATCTCCCGCTCCTTCTGGACCGCAGGCGCGTAGACCCAATTCTCGGCGTAGAGAATCTTTCCCTTGCTTTTGCTCTCGGCCCTGAGCATCCGCTCGATGCTCGCCAGCGCCTTGTCGCGCGCGGTCTCCTTGGGGAAGTCCTGGCCGTTGAAATCCTCGGAGCCGTCGCCAAAGAAGCCGGTCAAGGGCTTCTCCACGATGGCGAACTTGTCCCGCTCCAGAGCCGCGATGGCGACCGACTCATGCGACGAGGCCGTCGTGCAGCAGTGAATCACATCGACGTCGTCGAGCAGCTTTTCCAGCGAGTCATAGGCCGCGATCCCACGTTTTTGCGCGTATGCCTCGGCGCCATCGAGGGCATGAACCCCCTTGATCTCCACATTCGTGCCGTAGACCTTTTGAATGGCCTCGAAGTGGAATGACGCGGAAAAACCCGCCCCCACGATTCCGGCCCGTACTGTTTTCTTCTTCATGCAGTGTCCTCTACTCTGTGCTCTCTGTAGCCATCAGGTTCTTTACTTCTTCGTACTCGGCGCCGAGTCGGCCTTCAGGTCTCCCAGGACGAACTGGATGCCGTCGAGGTAATGCTGCAGGACGATCGGGTTCCAGAACAATCCGTGCTCGTGGCCCAGGGCGCAGTAGAACACCCGGCCTTTGCCGTAGCTTTTCACCCAAGTCATCGTGAAGTCCCGATCCTGACGATGGATCAGTTCCTTCTGTGCCGGCGTGGTCCGCGTCCGCTCGGGGTCCACCGAGACCAAGACCCGCAGGTTTTCCCGTGAGTACGGAGCCGTCACCTGGTAGATCTCGTCAGTCACGATGAAGAACGGCTCTTTGAACGCCATAGTCAGCGGATGTCCCGGTTCCTCGATCCGCAACACGACGGTCGAGCCCGAGCCCCAGGGATGGTTGTCGAATCGGGCGCCGATGATGTCCCCGAACTCGGGCCAGTCACGAAAACTCGCAACGCCGGCGTGGATCACGGCCAGGCCGCCGCCAGCACGAATGAAATCGGCAAGACTCCGCTTGAGCATCTCGTCGCGATGACGGGCCTTGGCCTGCCGGGCCTCCGGAAGCTTCGCGAAATCCTCAGGCAGAAAGATTTCTTCGTTCGTATTGTTCAGGACAACCGCATCGAATTGCTTGAGGTTCTCCGGCTCGAACAGGCTGTCATCTTCCTCCGCCAGCACGGCCTCGAACGCACCGGTCTGGCAGCCCATGATTTCGATGGCCTTGGCGCCGTAGGGTCGGGCCGTGTGTTTGTAGCCCCAGGATCGCGAGAAAACCAGCAGCTTGCGAGGTTCTTCGGCCTGAACACGTGCCCGGGCGGGCATCGTCGCACGCATCTTGGCAATCTCCTCGACAGACGGGACAGAAACTTGGCCAAAGAGTGGAACCGCCATCCACAGCGTTACCGCGACAAACAGAGATCGCACTCGAACCTCCCATTCAAGAAATTCGAAATCCGAAGCACGAAATCCGATATTCGTGCTTCCAGTTTCCTCACAGCGTCCACGGCGACCGCATGGTCCTCGACAGCATCATGCTTGTAACAGGATCGCCGATGAACTGTTCCTTCGCCGGGTTCCACTTCAGTTTGCGGCCCGTCCGCATCGCGATGTCGCCCAGCAGGCACGCCGAGCACGAGCGGTGGGCGACCTCGACCGGCGCGATGGTCTCGGATCGCGACTTCACGCACTCGTAGAAATTGGCCTTGTGGTGGTTGCTCACGTAGAGCTTCGTCTCGCCGGCCCCGATCGTTTCCTTCAACAAGGACTTCGGCTCGGCGTCGATGGCCCCTCGCGTGACGAAGATCCAACCCCTGTCGCCTTCGAACCGCACGCCGTTCTTGTGCACCTTCTCGTCGGCAGCGATCATCCTGACCCCATTGGCATACGTGTACTCGATGTGGAAATCCCCATGCACGTCCCAGAGGCCGTCCCTGGGGAACTCGGCCCGTCCTTCGATCTCGACGGGACCGGTGTACTCGGTCCCCATGCCCCAGTGGGCGATATCCAGATGGTGACTGCCCCAGCCGGTGATCATCCCCGCGCCGTAATCGGAAATGCGGAGCCAGCCCGGCCGGGCGGTGAGACTGTTCTGCGGATGCACCCGATCCTCGGTATAGGGCGCCCAGGGGGCCGGTCCCAGCCACATATCGTAGTTGAGGTTCGCCGGCACAGGCATCTCGGGCCTCACCTCGCAGCCCGGGTCTGTGCCAAAGCCCACCTTGATTGTGTGCAGCTTGCCGATCCGCCCGTTGCGAACCAGCTCACAGGCCTGACGGAACCGTCCATCCGATCGCTGCTGGCTGCCAATCTGAAAGATCCGGCCGTACCGTCGGACCGTATCGCTGATGAAACGCCCTTCTCGAATGGTCAATGACAGGGGCTTCTGCAGGAAGATGTCCTTGCCCGCCTTGGCGGCCTCGATGGCCGGGATCATATGCCAATGATCCGGCGTGGAGATCTGGACCGCATCGATGTCGCCCCGGGCCAGCAACTCGCGAAAATCGCCATACGCACCGCAGCCTTTGTACTGCCCGCCCGGCTCTCTTTCTGCATAAAAGGAATCGACCCTCTTCTGAGCAATCTGGACTCGTTTGGAGTCCACGTCGCAGACGGCCACAACCTGCGCCAGTTTGATGCCCAGGGCGTCGGTGAGATCCCCGGTGCCCATGCGCCCGACGCCGATGCAGCCGACCGTGATCCGCTCGCTGGGGGCCTCGGCGCCGAACACCGACGCCGGAACAACCGCAGGCAGGACCATGCCCGCTCCGACAGCCGCCGTAGCGCGGAGGAAATCCCTGCGGCATAAAGTTTTGTGTTGATCGGACGATCTGCATTCGGCATGATCACGCGTGGCTCTGTTCATAAAACACTCCCCACTAAAATACAACGGCGTTCGTCAGAGTCCCCAGCTTATCGCGTCGCCGAGTCGGTGTCAACGCGGCAGATTTTGCTCAAACAGCCGGGCGGATTGTGGTATCATAGGGTTTCGTGCATCGGATAGATGTCGATGCACTGTGCAATGCTTTTGTTGAAGGAGATGGTGCGTATGACACAGATTCGAGGTAGAAGAGAATTCCTGCAAGCGGCAGCGATGGGCGCAGCCGCCTGTTGTGGGCTGGGGACCACCGCGGCGTCCGCTCAGCCGTCACCGGTCGGCAAACCGAAGTTCGAGCTGGGTCTGGCTTCGTACTCTCTCCGAAAATTTGACCTGGCCAAGACCATCGAGCTGACCAAGCGGGTGGGCCTCAAGCACATCGCCCTCAAGGATTTCCACCTGCCGTTGAACAGCAGCGTCGAGCAGATCCGCGCGGCGGCCGAGCAGGTTCGCAAGGCGGGCCTCGACCTCTACGGCGTCGGCGTCATCTACATGAAGAACGCCGACGAAGTCACCCGGGCCTTCAACTACGCAAAAGAAGCCGGCGTACGCGTCATCATCGGCGTGCCCGGACACGATCTGCTGCCTCTCGTCGATGAGAAGGTCAAGGAATACGACATCAAAGTCGCGATTCACAACCACGGCCCGGGCGACAAGACCTATCCGCTGCCCTCCAGCGCATACGAGAAGGTCAAAGACCTCGACAAGCGAATCGGCCTGTGCAACGACATCGGCCACACGACCCGTTCGGGCCTCGATGCGGCGGATTCCATCATCCAGTTCGGCGACCGGCTCCACGACGTCCACTTCAAGGACGTGTCGTCCGCCGACGCCAAGGGCGGCTGCGTCGAGATGGGCCGCGGCGTAATCGATGTCCCCAAGGTCATGCGGGCGCTCGTGAAGATCAACTACACGGGCATCGCCGCGTTCGAGTACGAGAAGGATGCGGATGACCCCGTGCCGGGACTGGCCGAGTCGGTCGGCTACGCGCGAGGCGTCATGGCCGCACTATAAGCGGCAAAATCCGAAATTCGAATATCGAGATCCGAAACAAGATGAACTACCTCGCAGCTTGCCGCGGGGTAGTTCATTTTTGGATTTCGATCGTTCTTGCTTGTTTTTCGAGATTCGTGCTTCTCTGATCACCGCAGCTTGACGAGCCTGCCTTCCCTGGCCGAACGGTAGATTGCGAGGATCACTTCGACCGCCTTGCGGGCCTCGGCACCGTCGATCCAGAAGGGCTCGCCTTTTTCGAGAGCGTCGAGAAAGGCCTTGAAGTTGCGGGTGTGGTTCTCGTGGGTGATGGCCGCCGGGTCGGCGACGCCGCCGCCGCCTTCGATCTTCATGAACCGCTCGCGGACCTTCGCATCCTCGGGCCGCTCGTCGGCGAATTGCCAGACCGTGATGCTGTTCTCGACGTTGACGACAGTGCCCTTGGTGCCCGTGATCTCGAACCGGCGGAACTGGCCGGGATAGGAGGCGGTCGTGCCGTAGATCAGGCCCAGAGCGCCACCAGCATACTTCACAGCGGCCACCGCGGTGTCCTCCGTCTCGATCTTGTGGCCCAGCGTGGCCGTGTACGCCTGCACCGATTCGACCGGCGGCATCAGGTCGCAGAGCATATCCACCATGTGAATCGACTGGTTCATGAGGGCCCCGCCGCCGTCGAGTTTCACGGTCCCGTGCCAGGAGCCCTCGTAGTAGGCGTCGGTCCGCCACCAGGGGACGTAAACGCTCGCACAGGTGATCGTGCCGAACCGGCCCGACCGAATCGCCTCGCGGAGCGGGATCATCATATCGTTGAATCGATAGGGGAAAATGCCGCCCAGGCGGGTCCCGGCCCTGGCGTGGGCCTCGATCATCGCGTCGATCCGCTCCAGCGTGATCTCGACGGGCTTTTCGCAGATCACATGTTTGCCCGCCTTGGCCGCCGCGACCGCGGGTTCCATGTGCAGGCCGCTGGGCGTCGCAATGGTCACGATGTCGATATCCTTGTTCTTGAGCATCTCCTCATAACTGCCGCAGGCCTGCCCGCCGTACTTTTTCGCCAGGGCTTCGGCTCTCGGGAGGTTCGTATCACAGCAGGCGACGAATTTCGCGTTGGGAATGTCGCCAATGGCCCGGGCGTGGAAATCCGCGATCAACCCGGCGCCGACGACTCCAAAATTCCATGTCTTCATGTCTTCTTCCTTCGTCTTGTAGGGTGTGCCATGCACACCGACTCTTCAGATCGATGGTGTGCATGGCACACCCTACGAAAGCCCCAAATGCCACAGATCAGTTCAGTTCCAGGCCCACCTCTTGTGCGAGGCTTCTGACGGCGGCGATGGCCTTGGAGAACAGTTCCGGTCCGGTGTCGCCTCCAAACTGCCCGCCCGCTCTCAGGTGCGGCTCCATTGTCACGCAGCCATCGTATTTCATGGCAGCCAGCTCAGCCAGGAGTTGCTTGATCTGACCGTCGCCCTCGCCCGGCATGCTGCCGACGTCTCTGGCTCCGAGCTTCCAGTCCTTGATGTGAATGTGCACAACGTAGGGTTTCATCAGGGGCCAGGCGACCTCGACGTTGTTCGTGATCTGCTCGCCCCAGACGAAATTGGCGGGGTCGTAGGCCAGCCGCAGCTTGGGCGAGTCGATGGTCCTGGCAAGGTCCACGCAGTTGGCCGCGGTGTGGCCGTAGATGTGGGCCTCGTTCTCATGGACCATGACGACATCCGTGCCCTCGACCACCTCGACCATGGCCACCATCCGGTCCATGACCTGGTTGCGGTAGTCGTCGATGTTCCTGCCCTCGGGGGCGTAGTAGCTGAACATGCGAATGAACCGCGTCTCGAAGAACTGGGCCAACTCCACCGCGTGCTTGAACTTGTCCAGGTGCGGCTTGAAATGCTGATCCAGCTTAACCTTGCCGATGGGCGAGCCGATCGCGCTGACCTTCAGGCCGTGGTCCTTGAGGAGCTTCTTCGCAGCCTCCAACTCGTCGGCGTTCAGGTCCATGATGTTCTTCTTGTCGATGAATCGCGGCTCGATGTACCCGACCTTCTCCTTCGCGAGGAACTCGACCTGTCCGCGAAAGCTCTCTGTCACTTCATCCGCAAAGGCGCTCAGCCTGGCCATGTCAATCACTCCAAAATCTGCTTAAACCACTCATTTCGTGAAACTCGCCGCCTTTTGGGGCAAGCGGCGATCCATCTCGTTCAACCGGTAGCCGAAACCCGGTCCCTGGACCGTGGACAGGTCCACCTGTCCCCCGCGACGGCGGTACAGACCCGGATGAACGGCCTCTTCCGGTTCCGAGGCCGCCGGATAGAACTGCATCGCGTTCGTCTCGACGCCCATGATCGTGCCGGCGTGGGCCGCCAGGAGCACGTGCGGGATCTGGGCCAGCATGGGATTGGTCAGGTCCTGGACCATGAGGGTCATGTCGTGGGCCTTCGCCCAACACAGGCTCAGCAAGGCGCCCGTCTGGGTCTTACAAGTCTTGAGGGCGACGCCCGTCCAGCCGAGATCGCGTCCCAGGCGGATCAACTTCCAGTCGTGCGCGCTCTCGTCCATGAAGAGCGGCTTGCGGGCCGAGACGCTGTGGACGTCAATCCGGTTGGTTTCCAGGTCATACGGAAACGGCTGCTCCACGTACAGAATCATCTGGTAGATGCGAGGATGGTCCCTCATGAGCCGGTCCAGGATCTCGTTGACATAGGCCGGATCGGTCACCGTGCAGTTGAAATCGGCAGTCAGCCACACGACATTGTGCTCGATGGCGATCCGCCCCACGCCGATCAGCCGGTCGCAGTCCCACTGGGCGTCGTTCCCGCGCAGTTTGACCTTCAGACAGGTCAGCCCGTCCCGCTTGATCCAGTCGGGCAGCAGGACGGGATAGCCATCGTCCGGCTCGCGGCCGGTCAGTTCCCAGTTATCGAGCAGGTCCTTGCCGCCCACCAGGTGCCAGGCGGGCAGCCGGGAAGGAGGCGATTCGAAGAAATCCGCCGGGTATTTGCCTGCGAACGACACTGTCGCACCCGGCGCAGGCTCCAGGAAATGGGCCAAGTCCACGTCCATGAACTCGGAGCTGTAGGTCTCATAGACCGGCCGGCGAAGAAGCTGCCCGTAGGCGTCGTGCAGGGCGATATCGAACGCCGAACAGCAGACGAGAGCCGCCAGCCAGGGCATCGGTTCGGTTCCGGCCCCTCGTTGAGCATTCAGATCGCGCAACAAGCCGGGGAGCACAGACTCGATGACATGATGGCCAACCTCGATCGGGTGTCCGTCGCACACCAGATGGGTCCAGGCATTGGCCAGCGTTCTGCAGAAGGCCATCATCACGTCGCAGCGATGTTGGTAGCTCAGACTGCTGGGCCAGGTCCATTGCACGCTCAGCGGCGTCTCCCCCCACCCCTGCGCCCGCTTGCCCCGACCGTTCTCGACGGTCATGCACACCCTCGCGCAGATCACCGAGGTGAGCGTCTCGGGACCGAATTTCAGCGGGACCCGGGTCGTGACCGGGATCAAATACAAATCGACCGCTGTTGGACAAATCCGCGTCTTCATGTCCCCTCATTTCTGTTCGCGTGCGTCACCACGGAGAGAGGCCCGCGCACAGGAAGGTTTACGGGCTGGGCCCGGCATTGTCAACCATAAGCCGGAGCAAAACCGGTTTGGGGGTTGCGTTGCCCACCCAAACGCCTATAATCGCCGAAGGTTTTGACATTGGAGGTAACACGGTTCGGGCAAGTAAGTCCCGCGAACAACATCACATACATACCGTCGTCCACAGCATCTTTGAATTGAAAGGAAACACGTATGAAACTCGACCGGAAGTTGAGAATGGGTTTGATTGGCGGAGGTCCCGGGGCGTTCATCGGCGGGGTGCATCGCATGGCTTCCCGGCTGGACGGGGAGATCGAGCTTGTGGCCGGCGCGTTCGATATCGACCCGCAGAAATCCAAGGACATGGGTAAGCATCTGGCCCTCGATCCTTCGCGGGTCTACAGCGACTACAAGGAGATGATCAAGGCCGAGTCCGCCCTGCCGAAGGACAAGCGAGTCGATTTCGTGTCCGTGACCACTCCGAACAACTGGCATTTCCCCATCGCCCGCGACTTCCTTCTGGCCGGCTTCCATGTCATGTGCGAGAAGCCCATGACCCTGACCTCCGATGAGGGCAAAGAACTCCAGAAGATCGTAAAAGAGAAGAAGCTGGTCTTCGGCCTGATGCACAACTACACCGGCTATCCGATGGCCAAGCTGGCCCGGGACATGGTCAAGAAAGGCGACCTGGGCAAGATCCGCAAGATCTTCGTCCAGTACCCGCAGGGCTGGCTGGCGACCGCGTTGGAGAAGTCGGGCAACATGCAGGCAAGCTGGCGGACCGATCCGAAGCAGAGCGGCGCCGGCGGCTGCCTCGGGGACATCGGCACCCACGCCGCCAACCTGGCGGAATACATCTCCGGCCTGAAGATCACCCACATCTGCGCCGACCTGACGACGTTCGTCCCGGGACGAGTTCTCGATGACGACTGCAGTTGCCTGCTGAAATTCGAGAACGGCGCCAAGGGTGTGCTGCACGCCACGCAGATCGGCATCGGCGAAGAGAACAACATCGCGATCTGGGTCTACGGCGAGAAGGCCAGCCTGGAATGGCACCAGGAGGACCCGAACTATCTGCACGTCCGACGGCCGAGCAAGCCGGAAGAGGTCTGGAAACGCGGCAACGATTACGTCGCGGCCTACAGCGCCGCGGCCGCCCGTCACAGCCGCATCCCCTCCGGCCACCCGGAAGCCTTCCTCGAAGCCTTCGCGAACAACTACATGAATTTCGCGGAGACGGTGAAGTGCTCCATCGCAGGCGAGACGCCCAGTGAGATGGCCCTGGACTTCCCGAGCGTGGAGGCAGGCATCCGAGGACTGCTCTTCATCGAGACGGTCGTCGCCAGCTCCAAGAGCGACCAGAAGTGGACGCCTATGAAGGCATGAGATCCTCCGGCATCTGCCGGTCACAAATCCGCACGGTTCGGCGCACGAATCCGCGTGCGCCGAACCGTGCATCATCCCGAGGGGCAGGATGAACACTGGCCCGCCTGGAGATTTGTGGAGGAGTGGGCCCATACGAATCCCCATGACAGGAGCACTTCCATGAAGAACGATCAAAACACACACGTCTCGCGGCGCAGCTTCATCTCGAGCGCGGCCGCGGCTGCGGCGCTCGCAGCGACCGTCGCGCCGACGGCCGTCCGGGCCGCCGAGTCGTCGAAGAAATTCAAGCTCAAATACGCGCCGAGCTTCGGCCAGTTCCAGGCGCACGCCGGCAAGGACCCGATCGACCAGCTCAAGTTCATGGCCGACGAGGGGTTCTCCGCGATGTTCGACAACGGCCTGCCGGGCAAGCCGGCGGAGCTCCAGGAGAAAATCGCGAAGGAAATGGACCGGCTCGGCATGACCATGGGCCCGTTCGTCATGTACGCCGAGTTCGGCAAACCGACGTTTGTCACCCAGGACAAGGAATTCCAGGAGGAAATCGTCCGCCGGATGAAAGACGCGGTCGAGGTCGCCAAGCGAACCAACTGCAAGTGGACGCTGATCGCACCGGGCTGCATCAGCCAGCGGATGGAAATCGACTATCAGACCGCCAATCTGATCGACAACCTGCGGCGTTGCGTCGAGATTGCAGAGCCGGCGGGCGTGGTGATCGTGCTCGAACCGCTGAACTGGTGGGCGAATCACCCCGGCCTGTTCCTCCAGAAGGTCCCGCAGGCCTACCTGGTCTGCAGAGCGGTGAACAGCCCTTGCTGCAAAATCGTCGACGACCTGTACCACCAGCAGATCAGCGAAGGCAACCTGATCCCGAACATCGACAAGGCCTGGAGCGAGATCGGGGCCT
Source organism: uncultured Pirellulales bacterium (assembly GCA_964507995.1). Taxonomy (GTDB): domain Bacteria; phylum Planctomycetota; class Phycisphaerae; order Sedimentisphaerales; family Anaerobacaceae; genus PLanc-01. Next base: position 17,348 of record CAZDTD010000024.1, on the reverse strand, counting down.
TCCACCTGGGCGACAATCCGGGTCGCAACGAGCCCGGAACCGGCGAGATCAATTACAAGAACATCTTCCGGCACCTCTACAAGAAGGGTTATCAGGGCGTGCTCTGCATGGAGCATGGCCGAAGCAAAGGCGGCAAGGAAGGCGAGCGAGCCGTGATCGACGCCTACCGGGCCTGCGATAACTTCGAAGTGTGACAGCATTCATTTAACGGAAAGGATCGAGCATGAAAGAACTATCGAACGTCTCCCGTCGGACCTTCATCAAGACGTCCGCGGCGGGCATGGCCGGCGTCCTGGCCGCCCAGAACGTGATCTTCGCTGCTGCGGCGCCGCGGAAGTTCCGCATCGGCCTGATCGGCTGCGGCGGCCGCGGGACCGGCGCCCTGGACAATTGCGCAGAGGCCATCAAGATCATCGGAGCCGAACTGGAGCTCGTCGCGACCGCCGACTGGTTCAAAGATCGCGCGGAGAACGCAGGCAAGAAATACGGCCTGGACGCGTCGAAGTGCTTCAGCGGCGGCGACGCCTACAAGAACGTGGTCGCAAGCAACGCGGACGTGGTCATCATCGCGACGTCGCCGAACTTTCGGCCGGTGCACTTCGAAGCGGCCGTCAAGGCCGGCAAGCACGTGTTCATGGAGAAGCCCGTCGCGGTCGATCCGCCGGGCGGACGCAAGATCATCGCAGCCGGTGAAATCGCCAAGCAGAAGGGTCTGTCCGTCGTAGCCGGCACCCAACGGCGTCACCAAGCCAGCTATCTGAAGATTCACCACGCCATAGCCAACGGCGCGATCGGCGAGATCTCCGGCGGAGCCATCTACTGGTGCGGCGGCGCCCTGTGGTTCCAGACCAAGAAGCCCGGCGAAAGTGACGCTGATTACATGGTCCGCAACTGGGTGAGCTTCACCGAGATGTCGGGCGACCACCTCATCGAGCAGCATGTGCACAACATCGATGTCGCCAACTGGTACATCGGGCATCCGCCGACCTCCGCCCTCGGCTTCGGCGGCCGCGCCCGTCGCAAGACCGGCAACCAGTTCGACTTCTTCAGCATTGACTTCGACTACGGCGACGGTTGCCGCATCCACAGCATGTGCCGCCAGATCAACGGCACCGACGGCGGCGTCCGCGAGTTCTTCCGCGGCACCAACGGCGAAACCTGGGGCGACGGCGGCCTCAAGGCCGGCAAACAGGTGAGCACGCCGGACTTCCCCGAACACAACCCCTACGTGCAGGAACATATCGACCTGCTCAACAGCATCATTGCAGAGAAGCCGCTGAATGAGGCCCGCAATGTCGCGGAGTCCACGCTCACTGCGATCATGGGCCGCATCTCGGCCTACACGGGCAAGCTGGTCCGCTGGAAGGATGTCGTCGAGAACGAGAGCTCTCCGTGGTACAACCTGACCTGTAAGCCGTCGGCCCTCGATTTCGAGAGCGGCCAGGTGACCGCGCCGGCCGATGAGATCCCCGCCGTGCCGGGCAAAGAATAAAGTCAGACTGAGCCAGAGGCCTCGTCCTCATCAGTCCGCAAAAACAAAGAAGTCGCATCCGCAAGGGTGCGACTTCTTTGTTTTGGGTATTTCATGAACCCCGTGCCAGGGAGGTTCATCAGGTTCAGATTGGGGTTCAGTCGAGCGGAACTGCCTCAGAGAATTCGATGACCGCCCTGCCGGCCGCATCACGCAACTTGACCTGCCCGACGAGCCCGACCTTGTGTCCAACCAGCTTGTCACAGCCCGCCACGGCGGCCCCTGTCGGCGTCGCATAAGAGATCGTCTTGCCCGTTTCATCGATCAGGCGATATCGCTTGACCGGCGAGTCGGCATAGACGCTCGACGTTTCGAGCTTTCCAATGATCACAAACCGGCTCGTGTCCACAATCTGCGATAGTTTGGCGGCACGGGCCTCATCGATCTTCTCCGTGACCTTCGCCCGCTCCTTGTTCTGGAGTTCCACTTCCTTGGCCACCTTGCAGGCCAACTCAAACCTCTCGACCTGCTTGAGCGTGTAATCCGCATACCGCATCGCCCGGCTGCCATCCTGCTTGGCAATGAGTTCCTGCAGCCTGGCCTTGAGCTCCGTGTAGTCCTGCTGGGCAACCGGCTTGGTCCGCTCCGCGCTGATCTGCTCGGCCAGGGCGTAGTAACTGTCCAGATCCGTCTTAGCAGGAGCCGCGTTGGGGTCCGTGCCAGCGGGTTTGGCGGCCGGCGTCGTCCCTGGGGTCGCAGCGACGCCAGCGGCAACCGTCTCAGCCGGCTTGGCGACTGTGCGATCTGATGCTTGGAGGAACTGGCTGCTCACCCACAGATATGCCCCCTGCGGCGGCGCGATCTTGTAGTAGTCGTCCTTCTCTTCGCCGAGCAGCCGTACCGTCTGGCCGCGATTGAGCACGGCCTGCTTGCTGGTGGACCACATCGGCTCCACGAAGTCCGAGCCGGCATAAACACCCACGTTGTCGCCGGTGATGATGCCCATCGTCGGATTCTCCAGGTTGATGCTGACGTACTGCATCGAAACCCAGGAGAAACATCCCGGAGGCGGAATGATGCAGGACCAGCCGAGCTGGCTGTTGATCACCTGGACACGATCCCCCGCGTAGAGCTTGCCGCATTGGTAGAAGTTGGTGCCGGGGCCGGACCGGATGTAGACGTCGTTGCCTGTGGCCTCTGCGACATAGGGCTCCACCAGTGTCTTGGGCGCAACCGGCTGATCGGCTCCCACGGCCGGCTGCTGCGTCGTCGCCTGCGCCGCGGCTCCAGGGTCCTGCTGAGCCAGCGACACCACTGCCAGGAAAAGCACCATCGCACCCGTAGACCACACCATCCACGCCGTGCGTACGGGAGAATTCACGCGAGCTCGCATCTCTTACCTCCTAAAAGATATTCCACAGATGCCTTGGAATTGCCCGCAAGGTAGGGCGATCCTTCGAGTGGCTTACGTTACCGCTCCCACCACGGCTTGTCAATGCCCAAATGTCTGTTTGGACCGCATAATGCGAAAAAAAGGGCAAGCAACAGGAGCTTCTCTGCGGCCCCTCCATTTACCCAGTTTACTGGGGCAGCACACCCAGTCTCGCAAGTTCTTCGCGGCACATCTTCAACTGGCCGTCGTCTCTGAGGTGTTCGGCCGCCTTCCGGAGGTGGCTGACCGCCTGCTCGGGCTGGTGCAGATACCGGGAATAGAGAATGCCCACCATGAGTTCCACCTGTTCGGCGTACTCGTAGGCGCCGTAGTTCTTCAGGAACTGCTCGTAGGCCCGGGCCGCCTCGGCGGCCTGTTTCTCGCTGGCCAACTGGTTGGCAATGTCCAGCAGGGACTGGCGTGGCAGGACCTGCTCGGGGTCCACTCGCATCAGTTTAAGGTACAGATCGGCCGCCGCGGCCACATTCCTCTGATCGAGCCATTGGTTGATTTCGTGTCGGATTTGATCGACTCGGGCCTGTTTCTCCGGATCCGCCGGGCTGGGGACCTCCCGGGCCGCCACCCGCCTCCGGCCCCCTGCTCCTGCGAACGGACCATACCCGTCGGCGACGGCATCCCGATACCGCCGCCGGTGATTCCACCGCCGGATCATCGCCCACAGGTCGAAGTGACTCGGCGCGACAAGCCGGGTGGCCAGAAGCCCCAGCGTCACGAGAATCCCGTAGGCATAGCCCGCCAGATGGGCATCATAGGCCACATGGCTCGCGCGGACGAGCACGTTGTCGAGGAAGATCATTTTGATCCCGATGAAATACAGAGCGGGAACCTCCACCGTGCCGATGAAGAAGAACCAGTAGAGAACCGTGACCAGGGTCTGAGGATACAGGACCAGGTACGCCCCTGTGACGGCTGCAACCGCCCCGCTGGCGCCGAGCGTCGGAGCGTAGGAATCCAGGTGCATCATCGTGTGACCGATACCGCTGAAGACCGCACCGGCAAGGTAGAACACGGTGTACCAGAAGTTGCCGAGCTTGTCGTTGATGCCGTTGCCGAAGAGGTAGAGAAAGAACATGTTGCCGATGATGTGCAACAGGCCGTTGTGCAGGAAGGCATAGGTCAGGAACTGGTGATACTGCCAGGCGGCCGGGATGAGCAGCCAGTCGGCAAACCAAGGATGGATCGGAATGGCGACCGGCTCCCCGGCAATCCTGTAGGGATGCGGCCCGCCGTAGGAAATGAGAAACACCACTACATTGATAAGAATCAGTGCGTAGTTCGCGTACGGCGTCCGCCGCGAAGAGATATTCGTCCGGATGGGTAACAACATGCGTCGGTGTTTTCCAATGACTCTGATTCAGCGTTGTCAAACCACGAGGCCATTGTAGCGGACGGATCGGATGGAGACAAGAGGCAACAAAAACCGGACGAGGGGCAAGGTGTCTTCAATCGTCTTTCCCCCCTCTCCGACGGAAAAAGACAGGGCCCCGGACGCGATCGCTCGCGTACAGGACCCATTCTCCCCAACAGAAAACACCGCCCTCGGCCCGATTTGGTGTCGTCGCCTTTCCTTTGTTCCCTGCCACTGAAAGTATCGAAACAAATGGTCGCCAAGCCAAATCGCACCCGGCGGAAAAACTCTTTATTCCCAGCCGATTTCGTGCTACAAACGGGTCATGAATCCAGAAAGCGCAAGACAACGCGTTCGAACCGTCCGATCACAACTCCGTGAAAAGGGTCTCGACGGACTGGTGCTCACCAAACCCGAGAACGTGACTTACCTGACGGGCTTTGCCGGCGCGGATAGCTGGTCCCTCGTCACAAAGACCGGACTGTATCTGCTCACCGACAGCCGCTATATCGAGCAGGCCGAGAAGGAATGCGTCGGGACGACGATCCTCCAGCGGGCGGGCAAAGACCCGATTGCCGAGGCGTGCGGCCGGTTCCTGCAGAAACTCAAATCCCTCAAGACCCTCGGCGTCGAGGCGTCCATCTCCGTCGGGATGTTCGAGACGCTCAAGAAGAACGCAGAGGTCTCGTTGAAGCCGGTGGCCGGCATCGCGGAGCAGCCGCGAGGCATCAAGGACCTGGACGAGGCGGCCGCGATCCTGGCTGCGGCGGCGATTTCCGCCCGCGCCTTCGGCGAAATCCTCCAGCAGATCCAGCCGGGCATCACGGAAAACGAACTGGCCGGCGCTCTCGATTTTGAGATGCGCAAACTCGGCGCCGAGAATGCCTTCGAGACTATCGTCGCCTTCGGTCCCAACGGCTCCCGGCCTCATCATCACCCTACGCAGAGGAAACTCAAGCCCAGGGATACCGTGCTGATCGATTTCGGGGCCCGGTACGAGGGCTATTGCAGCGACATCACGCGTTCCTTCGCATTCGGCGCGCCCACGCCCGCCTACCGGGCGGCGTACGCGGTCGTGGAGAAGGCCCAGGCCGCCGCAATCGAAGCAGCTCGAGCGGGCGTTGACATGGTGGAGGTCGATGCCGCCGCCAGAGCGGTCATCCGCGACAGCGGTCTGCCCGTCTATGGACATGGAACCGGCCACGGCATCGGCCTGGAGATCCACGAGAACCCCTTCCTCAAGGAGAACGCCCAGGGCAAGCTCCAGGTCGGACAGATCCTCACCATCGAGCCGGGCGTCTACATCCCCGACAAGCTGGGCATCCGCATTGAGGATGATATCCTCATCACCGAAACCGGCTGCGAGGTCATCACGAGCGAGTGTCCGCGAATGCCAATCCTGCAGTGGTGACGCGCAAAGGATTCGTCCTATCGGTCCTATGAGTCCTATTTGTCCTATTGGATGAATAAGACGAATAGGCCTGAATAGGACACTCGAAGTGCCGGCCTGTTATCGCGGCAATCCTTTCAGTTGGACCGGTTTCTTCCCGTCGGGCTTGGGAACAAACAGATCGTCCTTCGTCAGATTGAATCGCCTGGCCATCAGGCGGCTGTAGGCGAGATCGCCGAGGTCGCGGTCGCCGTTGTTGGTCCCGAACGAGAACTTCGCTCCGGCGGCCTTCGCCCTGCCGATGAACGTCTCGCTCGGCAGCTTGTACCGTGCGTTGATCTCGATGGCGACGCCGTTCTGGACCGCCGCCTGGATCACGCGATCCATCCGCTCGTCCGTCCAGAGGGAGTCATACTCCGCCGCAATCGCCTCCGGCAGGAACGTCGGGTTCACGTAGATGTCGATGGGCTCGTGGGTCAGAATCCCGACGGTTCTCTCGACGAGCATGTCCATGAAGGCCTGCTTGTCGCCGATCTCGACCTCGTTCGGTATCCACAGCCGCATCCGTTTGCCACGGTCGTTCGTCCACGTCATGGAGTCGGTAAAGACGTAGTCGAACCTGGCAATCGTCGCCGGCGAGAACATGGTCACCCACTCGCGGCCCTCCGCCTGCATCGCCCGAAAGACCGGTTTGCCGTCGAGCTTCGCCAGGAAGGGCTCCAGGGCCGCATCGTTCGTCGTCGCAAAGCCCACGCCGCAGTTCTCCGCGATGCCGAACTTCATTCGACGATCCTTGGCCATCTGGATCGCTTCCTCCAGCGTCAGGCCGCCTTTCAGGTGGACGTGGCAATCCGTCAACACGGGCAGCGGTTTGACCCGGATGTTCCTGTAGTAGACCGTGCTGCCCGGGTCGTGTCCCTGCAAAGCGAACGTGCCGTGATCCAGCGTCCGGCCGGCCATCGACAACGGCGGATTCGCCGGGATGGACTCGGCCCAATCCAGGACGTCCTTGCCGTTGACGCTCACATTGACGTGCTTGCCCCAGACGGTGATGTGCAGGGTGAACCATTCGTCGTCGCGGACGAGTTGCTCGGTGATGTCCTTCATCCGATAAAGGCTCGCGGTCTTGCGGGGGTCGGCCCGATAGCTGTTGTTGACCTGGACCTCGAATCCTTTGGCAGGCCAATCGTCCTTCTGCCAGCGGGTGTGAAAATAGACGCCGCCGTTGGAGCCGCGTTCGGTCTTCACGTCGACCTTCAACTCGAAGTCCTGGAAATCGGCGTTCTCGACGGGACCGGCGTAGAACAGATGACACCTCGGCCCGTTCGCGACGATGGCGCCGTCGCGGACAGAGAAGGTTCCCGGATTCTCGTCGGCCGTCTTCCAGCCGTTCAGCGTCCCGTCGAAGAGCGAGATCCAACCGGGTTCGAGGCCCTGTGCGCCGGCAGGCGACATCCTTCCCGACACAATCAATCCCACCACGATAGTCATCACGATTGTTCGAGTCATTCCCTGTCTCCTTCTACACCAGGACGTATCAATGCAATGGGAGCCCACGATGGAACCGTGAGGTCCACGCTGTCATCAGATCATAGAAAGACCGGCGGTGCAAGTGTTTGCATGCCGTGAAAGAGCGATGGAATCGAAAGGCGGGTTCTGCGTGCGCATAAAAAAAGGAGACGCAGGCGAGTACATGATAGCTGGTTGTAGGCCCGTCTCCTTTGTTGCGGTGTGCCAAACTGCACCGTACCGCGGATGGTGCTTTACGAGACCCACTGATCTCCGTGTGCACCCGCAACAT
>CAZDTD010000024.1:0-9785 GCA_964507995.1 uncultured Pirellulales bacterium | reverse complement strand
GGCCCGCCTTCGACGAGCACCTGCTGGACGCCCCGTGCGCTCAGTTGGTCGAGCAGAACATGCAGATCGCACGTCTCGACAGCATCCTCGCAGACGAGCAGGTCCGCCCCCCTCTTGCGAATCCGCTCGGCGTGTCTGGCGTTCGCCTCGACCGCGGCTTTTCGCGTGCAGACCAGGACCGGGCTCGTCTTCGTCGTCCGCAGGAGTCTGGACTTCAGCGGAATCCGCAGGTTGCTATCCAGGACAACGCGGATCGGTTTCTTCCCTTGGCTCGGCCTGGGCGTCAGCATCGGGTCGTCCGCCAGGACCGTATTGATCCCCACGAGGATCGCTCCAACCCGCCGGCGCAGCCGATGTACGTCGGCCCGGCTCTGCTCGTTCGTGATCCATCGCCTCTCCGACGACCGATCCGCGTAGGCGAGCTTGCCGTCGATGCTCTGGGCCCACTTGAGCAGGACCCAGCACTTGCCTGTCGAAGCGTATTTGAAGAACGGAGCGTTCAACAACCGGGCCTCGTCCTCGCACACCCCCACTTCCACCTGGACGCCGGCCTGTCGCAACTGATCGAATCCCCGACCGCTCGCGTGGGCGGAAGGATCGCCTGTCGCAGCCACCACCCGGGCAATTCCCGCGTCGAGAATCGCCTGCGTGCAGGGTCCGGTCTTGCCCACGTGACAACACGGCTCGAGCGTGACGTACAGGGTCGCCCCTTCCGGCCGGACGCCGAGCCGGGCGCAATCGGCGATGGCGTTCACCTCCGCGTGGGGTCCACCGAACTTCTTGTGATAGCCCTGGCCGATCGTCTGTCCGGCCTTCACGATGATGCACCCCACAGCCGGATTCGGCTCCACCGCTCCCAGTCCCCTGGCCGCCAGCTTCAAGGCCGACCGCATAAACTTCTCGTCCAGTGCGTTCACGTCACGACCCCTTTCCTGCCAGCAACTCCTTGAACCTCGCCTCGTCGATCACCTCGACGCCCAGTTCGCGGGCCTTCTGCAGCTTGCTGCCGGCGTCCTCGCCCGCCACGAGGAAGTCGGTCTTTTTGCTCACGCTGCCCGAAGCTTTTCCGCCGGCCTCCTTGATCGCCTGCTCCGCCTGTTGGCGAGAGAAGTCCTTCAGGGTCCCTGTGACGACGAGGGTCTTGCCCTGGAGGCTGCCGGTCCGTTTCTTTTGCGTCGGAGGCTGCGGCCGGACACCCGCCGCGAGCAGATCGTCGATCACCGCGCGATGCCGGGCGTTGCGGAAATACTGATGGACGCTCTCAGCCATCACGGGGCCGACTTGTTCCACGGCCTGCAAATCGTCCTGACTTGCGTTCATCACCGCTTCGAGCGAGCCGAAATGGTCGGCCAGGACCTCCGCGGATTGCCCGCCCACATGCCGGATGCCCAGCGCAGCGAGGAACCGCCACAGCGGCCGGGTCTTGCTCTCCTCGATCGCATCCAGGACATTCTGCGCGCTTCTGTCGCCCATCCGTTCCAGGGTCAGCAGGTCGTCTTTTTTGAGACGGTAGAGGTCGGCAAACGTCTTGACCAGTCCGGCGTCGAGCAATTGCTCGATCAATGCAACGCCGAGACGCTCGATGTCCATCTGGTCCCGGCCGGCGAAGTAGCGAAGCCGTTCCTTCAACTGGCCGTAACAGTCGGGATTCGGACACCGGACGTACACATACGCCTCGTCCTTGACGACCTCCGTCCCGCAGTTCGGGCACTTCTTCGGAACCGGGAACGGCTTGGCCCCCGACTGTCGGAGTTCTTTCTTCACTTCCACCACCTGCGGGATGATCTCGCCGGCCTTCTCGATCAGGACGGTGTCGCCCGGCCGGACGTCCAGCCGCTGCATTTCGTCAAAGTTGTGCAGGCTGGCGCGTTTGACGGTCGTCCCTGCAAGCAGCACGGGCGTCAGATTCGCCACGGGCGTCAGGGCCCCGGTCTTGCCCACCTGTACGGCGATGGACTCCACGACCGTCTGCGCCCGCTCGGCGGGAAATTTATACGCGATGCACCATCGCGGCGCCCGGCCGGTGGCCCCCAGGACGTCCCGCTGATCGTGCCGGTTGACCTTGATGACCATGCCGTCGATCGGATAGTCCAGTTTCGCCCGTCGGTCGGCCCAGCTCATGCAGATCTCGATCACCTCGTCGATGTCCCTCGCCCGCCGGATGTGCGGATTGACAGGCAGGCCGAGATCCTTGAGCCGCTCCAGCACGCGCCAGTGGTCCTCGGCCAGGGGCTCGGAGACCTCGCCAATCGCATAGGCGAAAAACGACAGGTTCCGCGTCGCCGTGATGCGGGCGTCGAGCAGCTTGAGCGAGCCGGCCGCCGCATTGCGGGGATTGGCGAAAGCCGGTTCCCCTGCCTCGGAACGAGCCTGGTTCAACGCCGCGAACGATTTCGTCGGCATGTAGACCTCGCCCCGCACTTCCAGCACGGCGGGAACTCCCGTAGCGAGGGCATCTTGCCCTTGTTCTTTTGTGCCAATGGCATCTCGCCCTCGAATCGCGGGCAAGATGTCCGCGTCACGCAAGGGCGGGACGCCCTCGCCACAAGAGACACCGGCATGCAGACGCAGCGGGACCGCGTGGATCGTACGAATGTTCGAGGTAACGTCGTCGCCGACCTCGCCGTCGCCGCGGGTGGCGCCCGTCGTCAGGACGCCGTGCTCGTATCGCAGGCTCACGGCCAGCCCGTCGATCTTGAGCTCGACCACGTAATCGTAACGGGACGCCTCCAGCAGCTTGCGGACCCGCTCGTCGAACGCTCGGAGTTCGTCGGCGTTGTACGTGTTGTCCATGCTCAACATGGGGACGGCGTGGCGGACGGTCGTGAACCCTTCCAGGGGCCGGCCCGCCACCCGCTGAGTGGGCGAGTCCGGCGTGACAAGCTCCGGACGCTCGGACTCCAGCTTCTTCAACTCGGCGAACAGCTCGTCATACTGTTGATCCGTAATCTCCGGCTGATTGAGGATGTAGTACAGGCGGTCGTGCCTGCGGATCTCGTTCCGGAGCCAGTCCACTCGCCCGGCAATCTCTCCAGCCATCGTCGTATCCCTGCAACACCAAGGGTCCGTACGCCCGGTCCCGTTCGGCGGCCCCGTGTTCCGGCGCGGGGACCACACCACCTGGGATTATAATCCAAGCGACCGTTCCCCTGCCACGGAGAAATGCGCATCGGGCGCAGCACCCGCCATCGGGGGGACAACAAAAGACAGGTGCTTCCGTGCGCATAAAAAAATGTGCCCTTGCGGGCACATCACGAAAACAGGAAAAACATCACCCTCCCCCGGCTGCCGGCTCCTGGGACCTGGGCCGGGGATTTGCTTCTACCTCGACTGCTGGCCATCCATTGGAGCAGCCGAGACGAATTGACCGGTCGAAATCTGGTAATCGAAGGCCCCGACGCGGGAGCGGATTCGCAGGAAGTCGCCGTCGCTGACGAAGATCGCCAGCTTGTCCTTGCGATAAAAGACCTCCGCAGCGCCCGAGAACCGCAGGGCGTTGGCCAGGTCCGTTCCCAGTTCGAGGATCTGTTCGTCCGCGAAGCCGACCCGCCGCATGATCCGGACCACGTCGGCCGGACGCAAGACCGCCACGTTGAGATTCCTCTTGGCGACGACCTGAAATTGCGATTTCGGCTTCTGCTGATCGTTGCGCGGCCCCAGTTCGGCCCAGGTGACCGGCCTGATTCCGCTGTTGCAGCCCATCGCCACCACGGCCGCCAACGACAGGACCAGTACAAGCCCCAGCGTCCGAAGACCATGACGCAAACGACGTTTCACAGGCTGGCCGGATCGAGCATACGGGGACCGCAGCATACCGGCCACTGCGTCGAACTTGGATCCACGTCTATTCACCACGATTCCCACGCTCCTCATTCTGGGTTGGTCACTGCGACTGACTTGCCAGCTCTTCCGCGAGGCCGTTCTTGAAGTCCTGCCCGGCCGGCTGCTCGGGGGCGGCAATACCCGGCACGCTGGAGCCGTTCGCCATCTGCTGGCCGTGGACCGGGACCAGTTTCGCGGTCACGAACACGGCAATCTCGCGGTTTATCTTCTGGTCGTTGTCGTTGTTGAACAGGCGTCCGATGAGGGGAAGACCTGCCAAACCAGGGACTTTCTCGTTGACCTTTCGAGTCTTGCTTTCCGTCAAACCGGCCACGGCAACCGTACCGCCATCCTGCACAGTGACCTTGTTCTTGGCCTGGCGACGAGTGACGATGGGCAATTCGGTGTCCGTGCCCTTCGCGACGCTGTCGCTGACCTCGACGGCCATCTCGAGCGTGATCTCGTTGCTGTCGCCGATGTGCGGCGTGATCGTCAGGGTCGTGCCGGACTCGATCTTCTCCAGTTCGGAGTTCGAGTACATGCTGTTGGAATAGGTATCGGTCATCATAAACCACTCTTCCTGGACCGACTTCAACTGCGCCTGGCTTCCATCCTGGGCGATCACTTGCGGATTGGTCACGATCTCCAACTGGTTGTTCGCCTGGAGAGCGTTCAACTTCGCCATCAACGCATTCGTAAAGGTCCCATCGAGCGAGTAGCCGATCGAGAAGACCTTGCTCCAATCGCTGTTCTGGAGAAGCTGCCCGTACTGGAACGACGGGAAATCCCACTGGACGCCGAGATTCAACAGGTTGCTGCGTTCCATTGCCACGACGCGGGCGTCCAATATCACGTGCTGGCGGGCAATGTCATACCGTCGGATGAGATCCATGATCGTGTCTGCAATGTCCGCGGGCGCCGTGACGGTCACGAAATGGCCCGGATCGTTGGCATCGGCCGCATTTGCAGCCTCGACCTGAACGTACCTCGCCTGCTGCTTCGTCAGAAGCTCCTTCAGCCGGGCCGGCGTGATGTGATTGAGCCGTCGATGGCGTGAATCCGCAAGCCGCAGGAACGAGATGCTATCGGGTCCGTTGTCGCCAACCAGGTAGTAGTTCTCCATTCTCCGGAAGGAGTACGGCGTGGCGGACAGCATCATCCTCAAGGCCTCCTCCAGCGGCACGTTTTCGAAGCTGGCTGTCGTGGTCAACGCGACGTTCGGATCGCAGATGATCGGAACGCCCACTTCGCTCGTGATGTCCTGCAACGCCAGGGAGATTTCCGTACCGGCCAGGTAGGCATTGCTGAGCGGATAGAACACCTCATACGTGTTGTCGGGCAGGACCCGGAACGTATACGGCTTCTGTGTCGCCGCGAGGATCTGGGTCAACGCCTGCTCGACGGACATACCCGCCACGCTGTCGACTCCGACCGGGGAAGGATCGTCCTTCACCGTCAGATCGGCGAAGATCTTCGTGTTCGTCCGACGGGCCAGTTCGCCCAGCGTGCTGTGCAGTTTCGGCATGAGCGACGTATCACGGCCGACAAGGGGCTTCTCCACACTCGCTCCAGCGGACTGATTGTCGAGACCGGCGCCGCCCTGAAGCATCTGATTGAGCAGCTCTTGCTCCTGGAGCAGAGCCACCATCTTGCTCGAATTCACCGTGGTGAACGGAAGGGTCTTCAGAGCCTCGTATTCGCTCTTGACCTGTTGCAGCCTGCGAAGCACCGCGTCCTGACTGGTCACAGCTTGGCCCGACACGACCTGATCCGGCGTCTGGGCCTGCCCGGTCTCCGGTTGCGTCGAGGTCGCAGTCTGCTGTTGCGCCGGCGTCGTCGCGGTCTGCTGCTGCGTCGGCGTCGTCACGGTCTGCTGCTGCGCCGGCGTCGTCACCGGCTTCTTCGGGGCCGTCGCATCGTAATCTTCGATCACCGGACCTTCGAAGGTAGGGAACGTGTCGAATATGAGATCTTCCCGGTAATACTTCAGAGAGCCGCTCCAGCCATAGGGCACCTTGACGCTGTATCGGCCCTTGATGTCCGTCTTCGCAGACACGGCATTGTCGTTTGGCTCGGGAGTGACCTCCACGTCCTGAATGGGCTCCTTCCCGTCAAAGGTGATCACGTCGGTGATCGTCAGCATCCTGATCTCGGCCACAATCGACTGGTTGGCCATCGGACCCGTCACCGGCTCGAACGGCCTCGCCGGCGGGGTGAACGTGTAGCCTTCCAACTGCGGCGTGATCTTGCCTCTCCAGTTGTGGTCCACCTTGACCTCGAAGGAGCCGTCCGGGTCCGTCGTGGCCGATGTCACCGGGCTGGTGCCTTCCGCGACAATCGTCACGCCCGCAACGGGATTGCGGCTCTTGTCCAGGATCTTGCCGGAGATCGCGTACTGGATCGTTCGGGCCTGATAGTTCTCGTTCGTCACGGGTTGATAGACGCCCGTGTATTCCTTTTCAGAGGGTTCGAACTCGTACCCCTTCTTCGTCGGGGTCACCTTGCCGGACCAGTTGTAGTCCACCTTTGCAGTGTAGGAACCATCCTGCTTGGAGGTCACCGAGCCGGGGAATCCCCCGAGCTGCACCCCGGGCAGTCCGACGTTGCCGGAGATCTCGAAGTAAACTTTCTCTCCCTTATAATTCTCATTCTCCCGGTTCGCCGTGAGGTTCGGATACTCCCGCTGTTCCGGCGAGAACGAGTATCCCTCTTTGTACGGGACCACGGTTCCGGACCAGCCGTATTCGACTTGCGCGCTGTAGGAGCCTTTCTCGTCGCTCGTCACATTGCCGGGAAGCCCGGACAGCGTGACCTGACCGACTCCGGTCGTGCCTTCGATCTTGAAGTAAACGGGGGCCGAGTTGTAGTTCTCGTCTTCTTTCGCCTCGACCACCTTTTCGTATTTCTTCGAAGGAGGCGTAAACGTCAGGCCGGGCTTTTCCGGCGTAACCGTCCCACCCCAGCCGTGCTCGACCGACACCATGTAGAACCCGATCGAATCGCTCACCACGTCGCCGGGCAGGCCCTTCATGACCACGCCTTCGATCCCGACGGAGCCGGAGATCGTGTACGAGAGGACTTCCGTATCGTAGTCCTGGCTGGGCTGCGGGGCGTCGACCATCACGTATTCCCTGCTCAGCGGCGTGAAGTTGCAGCCTTCGCGAGTCGGCGTCACAGTACCGCTCCACTGGTACGAAACCTCGGCCTTGTAGGCGCCGTCCGGTCCGGTCACCACCGGATCGCCCGGGAATCCCTTCATGACGATGCCGGCGCGTTCGGCGTTGCCGGAAATCGTGAACGTCACTTCGAACGACTTGTAACTGTCCTGGAAGTTCTTGGTTACGTTCGCATAGGACCGAGTAGCCGGCTCAAAGCGGTATCCCGCTTTTTGGGGCGTGACCTCGCTGGTGAAATCATAGTCCACCGTCGCGGTGTAGAAGCCCTTTTCGTCGCTGGTCACATCGGTGGGAAAACCGATGAGTTTGACGCCGGGCAGACCGACGGAGCCGGAGATGGTGTACTTCACCCGTTCGGCAGTATAATTCTGGTCGGGCAGACTGGCTGTGGCTTTCGTGCCATACAGTCGCGTCGGCGGCTGGAACGTGTATCCCTGCTTCACCGGTGTGACCTTGCCGGTCCATCCAAACGGCACTTCGACGCTGTACACGCCGTTTTCATCCGTCTGTGGGGAGTCGGGAAGGCCCTGTAATGTCACCCCTCCCAGGCCTATGGAGCCCGAGATGGTGAATGTCCTCTTCCGTACGCCTTGGCTGCGTGCCTGCGGCGCGAACAACAGGATCGCACAGAGGGCAATCATCCCGCTTAAAGGTAGTGTACCGACATGTCTCCTGGCCATAGGTTAAGGTCCCTTCTTCTGTAGCCGTTACTACGCCATCCCACGGCTTAACATGTATCGGCAATCCCGCGCCCTGCTTTAGCAAAAACCTCCCCTGCCGTATGCTACACACGTATCACAATTTGATGAGCGTTCTCCCGGTTTGTCCATCGGGAGTCCTATCCCATCCGGCGACTTTGGCGGCCTTCTGCCCACCTTCTTCGTACACCGTAATGATGACCTGATTCTGAGAGTCGTCCGCGACCGACTGGTCCTGGGCATCTGCCCTCACCAGGATCGCGGTCAAACGATAGTCCCCGACGGGGATCTCGGCCACGTCCAGCACGCCGGAGAAGGTCCGCTTCTCGAAGGGCAGAAAGACACCCGGCTCGTCGGACGCCTCCATGAGAAACTGATAAATCTTCGCTCCGCCCTGCCCCGTCACAAGACCCCGACACCGCGGTTCGCAGTAGGTGACGCCCCCGTTGCTGAACGTCGCGGTCGCGATGTACCGACCGGGCGTGATGGATTCCGACAGCGTGAAGAGCACTTTGTCGATCAGGGGCGTGGCGGGCACCCGGGTGTTCGTCACGCAGACATCCACCGTCCTGGTTCCCGCCGACGAACCGTCCGCAAACGTCGTATGGAAGTTCAATGTACCATAGTAGTTCGAGTAATCCGTGGCGGCGGCGGGCACCTTCAGATTCACGTTCACGCTTCGGCGGGCATACCGCTGAAGTGTGAACTCCATGGGCATCACGTTGGCCCACGCGGCACAGCTCAGATCGTCGCCCCGGACCTGGCGTCCGCTGATCATGTTGCACATATGCGCCGGCGACACGAACTCCATTCGCACCGTCACCGGGTTCTCGGACACGTTCGTCACCATGACCGCGCCGCCTCGACTTCCCCCGGGGACGACGTCGATAAACAGGTTCTCTTTATCCAAATCAATCGGTGCGAGGGTCCTGGGATCGACGATGCGTCGGTCGCCCTGGAAGTCCAATTCGTTCGAGTATGCGCTGCCCCGGCGGCCGTCCACATACAGGTAGCCATCCACTTTGTACTTGCCGCTGGGCAACATGGTCCCGACGTCCTGGGTGAGCTTCAGCGAGACGCCCGGAATAATCCCGCAGGGCGAGAGCTTCAGATCCCCCACGCGACGCCAATTGCCGCCGACCTCCTGCTGGACCCGCAACATCCCCTGGAGATGCGAATAGGTGCTGCCGAAATTCGCGATGTTCATCCAAGCGGACACCGCCGCAGTGGGCCTATCCAGGGTCGCGGGAAGGTATTCCAGGCCCACGTCGGTGATGCGAACGTCGTGCTGCAACGGCAAACCCTGGACTTCCAGGATGATGGGCACGATGTATTGCAGCCCGACCAGCGCGCCGCCGTAGGGGCCGTCGATTTCTGTTTGCCGCGGCGCCGTCTCGGCCACCAGGGCAGCGAAGTAGTAGCCTCGCGTTCCCGCCGGGATATTGGCCACGATGGTCACCGGAACGAACTGCAGCGGGTCGACCACCACGCTGGCCACATCGTACTTCAGCCAGCCCCTGCAGCTTCGCAACTTCGACACGTCGACCGTATTGCTCGGATCATTCGGATCGACATCATCCCAGATCCCCTGGCGATCCTGTGTGAGTTCGGCGAGCTTCAAGAACACCTGTTCCGTCGAGTCGGCGCTGAGGTTCTCCAGTCGGAATTCGATCTGCACCTGTCTGCCCGGGTGCACCTGTTTCCGGATCGTGATGGGCTGGACCATGAAGTCGGCAAATGCGGAACTGCTCATAAGCAGCGTAACGATCGCGGTTCCGATAATCTGTGGCCAAGACCTGCTGCCGAAACACGCCAAGCCACGCATCAGACTATCAAAAGGACTCACATTCGCTCGCATCAATCGCTCTCCGTACACCATATGACTACTCCAGCTTTCGCAGACCCTCTTGTGCTTCTGGGGCATAGAATACGTGCTGTCAGTTCTACGCCGATTCTGCGGTTTCTCTTCGGCAATCCAGGGACGGTACTTGTCCTGTTTCTGGCGATTTCCGTGAGACACCCCCAACCCATGGTGCCGCCTCCTGCTCAGAGCTGTCATGGCGCTCTGACGAAAGCCCCACATATGATG
>CAZDTD010000023.1:30954-31743 GCA_964507995.1 uncultured Pirellulales bacterium | reverse complement strand
TCTGGCCATACTTCCATTATATCGACACTCCCGGCCGGCTTATTCACAACCACGTGATTCCGTGTCATCTCGCAAACCCGATAATCCTCCGATCTTCCGAGCCAGGGGTTCTTTTCACTCTGCCCGACGTGTCACAACACCAGCATGACGATGATAACCAGGATCGAGAAGAAGGAGACTGCGCCGAGGATGAGGAGATAGAGGCGGTAGCGGGTAATGATCTCTTCCGTGTCCGCCGTTCGCTCGATCTCGACCGTGTCGCCGTTTTCGAGCTGTTCGAGCATGGAGACGTCGAAGCGTTTGTGGGCCTGGAGCGGCGGATGGCCCTGGCGAAGAGCTTCGAGATCCATGAGAAGTTCCTCGACGTTGTTGTACCGGTCCTCGCGGCGTTTGGCCATCATGATCTCGATGACCTCAGAGACGCCGGCCGAGAGGGATGTGTTGATGTGGTCCGGCGGGATGAGCTTCTCGCGGAGGTGACGCTTCATGATCTCGGAGGAGTCCTCGCCTGTGAAGGGGACCCGGCCGGTGACCATGTGGTAGAAGGTGGCGCCGAGGCCGTAGATATCCGCCCGGCCGTCGATGTCGATCTTGCCGCGAATCTGCTCGGGAGCGATGTAGTACGGCGTGCCGTAGGCCTTGCCCTCTTCGCTCTGGGCGGCCTCGATATCCGTCGTCTCCCGCGCCAGACCCATATCGGCCAGCTTCACGATGCCCTGCGTGTTGATCATGATGTTCTTGGGCTTGACGTCGCGGTGGACCAGGCCGTGGGCGTGGGCGTGCTGGAGG
>CAZDTD010000023.1:0-30944 GCA_964507995.1 uncultured Pirellulales bacterium | reverse complement strand
CGATGGTATAACCGGCGCCGATATGGGCGATGGCTTTGAGACCGTGGGCGTGGGCGTGCTGGAGGGCGTGGCAGACCTGGATGATGATCTCGATGGCTTCCTGTTCGCCGAAGATGTGGCCGTTGCTGATGTCGTCGGCGATGGTCTTGCCCTCGACGTACTCCATGACGAAGTAATAGTATCCGCCGGCTTCGCCGACGTCGATGGCCTGGACAATGTTTGGATGGTTGAGTTTGCCTGCGGCCTGGCCTTCCTTGTAGAACCGCTGCACATACTCGGGGTTCTCGCTGAACCGGCGCGGCAGGACCTTGATCGCGACGCTCCGGTTGAGACTGAGCTGCTTGCCCTTGTAGACGACGGCCATGGCGCCGGCCCCGAGTTTGCCGAGGATCTTGTAACCGGGGATCTGTGCAGCGCCTGCCTTGCTCTCTTTGATGCCGGCCTTGAGCCGTTCCGCCTGGTTGGTTGTGAGGTAACCAAGCTGGACCATCAGGTCCTGGAGCATCAGTGGATCGGTCTTGCGGCGTTCCTTGTATTCCTGGATGGCCTTGCGCAGCTCTTCGTCTGTGCACAGCCCCTGCTCTACCGCCATCCGCCCGAATAGCGTGTCGTAAGAGGTCTCGGTACTCATTCAGATCCCCCTGGATGCACCAGGGGTCGCATCCTTTCGCTCAGCAACCCGGTATTGACCTCAGTCCATACACCCGATAAAACCTTTGTCGCCGCGAGGGCTATTATGAAGTTATCGGGGCTGAAGTCAAACCATTTTTCCATCATTCACGCAAGAACACAGAATAGATTATCTTTCGGCGATTTTCCGGCGGAGGATTAGCCGCTTGGGAGGCGACGTCCGGAAACGCGGGGCGGCGCCGGGAACTTTTGAGTTGACCGCAGCGTCCCGGCCGCTAAACTATGGCGGTCTGAAATACCTCTGTAAATACGCCAAGATAACTGTAGGAGACCACAGGTGGGGTATCATTGTGTAGTGTTGGTCAAACAGGTGCCGGATACTCACCGGATCACCGGCCAGGTCATGAACGACGACGGCACGGTGAACCGCGCGGCGCTGCCGGCCATCTTCAATCCCGAGGATCTCAACGCCCTGGAAATGGCGTTGCAGATCAAAGATCGCTTCGGCGGCCGGGTCACGGTCATCACGATGGGCCTGCCCGCCGCGACCAGGGTTCTGCGCGAGGCCCTCTACCGCGGGGCCGACGACGCCATTCTGCTGACCGACTCGCGGGCCGCAGCCAGCGATACCCTGGCGACCAGCTATATCCTGAGCTGCGCCGTCCGCAAGCTGAACTATGACATCGTCCTGTGCGGCCGCCAGGCCATCGACGGCGACACCGCCCAGGTGGGTCCGCAGCTCGCCGAGAAGCTCGGGGTTCCCCAGATCACCTACGTCGAGGCGATGGAGGGCATCGAAGACGGCAAAATCACCACCCGACGGAACCTCGGCAATGGCTGGCAGCGAGTCCGGGCCCCCCTGCCCGTGCTGCTGACCATCACCGGCGACGCCCCCGAAGCCCGGGTGGCCGCCGCCATACGGATGATGAAGCACAAGAACGCCCGCACGCCGGCGGAGATCGAGCAGGAAATCCGTGCCGCGAACCCAACGGCAGACGACGCCACCGTCAAGAGCAAGGCAAAGGAGCAGACGGACGCCCTGGCGAAACGAGGGCTCCTGATCCAGCAGTGGGACCTGACGCATCTCAACGCCGATCTGACCTGGTGCGGCCGGAGCGGCTCGCCCACAAAGGTCCATCGCATCCAGAGCGTCGTCCTGGCCGCCAAGGAGAGCAAGGACATCACGCCGACAGAAGAAGGCGTCGCCGGCATGATCCACGAACTGATCCAGGACAAGATCATCGCATAAGCAATCACCACAGAGACACAGAGAGCACAGAGCAGAACAAACGGTTTTCTCCGTGCCCTCTGTGCCTCTGTGGTGAACAACAACAACGACGAGAAACGAGACATGATTGACGTAAACAGACAAGGGGAAGTGTGGGTGTTCGCCGAGCAGCATGGCGGGCGGCTGGAAGAGACGCCGCTGGAGCTGATGAG
The DNA here is from genome assembly GCA_964507995.1 of uncultured Pirellulales bacterium. Lineage (GTDB taxonomy): Bacteria > Planctomycetota > Phycisphaerae > Sedimentisphaerales > Anaerobacaceae > PLanc-01. The sequence continues at coordinate 28,874 of CAZDTD010000023.1, read as the reverse complement.
CAAGGCACGGCACCTGGCGGATACGTTGCAGGTAAAGCTCGCCGCGGTCCTCCTCGGCGACGGCGTGAACAAGCTGGCCGCGAAGCTCACGCGGCATGGAGCCGACAAAGTCTACCTGGTCGAGCACCCGCTGCTCGGGGCCTATCAGACCACCAGCTATGCCAAGGTCATTCTGGACCTGATCCACAAGCACAAGCCGCAGGTCGTGCTCTACGGCGCGACCGTGTCGGGCCGCGACCTGGCGCCGCGAATCGCCAGCGCCGCGAAGGCAGGCCTGACCGCCGACTGCACCGACCTCCAGATCGGCGACCACGAGATCGCCAAGACCGGCGAGGTGCACAAGAACCTGCTGTTCCAGATCCGGCCGGCGTTCGGCGGCAACATCATCGCGACGATCATCAACTTCGACCGCTGGCCGCAGATGGCAACCGTCCGCGAGGGCGTCATGCCAATGCCCACGCCAAACGCCAAACGCAAGGGCGAAGTCGTCGTCGAGAGCGTCGGACTGGCGCAGAGCGACCTGCCCATCGAGATCCTCCAGGAGCATCGACAGGCCAAGAAGGTCAATCTCAAGGCCGCTCGGATCATCGTCGCAGGCGGCGCGGGCGTCGGCAGCAAGGAGAACTTCAAGCTCGTCTGGGACTTGGCCAATTGCTTAGGCGCAGCGCCCGGCGCGACCCGCGCCGCGGTCGATCTGGGTTACATCGATCACGACCACCAGATCGGCCAGACCGGGACGACCGTCCGCCCGAGCCTGTACGTCGCCGTCGGGATCAGCGGCGCGATCCAGCACCAGGCGGGCATGGCCGGCAGCCAGAAGATCGTCGCGATCAACAACGATCCCGAGGCGCCGATCTTCAGCGTCGCCCACTACAAAATCCTCGGCGACCTCAACGAGGTCGTGCCCCGGATGATCAGGGCGATCAAAGAAAAAGGGACGAAATAATTTACTATCTACAATTTACTCTTTACGATTTGCCGCCGGCAGGGACTCCGTCCTGGGCAGTCAAATCGTAAATGGTAAATCGTAAATCACAGGATAGGGCATGGGAAACTTCTACCAAGACAACGACGATATTCGGTTCCTGTTCCGGCACATCGACCTGGCGCCGCTGGCCGAGACAATCGAAGAGGGCTTTCATTTCGCGAAGGAATTCGATTACGCGCCTCGCAGCGCCGACGAGGCCATCCGCAACTACGAGATGGTGCTCAATTCGCTCGGCGAACTGTGCGCGGACTTCATCGCGCCGCGAGCCGAGGACGTGGACCGCGAGGGCAACACGCTGAACGCCGACGGCTCCGTGACCCGGCCCAAGGGTATCGCCGAGGACCTCGAAAAGCTCGCCCAGGCCCAGGTGATGGGCTTCACCCTGCCCTACCGCTTCCACGGCCTGAACTTCCCGAGTCTCGTCTACTCGATGGCCAACGAGATCCTCTCGCGGGCCGACGCCTCGTTGATGAACATCTTCGGCCTCCAGGGCATCGCCGAGACGATCAACGCGTTTGCCTGCGAGGAGGTCAAGCAGAAGTACCTGCCGCTGTTCGCCGACGGCAAGGTCACCGGCGCGATGGTGCTCACGGAGCCCGACGCCGGCTCGGACCTCCAGGCCGTCAAGCTGAGGGCCTTCCAGGACGGCCAGGGCGACTGGTTCCTCCACGGCGTCAAGCGGTTCATCACGAACGGTTGCGGCGACGTGCTGCTGGTCCTCGCCCGGAGCGAACCCGACCGCGCCGGCGGCATGGGCCTGAGCTTGTTGCTGTGCGAGCCCGGCCCGACCGTCCACATCCGCCGGCTCGAAGACAAGCTCGGCATCCACGGCTCGCCCACCTGCGAGATCTTCTTCGACAACACGCCGTGCGTGCTGATCGGCGAACGGCAGCGAGGCCTGGTCCCCTACGTCGCGACGCTGATGAACGGTGCCCGGATCGGGATCGCGGCCCAGGGGTTGGGCATCGCGGAAGCCACGTACCGGATCGCCCGCGACTATGCGGCCAGCCGCAAGCAGTTCTCCGTCGCCATCGAGAAGCTGCCCGCCGTGCGGGACATGCTGATCGACATGAAGATCATCATCGAAGCCGGACGCGCCCTGCTCTACGAGACCAGCCGGGTCGTGGACCTCGCCATCGGGTACAACAACCTCGTCGAAAACCATCCGCCCGAAGACAAAGAGGCCCAGAAGGAACTCAAGAACAACGCACGGGTCTACAAACGCTTCGCCGGCATGCTCACGCCGATGAGCAAATACTACTGCACGGAGATGTGCAATCGCGTCGCCTACGACTCGATCCAGGTCCTCGGCGGCAGCGGGTTCATGCGGGACTACGCCTGCGAGCGGCACGCCCGCGACGCGAGGATCACGACGATCTACGAGGGCACCAGCCAGTTGCAGGTCGTCGCGGCGGTCCGAGGCGTCTGCAGCGGCACAACGGAGAAGTTCCTCGCGGAGTTGGCGGCCCTGCCGTACGATCCGCAGGTGAGCGACCTGCTCGCGAAACTGGCCGAAGGGACGACGCAGTTGAACGAGGCCATCGCGTTCACGAAACAGCAGAGCAACGAGTACATGGACCTCTACGGTCGGGCGCTGGTCGATATCGCAATCGATCTGATTAACGGTTATCTGCTCTGTGGCCAGGCCAGCACGAAGGTCGAGATGAACGTGCCCATTGCGGGCGCCACCGGCAAGAACGGCCAGACCGTCCCGATGAAACAGCGAAAGCTCATGTTGGCCAGGCGGTACGTCGAGAAGAACGTCCCGAAGATCAAGTCGCTGACCGACCTGATCCGCCAGGGCGACAAATCGACGTTCAGCGAGTACGAGGCGTTGATCGGGCCGGTGCCGGAAGTGTAAGGCCGGATAGAACGCATAGGACAAAACAGGACGGGTAGGACAGGCAACGCTTCGCGAAGAGCGAGTCTATGCTTCGAGCTGTGATTTTTGATTTCGACGGGGTGATCACGGACTCCGAGATCCTGCACTTCCGCGCGTTCAACGCGGTGCTCGCATCGCATGGCTTCGAATTGAGCAAGCACGAGTACTACAAAGACTATCTCGGCCTGTCCGACAAGGACTGTTTCAAGGCCCTGATCGGCGAGGGCCGGCTCCCGGTCCAGGAACCCCACATCCCGGCCCTCATCCGGCAGAAGACGCAGATCTTCGAGAAGCTGGCCCGTACGGAGGGCAAGATCATCGAGGGCGTCCGAGAGTTCCTCGCCCTGCTGACCAAGGCACAGATTCCGCTCGCCATCTGCTCGGGGGCCCTGCGTCCCGAGATCGAATTGATCCTCGAAGAGGCGGGCCTGCGGGACGGCTTCGATGTGATCGTCTCCGCGGAGGAGGTTCATCGCGGCAAGCCCGATCCCGAGGGTTTCCTCCTGGCCCTCCAGAAGCTCAACGACATCTGGCCCGATCCCATCGCCCCGGAATGCTGCATTGTGGTCGAGGATTCCCACTGGGGTCTCAAGGCCGCCCGCGCCGCCGGGATGCACACCATCGCCGTGACCAACACCTACGACGCGGCCCAGCTCAAGCGAGCAGACAAAGTCGTGCATCGCCTCGACGACCTCACGCTCGGCGACCTGCGACAAATCTGCGCGTGACATCGCGTCGCACAAATCCCATAAGGTCGCTCATTTGGGGGATCGTTGACGACGACGGGCCCGCCTGATACGATACACCCAGCTTATCCGCCGACATGCGACTGACGGATCGACTGGCATGGTTTTGCATTGGCGAGGAACCGGAATGAAGAACGTGTTTGCACTCTGCATCGTTGCCCTGATGAATCTCTCCGTGGCGTTTGCGGGAACGGAGGCCCGGCTGCTGCGGTTCCCTGCGATCTGCGGAGACCAGATCGTCTTCACCTACGCAGGCGATCTCTACACCGTCGCTTCAACTGGCGGTGTCGCTCGCAAGCTGACGAACGACGAAGGCTTTGAGATGTTCCCCCGGTTCTCGCCCGACGGCCAATCCATCGCCTTCACCGGCCAGTACGACGGCAACACGGAAGTCTACCTGATCCCCGCCTCCGGCGGCGTCCCCCAACGGCTCACCTACACCGCCACGCTGGGTCGGGACGATGTAGCCGACCGCATGGGACCGAACAACATCGTGATGACGTGGACGCCCGATGGACAACGAATCATCTTCCGGTCACGCATGCGCAGCTTCAACTCGTTCAACGGCCGACTGTATTCCGTCCCGCTGACGGGCGAAGTGCCCGAGGAGCTGCCCCTGCCCCGCGCCGGGTTCTGCGCGTTCTCCCCCGACGGCAAGAAGCTCGCCTACAACCGCGTCTTCCGCGAGTTCCGCACGTGGAAACGCTATCGCGGCGGCATGGCCGACGACATCTGGATCTACGACTTCGACACCAAGACGACGGAAAACATCACGAACGATCCCGCCTCCGACATCATCCCCATGTGGAGCGGCGACAAGATCTTCTTCCTCTCGGATCGCGACGAGAACAAGCGGATGAACCTCTTCGTCTACGACACGACCACGAAGGAGACCCGCAAGTTGACCGAATTCAGCGAGTTCGACATCAAGTTCCCCTCGCTGGGCGACAAGGCCATCGTCTTCGAGAACGGCGGCTACCTCTATCGCTACGACATCGACGAGAACCGCTGCGAGAAAGTCGCCATCTCGATCGACGACGATCTCGACGGCGGACGGGGCGGACTCGTCGGCGTCTCGGACAAGATCAGCAGCGGCGACGTCTCCCCCGACGGCAAGCGAGCGGTCCTCGGCGCCAGGGGCGACGTGTTCACCGTCCCCGCCAAACACGGCTCGATCCGCAATCTTACCTCGTCGCCCGGCGTGCACGACCGCGACTCGCGATGGTCCCCCGACGGCAAGTGGATCGCATACGTCTCCGACGCATCGGGCGAGAACGAGATCTGGGTCGTCCCGCAGGATGGAACCGGCCCGGCGCGGCAGGTAACCGAGACGGGCGACACGTACATGTACCGCATCGAGTGGTCGCCCGACAGCAAGAAGATCCTCTGGGCGGACAAGGCCCTGCGGCTTCGCTTCGTCAACGTCGAGACCGGCAAGATCACCGAGGTCGCGACCTGCGAGCGGTGGGAGTTCAGCCAGTACGCGTGGTCGCCGGACAGCCAGTGGATCGTCTATACGAAGGCCGAGATGGCCTCGATGGACAAGATTTACCTCTATTCGCTCGCGGACCAGACCTCGCACGAATTGACCGACGGCTGGTACGGTTCGTCGAGTCCCATTTTCAGTTCGGACGGCCGATTCCTCTTCTTCGTCTCCGACCGCGACTTCAATCCGATCTACAGCAGCACGGAATGGAATCACGCCTATCAGGACATGTCGCGGATCTACCTGATCACACTGGCAAAGTCGACGGAATCGCCCTTCAAACCAAAGAGCGACGAGGTCGAGATCAAGGCTGACGAGGAAGAAAAGAAGGACGAAGCCAAGAAAGACGAGGAACCACCGGCCGAGAAAAAAGAGGACGCCGGGAAATCCGAGGACAAGGACAAGGACAAGGACGAGAAGAAGGACGAACCCGAGCCGATCAAGGTCGATCTCGACGGGATCAAAGATCGCATCGCCGTCCTGCCCATCCCGGTCTCGTCCTACTACCAGCTCGGTTCCGCAGGCGACTCGGTCTACTATGTCCGCAAGGGCCAACTGTGCCTGTACGATCTGAAGGAGCAGAAGGAAACGGAGCTCGGCCGTGTAGACGGTTATGAGATCTCCGCCGACCGCAAAAAGATGCTCGTCGTTTCAGGCGGCAGATACGCCATCATGGACCTGCCCAAAGGCGGCATCGACATGAAGGACGCGATGGACCTTTCCGGCATGGAAGTCGTCCTCGACAAGCGGGCCGAGTGGAACCAGATCTTCAACGAGTGCTGGCGCCAGATGCGGGACTTCTTCCACGTCCCGAACATGCACGGCGTGGACTGGCCGGCGGTGCGGGCGAAGTACGAGCCGCTCGTTTCCTCCGTGAACCACCGCGCCGACCTGACCTATATCATCGGGGAAATGATCGGCGAACTGAACGCGGGACACACCTACGTCGGCGGCGGCGAGGCCCCCTCGCCACGACGAATCCCGATGGGCCTGCTCGGCGCGGAACTGACCCGCGACGCCCAGACCGGGTACTACCGAATCGCCAGGATCCTGCGAGGCGAGAACTGGGAACGGGGCCGGCGGTCTCCTCTGACCGAGATCGGCGTCGACGCCAACGAGGGCGATTTCATCCTCGCCATCGACGGCCGCTCGACCGCGGACGTCAAGAATATCTTCGAGCTCCTGGTCAACAAGGCAAACCGGCAGGTGACGCTGAAGCTCAACTCCAAGCCGGAGCTGGAGGGCAGCCGGGAGACCATCGTCGTACCCACCGACAGCGAAGAGAGCCTCTACTACTACGGTTGGGTCCAGCGCAATATCGAAAAAGTCAACGAAGCCACCGGCGGCAAGGTCGGATACATCCACGTGCCGGACATGGGCGTCGAGGGCCTCAACGAATTCATGAAGCACTTCTATCCGCAGATCCGCAAGAAGGCCCTGATTATCGACGTGCGCGGCAACGGCGGCGGCAACGTCTCCCCCATGCTGATCGAGCGGCTCCGGCGGGAGATCGCGATGATCGAGTTCTCCCGCAATACGGCCCCTGCCCCCGACCCGGTGGCGATGATCTACGGCCCGTTGGTCTGCCTGGCCGACGAGTTCTCCGCCTCGGACGGCGACCTGTTCACCTACCAGTTCAAGCACTACAAGCTCGGCAAAGTGATCGGCAAACGCACCTGGGGTGGTGTGATCGGCATCCGAGGCAGCCTACCCCTGCTGGACGGCAGCTCGCTGAACAAGCCCGAGTTCTCCCGTTACGACGTGGAGGGCAAGCACTGGATCATCGAAGGCCAAGGAGTCGAGCCGGACATCGTCGTGGACAACGACCCCGCCAAGGAATACGAGGGCGTCGACCAGCAGCTCGACAAGGCAATCGAAGTGATCCTCGAAGAGCTCAAGACCAAGGAAAAGGAGATCCCGCCGCTACCGGCCTATCCGGTGAAGTGACACTAATGATACAGAACAGATGGTAAAGGACGCCATCCAGGGTGATTTTCTCCCCCACACAGAGGGGACTATCTGTAGACGTCTCGTCGGTGTCCAATGTGCAAGATGATGATGGATAGCATCTCGTACCCGGTCGTACACTTCTTGGGGCAGGTCCGCCAATTCCTTCTGTGCCCGCCGCAGAATGGCAATCGCGTAGGTCATTGCCGATTTCGCTCGATTTCCTCGACGGCTTGCTCGAACGGAATAACCTCGTCGCCAGCAGCTTTGGCTACATCATAGGCACGAATGGCATCAAGTTCCTCTGCCTCCTCAAGCAGCTTCCCGTACTCTGCGATATCCAGAATGACTGCGGTCTTCTGCCCTTGGTCGTCTACTATAAACTTACACTTGGGACTCGCCATGCCAGCCCACCTTTCATTGACGCCGCATTTCGATAATTCATTATACACTCTTTCCTCGATTGTGGTCCAATTTCCTTCTTTCCCTTGTCCGTCGAAGCATGATCATTGTGCGTACGAGCGTCGCACGGTACGTCATGGAGCGGAGCTGATGTGGCGGTCGCGTCGCCATTGCGAGAGCAGGCCGTCTTCGGGATCGTTTCGCTCGCCCGTCCGGTAGAACTGGTTCTTCTCCAGGACCCGCTGCGACGCGGGATTGTGCACGGAGGCTTCCGCGGTCACGGCGTCTACGCCGCCGTGAGCGAACGCTTCCTCGACCATCCGCGCGACGCACGCAGAGGCGAACCCCCTGCCCTCGCAGGACAGCGCTACACCATAGCCGATCTCGACCGTGCCCTCTACAGGGGCGCCTTTGAAGCACCCCGATCCCACGATCAATCGCTGGGATTTGTGGCAGAACAGCCGCGGCGCACACCAGAACCAGTCCTGTCCGGCGTGGTACCCGTCCATCGCACAACGGGCCACGACGACCGGGACCAGATCGCCGGCGGCGCACGGATACCCCCGGCATTCGCGCATGGGGATGCCCGACAGGATGTCCTGGACTTCCGTGGGGGTCAGCCGGATCAGATCAATGTCTCCTTGCTCCATCAGGCTCTGTCCTCACAGCGATGGTGCAGTCACATTACGAGAATGCGTCACGGGCCAACCTGGAAGACGCTGGTCGAAGGGACCTCTGCCTCGATCCGCCGTGTCTTCGGGTCCGCCACGATCTGATCGACGAGGACGCCGTTGAGCTTGCACGGCCGGAGATCGTCGCCTCGGATCGTCATGAGCGACGTGACATTGTCGTAGACCAATTCCGAGCCGACGAAATTCCAGTGATCGGCCTCGCTGTCATACTCAACTCCCTGGGAGGCGACGAGCGAAGCGAGGTCCATTCGCCCCTCGGCCACCTTGAGCAGCGTCGCGTTGACGTGTCCGGCGACGGCGTACGTCCGCGAACCCCAGTTGCCGTCGACCCGCGGGAAATACTCCATCAGGAGCTGCTGCTCGTCGTCCTCGGCTACAACCTGGTTCGACATCGCCCAATACGTCAACGTGTCGAAGTTCTTCACACGGACGTAACACGGTCCGAGGGGTCTCGCGTTCGGATCCGTCTTGGATCGGATCGTTGTCGCATTGTGCAGCCAGATTTCGCCCGGCCCGGATGCCGTGAACTGGTCCGATTCCGCATCGTATTGCAACTCGTGGGCATAGAGAGCGCCCTCGCCCGTGAGTTTGTCGTCGACCCGCCACCACATGCGGACGATCACAGGAAAGACCACGGAGGAATCGGATGCCTCGGCGAGTTCGTCGCCCTCGTCGGCCACGATCCTGCGGACCTCCACTTTGACATCGCCCGCCCCATTCGAATCGATCGCGAGATCTGCAATCAAACGGTCCGCAGTGAGACGGTAATCGTCACCGGCGTTCGGCTCGGATCTGTGCAGCGTTGCGGCACAGTCCCCCTCCAACACGATCTGTTGAGCGGCCGCCAGGAACCGGACCGCCTTCTGAGCGGTCACCACCGCAGGCATGGGTCTTCCGCCTGCCCGCTGGCCGAGGCTGTTCGGATCGATGACGACCTTCACCGCAAAGGGGCCAAGCATCGTCGCATCGTTTGTCACGAAGTCAAAATCGATCCGCTGCGCCACAACCTGGTTCGGATCGGACGAGGAAAATTCTTCGACAGCGGTCCCGGCGGCCGGATTGTCGCCTGCGTCGGCCACTACGGCCTCGGCAGGTCCCTGCGGCCCGTTCGTCAACGTGATGGCAGCGCCCCCATCGCACGTGACGGCGATGTCGTAGAGTTCCTCCGGGATGGAGCTCATCGCCACATACGGGGAAACCGTGGTGTCCAGGGCATTGGCGTCCGCGGACACCGCAGTCGCAGGTTGGTTCGGATCGGTCGCGGATGCGGACTTGGAAAGGGGCTTGTCCGAACGGGACCACTGAATGTTGTTGATGGCGAGCAACTGGCGTGCGACGGCCACGCCGTCGGGGCTGTCCAGCCGGACGTTCTTGTGGAAGACGCACCGATACACGTCCGGCGCCGGCGCATTCGAATCCGACGCGGCCGGCTTCTTCCCGGCGTCGGCCGCAATCGCCACGGTATCCTTCTCGACCGCCTGGGGTTTCTCGTCGGTCTGTTTCTTGTCTGAAGAACGGACGCCGGAGGCCGCCTTCACCTCGCTGCTCCTGGCGAGGAGACTGTCCAGATCGAAGATGCGGAACACCTCGACCCGGCTGCGGGCCGTGTTATAGACGAGTTCCATGCCCGTGCCGGTGAGCCGCACAGGCCGGGAGAGGAACCGGACGGCGCCCGTCGAGGAGAACAGCGACTTTTCCGCGAGGAAGCCCACGTCGTCGAGCTGGATGAAACACTCCCACGAGTTGTCCGACCCCGTCGGGATGAGGTGAATGACGACGTTTCCCCTGAACATGGCGTTGGTCGGCATGGGCTGTCCGAACACGTCGTCCAGCTCAACCGTGCCACGATCGGCAGTCACGCGACAGACCACTTCGGGCAGGAACAGATCCATGTAGGGTTTGGCGATTTCCCACTGGTTGCCCCGCTCGTGCAGGAGTTCGTGGAAGCCGAACCGCCTGTCGATCTTCCCCGCTTCATCCCTGTGCAGGTAGTCGGTATCCTTGACTTTTCCGACGCGGACGCCGGCAATCGAACCGATCTCCTCCTCCGATTCCGACTCGTTCGCATCCGCGACAGGAGCAGGCATCGACGCCACGGCATCGACCAGAATCGGCGGCGTGCGATTGATCCGCATGTAGAGCAGAAAGACTCCCGCCAGCACGCTCAGTGCCGCCAGGCCTACCGCGAATTTGCGAATCTTGTGGCCCATCATCCACGCCAGTTGCGACTATGCCAGATAGCGTTGCATCAGGTCGGCCCACCGGTTGGAGCCCTTGAGAATGTGTTCGATCACCTCGCGAACCGCCCCTTCGCCCCCGCGGCGAACGGTCACATAGTCCGCACATTCCTTCAACTCGTCCACGGCGTTCGCCACCGCGGCGCCGAAGCCCACGTAGCGTACGATCGGCAGGTCCATCAGATCGTCGCCGACGTAGGCGACCTTCTCAGGCGACAGCCCGAGCTCCGCCAGGAGTTGCTCGAGAGCAGGCAGTTTGAACCGGCAGTCCTGGATCACATACGGGATCTCCAGCTCCCGCGCCCGCCGGGAGGTCGCCTCGGAGGCCCGCCCGCTGAGCAGCGCCACCTTCAGTCCGGCCCGTTGCCACATCCGAATTCCGTGCCCGTCCAGGATGTGGAAGCATTTGGTCTCGCCGCCGTCGCTGTGGATGAACAGACGGCCGTCGGTCAGCACGCCGTCCACGTCCAGCACAAGCAGCTCGATGGCTGCGGGATCGGGCTTCGGTTTTCGATCCATGATATTACGCATCATCCCACCACTTTGATCGTCACGATGTCCTGTACGTCGATCAGTCCGACGGGTCGGTCGTCCGCGTCCACGACGGGCAATTCGTCGATGCGGTACTTGTGGAAGAGGGCGGTGGCCTCGGCCGCCAGGGCATCGGCCCGGATTCTCTTGCAGCTCGCGGTCATGACGTCGCTTACGGTCAGATCGAAGACCGCCGGTCCCTGCCGGGTCAGGAACCTTCGCAGATCCGCATCCGTGATGATCCCGGTGAGCCGTCCATCCGCATCGACAACCATCACGGCGCCGTGGCGTTTCACGTCGCGGGTTTTCTCCAGCATCTGGCGGATCGAGTCCGCCGCAACCACGATGGGGAGCTTCTCGCCCGGTCGGAACATCATCGACTGCTCCACGGTCATCAGCTTCGTGCCGAGCGAGCCGCCGGGATGGAAACGAACGTAATCCTCCACGCTGAAGTCGCGTGCCTTCATTACGGTGAAGGCCAGCGCGTCGCCGATGGCGAGCATGCAGGTCGTCGAGACGCTCGGCGCCACGCCCAGCGGGCAGGCTTCGTGCACCTTGCCCATACACAGGACCACGTCGCTGTACCGGCTGAGGGTCGAGTCGCTGCCGCCGGTGAGGGCGATCATCGGGATCTGCCGCTGTTTGACGAGGTTGATCATGCGAACGACCTCGTCGGTCTCGCCGCCGTAGCTGAGGATCAGAACGATGTCGTCGTCGCGAAGCCGACCCAAGTCTCCATGCACCGCTTCGGCGGGGTGCAGGAAATGGCTGGGCGTGCCGGTGGAAGCCAGCGTGGCGCTGATCTTGCGGCCGATGATCCCGGCCTTGCCCATCCCGCTGACGATACACGACCCGCGGCAGTTATAAATCATCTCCACGGCCTTGGCAAACTGGTCGTTGACGATCGGCGTCATCGCCGCAATCGCCTCGGCCTCGGCACAAATCACATTTCGAGCGTAATCCAGATCGAATTTCACAGCCTTCGGCCTCCCTGCCGGTCAAATCTTCACTTCCCCGCCGCGGTCGTTGAAACACATGAGCAGCCGCTGCTCGCCGGCATAGTCGGGAGAGGAATGGATGATAACCCGTTTTTCCGTCGCCTGCTCGATCTGGGCAATCGCGGCCCGTTTCTCGTTCTGGAGGAACTCCCCGACCTCCTTCGGGACCGTCAGCTCAATGCGACGGATATGCTCCTTGGACACCGCCAGGTTCAGCAGACGGATGATCTCGAGAGCCAACGATTCATGGCTCTTCACGAAGCCCATGCCCGCACAGTGGGGACAGGCCAGGAAGGTGCTGAACTGCAACGAGGGTCTCATCCGCTGGCGGGTCATCTCGATGACGCCGAACCGGCTGATATGGAGCAGCTTGGATCGGGCTCGATCCGTCTTGATCGCCTCGCGAAACGCATGCTCGACCTCTTTGCGATGTTTGGCGTTCCGCATATCGATGAAGTCGCAGACGATCAATCCGCCCAGATCACGGAGCCGCAGTTGTCGGGCAATCTCGGCGGCCGCCTCCAGGTTGTTCTCGTAGGCCGTCTGTTCCGCGTTCTTCTGCGTGCGGAACCGGCCGCTGTTCACGTCGATGGCCACCAGGGCCTCGGTCTGCTCGATCACGATCGAGCCGCCGCTCTTGAGCTCGACTTCACGGGACTGGATCTTGGCGATCTCGCCCTCGATCCCGTACTTGTGGAAGATCGGTATTTTCTCCTCGTAGGTGACGATCCTCGGCTTCAATCGCGGCGCCGCGATGGAGAGGAAATCCTTGATCTTGCGGACCGTGACATCCGAATCGCAGACGATCCTGGCGATTTCGGGCCCGAAGGTGTCTCTCAGGGCGCGGATCACAAGGTCCGACTCCAGGTAGATTTCAGCCGGGGCCTTTTCGGTTTCCATCCGGCTCTGGACCGCCCGCCAGAGCCGGTCGAGGTATTTCAGATCGGCCTGAATGTCCTTCTTCGACGCTCCCTCGCCGGCGGTGCGAATGATGAATCCATGCCCTTTGGGGGCTTTGCACTCGTCGAACACGCCAGCCAGCCGTTTTCGCTCCTCCTCGTCTTCGATCTTGTGGGAAATCCCGTAGTTCTTCATCCAGGGCATCATGACCAGGTGCTTGCCTGCCAGGGCCAGATACGTGCTGAGCGTAGGCCCTTTCGTCTTGAGTCCTTCCTTCGTGACCTGGACGATAATCTCCTGGCCGCGCCGGAGACAGTTCTGCATCGGCGGGCGGTCTTTCAATGCCTGCCGACGGCCGATGACCTCCAACACGTCCTTCTTGGCACCGGGAAAATAGCGGGGATGCAGATCGCTGATGTGGAGAAAGCCATTCTTCTCGGTGCCGATGTCGATGAAAGCGGCCTGAATCCCCGACTCAATATTGACGATCCTCCCCTTGTAAATACTGCCGACGTGCGTGCCGGCGCTGGCCCGCTCGACATAGAGTTCCTCAAGCCGGGTGTCTTCAACGACGGCGACACGACACTCCTCACGTTCGGCGACATTAATCAACATCTCTCGTGGCATCTTCTATTCCCTCTGCCTTGCTGTCCGAGCAAGGCTGCTGTACCGCATTCTGAAGTTTTTTTGTCTCCCATACTACGTTGCCCCTGCGGATCGAGCCGGCAAGGTCTTCCATCCGCAGGTCCAGGAGCCGCAGAATCTCATCGATCCGGATCGAACCGGCGCCGCCGGTCGTATGCTCCACGATCAGCTTGTCCGACTCCAGGCGGATCGACCGAAGAAAGGGCCTGACGTCGACGTTCCGAGCCGTCTTGCCGTCGCCCGAAGCTCTCTCTATCGTGCAATGCTCACTTGCCATCACCCCGGAAATTCTCTCCGCCAGCCCCGGGTTTTGACCGCCCCGAACCGGCAGAACGTACGCCGCGGACCGCGGCGCAAACGACGCGTTCGAGGCCGCCAGAGTCACCGCAATCGCTTCGACCCCCTCGGGCAACTGTGCGGCCAAAGCCCGCATCATGTTCGCCTGTGCCTTGGCCCGATCTCCCGCGGTTGCGGCTGCGGGATCTTCGCACAGTCTCACGACCAGCAGTTCGTCCTCCGATTCCACTCCCACCGGCCTGGGCAACGGAAGAGACAACCGGGGATGAGGATTGAACCCCTCGCTGTATCGCACCGGAAGATCCGCACGGGCGCAGGCCCGCTGGAGGACACGGGCCATCTCCGCGTGGGACAGCATCGCCGCCGGGCCCACCACCCGAAACCGGACGACCATGGTCGCACGCGTAGACGACAGAACCCCGGCCCGACCCTCCGAAGAACGTTGCGGATTGTCACTCAACGGCTCGATACCCGCTCCTCAAACCATCAATTTCGAATCATCCTTCTTCATCCTTTTCAGAAGGCCTCCGGGAGGATCTTCCTGGCGGTGCTGCGAAGATAACTGGAGATCTGTCGCTCGGAGTTCATCGCCAGCACCTCCCTCGCCAGGTGGTTGCAGTCCTCGATGGTGACGGTCCGAATGACCTGCTTGATCTCGGGAATCATGGGAGGCGTCATGGAGAGCGTTCGAACCCCCATTCCCAATAGAAGCATCACGTACTCGGGCTCCGAGGCCGTCTCCCCGCAGACGGAGACGTCGATCTGCGCTTTGTACGCATCCTGAATGACGGTTCGGATCAGCCGCAACACCGCGGGGTCCGCGGCCGAGTACAGGGTCGAAACCAACTCATTGCCCCGGTCCACCGCCAGCGTGTACTGGGTCAGGTCGTTCGTCCCGATGCTGAAGAAGTCGGCGTCGCGAGCCAGTGTCGAAGCCGTCAAAGCAGCCGACGGCGTCTCGATCATGATGCCCACGCCCAAGTCCCGATTGTACGCAATCCCCTCTTCGTCCAAGTCCTCCATCACGTCGTGCAGGATCATCTTGGCCTGCATCAACTCCTGGATATTCGTGATCAGCGGAAACATGATCTTGACCGGCCCGAGGACGGAAGCCCGCAGAATGGCCCTCAGTTGCGTCTTGAACATCGTGAGGTTCTGCAGGCAGAACCGAATGGACCGCAACCCAAGGAACGGGTTCGGCTCGGGCGCCGCTCTGCGGCTCTGCGTGTACTTGTCCGCACCGAGATCGAAGGTGCGAATGACCACGGGCCTGTCCTTGAACACCCGCATCACCTCGGCATAGGCTTCGTATTGCTCCTGCTCTACGGGTTCCGTGGGTCGGTTGAGGTAGAGAAACTCCGTGCGATACAGGCCGACGCCTTCGCCGCCCTTCTGGAGAACGACCTCGGCCTCATCGGGGAATTCGATGTTTCCGAGCAGCCGGACCCGCACCCCATCGCGGGTAATCGCGGGCTTGGTACGAAGGCCGTCGAGCTTGTGCTCAAGCGCAAGGTACTCGCGCAGGTACGTCTCGTACTGGCGGAGCGTCCCCTCATCCGGGTTGACGATGACAATGCCGCGGTTGCCGTCGATGATGACCGGATCGCCTCCGCGAACGACTTCCGTCAGATCCTCCAGCGCGACAACCGCCGGAATGCCCAGAGAACGAGCGACGATGGCCGTGTGGCTGGTGCGTCCGCCGGCGTCGGTGGCCATGCCTTTGACATAGTCCCGGTTGAAACCAGCCGTCTGCATCGGGCTCAGCTCCCGCGCAACAACCACAACCTCTTCCCTCAGGTGCAGAATGTCCTCCCGCTTGGTCCCGAGCAATTGGCGCAGCAGACGGCGTTCAATGTCGTAGATGTCCGCAGCACGCTCGCTGATGTACGTGTCCTTGACATTTGCGAAGTGCGACGCGATCCCCCGTATGACTGTCGAGACCGCGTATTCGGCCGTCACGGACTCGGTGTGGATCATATCGGTGATCTTGCGTCGCAGGCTGCGGTCCCGCAGGAATCGCATGTGGACCGCGAAGATGTCCCGGATGCGTCCTCCGCTGCTGGCCTGGCCCTGGGCGGCTTCGAGCTGGGTCAACTCTTCAACGGCGTCGCGGAAGGCGTTGCGAACGCGCTGGATCTCCAGGATCCTCTGCGAGGACTCGATCTCCCGCCGGGGGATGCGGTAATCCTCGGAGTCGATGATGAGCGACTTGCCGATTGACACTCCCGGCGAGACGGCTATGCCCTTTTTTATCTCCATGACGGGATCTGCTGAGTTTCGTTACCCTTTGCCTGGTGGCGGCGGCTCGCCGAACAGCCGGATCTCAACGAGATCCTGCAGGGCCTTGATCGCCTTCTCGGCGTCGGGCCCTTCTGCTCGAATCTCCAGGCGGGTCCCACAGGTCGCCGCCAGCATGCTCATTTGCATAATGCTCTTGCCGTCCACGGGGGTCTGGCCATTGCTGACGAAGATCTCGCAGTCGAACTGGCTCGCCAGGTCAACGAACTGCATGGCCGGGCGCATGTGGAGACCATCTGCGTTGCGAATCTCCACAGTTGTCTGAGACACCAGTTTTTCCAAGACCTCATTCTCCCATCAGCACATTGAGTTGCCTGACCACGGACCGAACCAAACATCACCAGGATGGGTTTTCGTCCGCTTCTTTAAGCAGGTCTTCGAGACTGACCGCATCGCGACACTGCCGAAGGAATTTGCGGAACCTCTCCTTCTGCAGATTGCGGAAGATGTTCTCCATGGCCTGCAAGTGCTTGTCGGGATTGTCGATCGGGCTGACCAGCAGGATCACCGAATAGACGGGCTGCTCGTCGAGCGAGGCGAAATCAACGCCCGTGGCACTGTACCCAAAAGCGCCCACGACCGACTTGACCGCCGAGTGCTTGACGTGAGGCACGGCCACACCTTTGCCCATGCCGGTGCTGGCCTCGTTCTCCCGTTTGATCACGGCCTTCGTCACGTCCTTGCCCGACTCGGCCGGGATCTTACCCGCGGCGACCAAAGCCGCCACCAGCTCGGTGATCACCCCGTCACGATCTGTTGCCTGCAACTGAGGGATCGTCGCCTCGAAACAAACAAACTCTTCAAACTTCATGCTTTGCGTCCAGCCTTAACCGTAACCACGTCCACCCTACGACATGAAAAAGCAAGCCGATTCGCATACGGACCCCCGGTTCCTGCCGATAAGAAAGACCTCGTCGGCAGGCCGTTGCCCCCACGCCATGCGTCCCAAGAGTTCCCCGCGACACAACTTCCAGCCGGGATGAACGCCAACGCAGGGCATTCCGGAATCCTACGAGACCGTCGGCTTGGCAAAACCATCCCCTCCACCCGGATACTTGTCGTCCCGTTCCTTCGTTTTCTTCTTTCGGAGCTGCTGTTCGAGCTTGTGCGCGGCTCCGTCGATGCAGGGATAGGCATCGCTGCCTGCTTCGGTCGCCACGAAGACGTTCCCATGCTCGCCCCTGGCAATGATCTCCACGCTGACCTTGTTCGTCCCGTGCGTGCTGTCGACAATCACCTCCACCTGGTTGATGCCGTCATAATACCGCGGCAATTTCGACGTTTTCTCTTCGGCATACGCCCTGATCGAATCGGTAATGGTAACGTGTTTGCCCGAGATAGTGAACTGCAATGCCTGTCTCCTTAATCAATCAAGATCAACGATTCACCTACGACCACCCCACCAATCCATGAGGCCCGCCGCAACACAGCGGCCTTCTCGGCCTCGGCCGGATCGCACCCGGGCATACAACAAACCAAAATCGCTCGGCCTGCGTATCCGGCAATCGACACGCGGACAATCGGCCCGGCGGGTAGCAAATTGCAGTCTAAACGACGCCGATAGACTAATTTCCGGTCTCTCCACAGTCAACAGAAATATCTTCCTGAGGCAGGTGGGCGCCCAGAAGATGGACCAGGCCGCCCGGCAGCGAAGCCAGAATCCAGACGAACCGCTGGCAAACCACCAGGGCCACCACCAAGCCTTTCTTCTCCTCCGGCACCCCCGTCAAGTGACAGAAGAGCCCGACGGTTCCCGCCTCCACAATGCCCAGTCCGGCAATGCTGATCGGCACGGCGCCAACGACCCACATGACAGGGAAGATAAACAAATAGTACTCCAGACCCGCTTCGATTCCCAGGTCCCGCCCCAGTAGCCAGAAAGCCACGATCACGATGCTCTGTCCGACGAATGTCAAGACCATCGCCCACAGCAACACCCAGGGCCTTGAGCAGTATGCCACGACGGCATCCCTGACTCGTCGCAGCAAGAAGGCCCCCCGAAGACGGATGATCTCCGCCAGGCGGGCGGATGCCGCACGACCCGCCGGATGGGCCAGTACAACCGCCAGGAACATGCCCAAGATCGCAACCGTGCCAGGAACCGCCCAGGGATACCGAGAGAACCACCCCGCCCCCGCATCCTTTGCCTTGAAGAACGCAGGGACGCGGCCCTGGAGAGATAGCACATACGTGAGGATCGCCATCACGACGAGGCCGATCAACCCAATGACCCGATCTACGAAGACGCTCAACGCCCCTTCGATGCGTTTGTTCGTGTGTTTCGTGACGTACCAAGCCTTGACGAGATCGCCGCCGACCGATCCCGGCATGACATTGCTGTAGAAAAGTCCGAGAAAGAACAGCTTCACTGCCGATAGAACGTCGATGTGGATCGATTGGGCCCGCAGCAGGAGCCACCATCGAACGGAGATAACCACTTGGGCGAATGCGTAGACCACCAGACTGAGCCCGAAATACCCCAGGTTTAGACTGTGAAATGCCTCCGCCAGTTCCCTCCGATCCTGCTTGTACAGGAGCCATACGATCGCCGCGGTCGCCACCGCGATCCGTGCGATCAAGGATAGGTATCCCTTCTTTCCAGCGTTGTGGGCGTTCGGCAAAGCCTGTCTCCCAGAAATCCATTCTCATACTAAATCATAGTTGGTAAAGCGTTCGGTGGCAAGAAGTTATCATCGCCGATTCCAGGGGGCGGGCACAGGATTGACTATTCGCCGTTCGCGGGTTATTATTTGACCTTCACGGATCGAGTTCGCATCGGCGAAAGCCAATTCGAAAATCGTCAATAGAAACTCGTAAATCCCAGAGGATGTTGCCATTGGAATCGAAGCAGATTGAAGAAGGTTTGGAGTTCACACCCAAGTTCAACGCCGAGGGTCTGATCCCGGCCATCGCCCAGGACGCCTTCACCGGGCAAATTCTGATGGTCGCCTGGATGAACCGCGAGGCGCTGGACCTCACGATCACCACCGGTCGGGCCACTTATTTCAGCCGGTCCCGCAAGAAGCTCTGGAAAAAAGGCGAGGAGAGCGGCCACGTCCAGACCGTCCGCCAAATCCTCGTGGACTGCGACCAGGACTGCCTGATCTTGAAGGTCTCGGTCGATGAAGGCCAGTGCCACGTCGGCTATCAATCCTGCTTCTACCGGGCCGTGAAGCCACGCAGCACGACCGACCTCGAATTCATCGCCCAGAAGGTCTACGACCCCGCGGTCGCCTACAAGAAGAAATGACCGCTCCGCGGGAAGCACGAAATCCGAATATCGAAATCCGAAACAAGCACGAATCACCAAAACCCGAAATTCAAAACGGCTCGTTCGAGGGACACCAGCGTTTCGGTCATTGGGGTTTCGTGTTTAGAATTTGTTTCGGATTTCGATATTCGTGCTTCGGATTTTCCTATCCGAACGTCTTCCCATTCCAGGCCCAGTGATCGGCGGGCAGTTCCTGGAATGTGATATAGACGCGATCCGCCGGGATGGCCAATTCGTTCTGGAGCAATTGCGAGATCGTGCCGGCCAGGCCCTGATTGACGGCTTTCGTCAGACCGCCGATGGCTTTGATCGTGACGAGGGCGCAAGGGATCGTCCCACCGCTCATGGTCATGGCCACCTTGTCCCGCACGCAGGCCATCACGTACTGTTCGGGCTTTCCCGTCCCCTCGGCGACTACCCGGGACAAGGCCCCGATCAACCGCTGTTTCTTGCCGGCGTCGGCCAGCTCGTACGATGTATCCAATTCAATCAGTGGCATCGCGGACTCCCTTCGAATTCAACTACAGACGACAAATCTTTCGTCCCTACGCTACCACCAACCCGCCCGCAGTGCAACTCATGAGCGGAGGTTTGAAGCGTGAGATCGCGTCTTGAAATGCATCCTTCGTTTCGCCTTGTCCAAGATCATCCTGGGGTTTATCATGTTCGTCGGCGTGGATGAAATGCTGCGGACGATACAGATCAGGAGGCCGAGAATGGAAACGAAGAGGCGAGTAGCCATTGTAGCGGTGGCATTGGCGTTGGGGATCGTGGCGAGAGGATCGCAGCCTGGCCCGGACAAGGGGTTGTCGGATACGCGTCAAATGAGATGCGTCGTGAAGGCGACGGCCGACGTCGACGTGACGCCGCTGAGTTTCGACCTGCTGGAGTCCCTCCTGCGAAGCGACGCGGTCACAGGCGAGGCCGCCCGACGCACGTGGCTGGCGGGCCAGGACACACACGACGCGTTCTTCGACGTCCGGCCGCTGGGAGATTCCGCCACCGAGGAACAATCCTCGAACGACACCACACCGCCCGAGACACGAGCGGTGCTGTTCGAACTCAGGGTCCACATCGAGAATGATGTTGCGCCCGCCGCGAAGGAATTCGGCAATGCGCTGATCGAGAATCTCCGGGCCGAGTTGCAGGAGGCGTTCGCCGCACACCGTGCAGCCCTCAAAACGCAACTCGACGAGGCCGAGACGCGGCGGGACGCGATCTGTAAGGAACTCGACGATCTGCTGACACAGAGCAGGCCCATCGAAATAGAGCCGATCCGACCGGACCCCGCCGATGAAGCGGTCGATAAGCAGTTTGAGAGGGTCGTGGTCCTGTCAGCCATGACTCAGACGACGCCTTTGAAGGAGGCCTTCGAGATCCTGTCGCGTTCGGTGGAGCCCCCTTTGCGAATCGTCATACTCTGGCGGGACGTCTTCGAAAACGCAAACCTGGAACCATCCACTCCTGTGGAGATGGACGGTCTCGCGGGCATGCCGCTGGGCACGGCGTTGGACTGCCTGCTCGACGCGATCTCCGATCCGTTGTATCCCGAGAATCCCGTGGAATTCGCCATGGATCGGGGCGTCATCGTTGTCGCGACCCGCGCCGGGCTGCCGAAAAAGAAGATGGAGACGCGAATATACGATCTGCCGCCGCTGCTGCGGGCCGGGAACCACGTCCTGGACGTGGCCGACCTGATCCGCGAAACGATCGCGCCCCAGAGCTGGCTCGACTTCTATCCCGGAGCGGGCGAGGGAACCATCGCGTCTTCCGCCGACGGCAGACTTGTCGTGGGCCAGAGTCGCGACATTCACATCAGGATTCAGGAACTCCTGGGGAAACTCGCGATCGAGCCGTCCATCTCACTGCCGTCGGAGACGTCGCCTCGGACGCTCGCGGAACGGACGGAGTCCCTGATATCGTATCGCAGCCAGCTTGAGAACGAACTGGATCATCTGCAGGAACGCCTGGCTCAGATCTCGCGGGACAAGCAGGACAAGAGCAGACAAGCCGCCAGGGAGACGCTCCGCTCAACCGCGAACGATCTGTATCAAGCCGTCGCCGAACTCGAGGGCATCCGGAACCGAATGGGAAATGCCTCGGAGAGCCAGAAGCTGGAACAGGCGATCGCGAAGGTCTCACAATCCATGAACCGCTGCAACCAGGCGGCACGGGAAAATGGCCCCGCCTTGGACGTGGGATTGCCGTGGCGCAAGGGCAGCGAGGAGGAGACGATCGTCCTCCGCATCGCGGCCAAACAGAGAGACCTGCGGGAAGTCAGTCGCAAAATTGCCGAGACTCACCGAGCGATGGCCGGTTCCGAGACAGTTGCTCCGCTCCTCAGCCGGGTCCAATGGACCGCCAGAAGATACGACCAGGCAATCGCCCAGGTCGATCTCCTCGAAGGTCGTATCGCGAGACTTCGTCCCTCCACGGTGGCGGCCCTTGGCGAAATCGATTGAAACTGAGGTTCAGGGACCGGCTGAACGGCCGGTGTGTCAAGGACTCGTCGCCTCGGGCATCGCCCGCCCAGACCCGCATTGTACCCATAAACCGGCAGTGCGTCGGACTATAGAACTGGACAACGGAGGCTGCGAGTGATAGACTACAAGGGCGCTTTTGTTCATTCAGATCTTCGTTCAGATACGATGAGGTATGACGATGGGAAGACGTGCCTTCACACTGATCGAACTGCTTGTGGTCATCGCCATCATTGCCCTCCTGATGTCCGTGCTGCTGCCCAGTCTCAATCGAACCCGCCAACAGGCCCGGACCGTCGCCTGCATGTCCAATCTCAAGCAATGGGGCTATATCTGGCACATGTACACAGAGGACAATAACGGCAAATTCAACCCGGGCAACAGCCTCAACAACAACGCTGCGGCGAATGACTGGCCCGTTGTCATGATGCCCTACTACATGAACCGGGGGGCGTTGACCGTGTGTCCGTCGGCCACGCGTCCCATGAACATCCCCGGCGACTGGGCCACTCGAGCCTGGTTGTGGGACCAGCAGGGATGGACCGACATCAAGAACAAGACCTCGAAAGACATCGGCAGCTACGGCGAGAACGAGTGGATCTGCGACAATCCGGGATCACAGTTCTGGAGGAACCGAAACACGATCAAGAACCCCACGAACGTGCCGCTGTTCTTCGATTGCGCCTACGTGGACGCGTTCTGCAGCGATACCGCCGGTCCGCCGCTCGTTGAGGG
Source organism: uncultured Pirellulales bacterium (assembly GCA_964507995.1). Lineage (GTDB taxonomy): Bacteria > Planctomycetota > Phycisphaerae > Sedimentisphaerales > Anaerobacaceae > PLanc-01. The sequence goes on along the minus strand of CAZDTD010000023.1, from coordinate 6,339 downwards.
AGAGACCGCCGGCTATAACGAATGGGTACTCGTCTGCATGAACCGCCACAATGGGTATGTGAACTATCTCTTCGCCGACATGAGTCAACGCAAGGTCGGACTCAAGGAACTGTGGGCCTTCAAATGGAACCGCACATTCAACACGGAGAACGTCTGGACCACCGCCGGCAGTGTTACACATGAAGACTGGCCCCAGTGGATGAGCGGCTTCAAGGACTACTGATAACCCCTTCTCCAGGTGCACTTCGGGGCTTTGGGATAAGGAATTCACATTCGGGTTGATCTCCCATCCCAGATCCGGTAGAATGGGGAACCTGGGTGGTTGGCGTCATTGTCATACCATCCGGAGATGGGATATTTCGCGTTCGGAGGAGTTGATCAGGTAGTGTACAGGTTCACACATCGAAGGACATCGCACCTTGGCCTCTCACCGAGGCGAGGGATTCAACCGCCAGTGGGATATGCCCACCCTATGTTTCTGGAAAGGAGGTCATTTTACGCGTATCTCGCTCCTGGGGGCACTGAACAAATCTCGGCAAATGCCGGGTAACAACACGATTAAGTAACTCGGACAGGAAGGAATGTGATCTATGATTAAGAGAATCATTTGCCTGCTTGCCTTGGCTCTGGGCCTGGCCGGCAGCGCATCGGCCAATCTGATCGTATACGATGGTTTCGACTATGCAACAGGGTCGCTCGGCGGCAATGCGGGCGGCACAGGCTGGACCGCCGGGGTGGCGTGGGACGGAGACCAGACCGTAGCGTCGCCCGGTCTGGAATGGCCGAGGCTCCCGGTCGCGGGCAACAAGGTCACCTCGACGAGCACCGCCAGCTTCCGCCTGATGCCCAGCGGTTTCAGCGCCTTGAACAGAACGATCTGGATCAGCTTCCTCTGCCAGGATTCCGCGACCCCGTCCTGGTGCGGGATTTCTCCGTTCAACGGAAGCGGCAGCGAGGCGCTCTTCATCGGCAAGCCCGATACCTCGGCCTACTGGGGCTTGTCGCTGTATAATTCCATGAGCGATTCCGGCGGCGTCACGGGTGCGAGACTCTCGACCGTCCCGGTCGGAGAGCTGGCCTTTTTCGTCGTCCGGATTGTCAACAGCGCCTCCAGCAGCCACATCACGGCGTGGTTGAATCCGGCTCTGAACAAAGAACCCACCGTCGAAACGGCCTTCTACGACAACGAGACGGCCGGGGAAACCACCGGCAGGGTCCCCTTCGACCGAATTCGCATTTCCGGCGCCGGCTCTGCCTTGTTTTATGATGAGCTTCGCATCGGCGAGACGTACGTCGACGTCTCAGCCACAAATCCCGGACTGGCCTCCAAGCCGAATCCTGACACCGAATCCAAGGACGTGCCATTGGACTCCATGTTAAGTTGGACGGCAAGCGAATATGCCGCCACACATGACGTGTACCTTGGGACGAGCTTCGACGATGTCAACGCGGCCAGTGCCTCCGACCCGAGAGGCGTCCTCGTCGGCCAGGGCCAGGCAGACACCGCCTTCGATCCGGAAGGCCTGCTCGAATACGGCCAGACCTACTACTGGAGGATCGACGAGGTCAACGCAGCCCCCGACTACACCGTCTTCAAGGGCAACGTTTGGAGCTTCACGATCGAGCCGTACGGCTATCCGATCACCAGCATAACGGTCGCCACCTCCAGCGAGGCGCCTGCCTCGCGTGCGATCCGGACGATCGACGAATCCGGGCTCAACGACGCGGACCAGCATTCCACCAATACGAGCGACATGTGGATGACTCAAGCCCTGCCCGCCTGGATCCAGTACAACTTCGACAAAGAGTACACGCTGTACGAACTGTGGGTGTGGAACTCCAACTCCCCGCTTGAACCTTTCATGGGGCTCGGGGCCAAGGATGTCACAGTCGAGTATTCCACCGACGGCGAAACCTGGACGGCGTTGGAGAACGTGCCCGAATTCGCCCAGGCGACCGTCTCGGAGACCTACACGACCAACACCACGGTCAGCTTTGGCGAGATTGCCGCGAAGCACGTCAAACTGACGATCAACGACAACTGGGGCACATCCGCGATGACCGGCCTGAGCGAGGTGCGTTTCTTCTATACGCCAGTGCAAGCCTTCGAGCCCAATCCAGCGGATGGCGCCACGGACATTGCCCTCGACACAACGTTGAGCTGGCGACCCGGCCGCAAGGCGACTTCGCACAACGTCTACCTCGGGACCGACGCCAACGCCGTGGCCGCAGGGACCGTGCCGGCCGAGACTGTGACCGATCACGACTATACGCCCGATGCACTGAACTTCGGGACCCTGTACTACTGGAAGGTCGATGAAGTCGGCGACGACGGCGTCTACGCGGGCAATCTCTGGAGCTTCGTCGCCCAGGAATTCGAACCCGTCGACGACTTCGAGGGCTATGACGACGAAGACAACTGCATCTTCGACATCTGGATCGACGGCTACGCAAACAACGACAGCGGTTCGCAGGTCGGCTACATCGACTCCGTCAACGGAACGTTCGGCGAGACGACCATCGTCCACAGCGGCAATCAGTCGATGCCCATGCTCTACGACAACACGAAGTCGCCCTACTACTCCGAGGCCACGAGGACCTTTGACGCGGCCCAGGACCTGACCGCCGACAGCGCCGACACCTTGTCGCTGTACTTCCGCGGCATCGCGCCGTCCTTCACGGAGAGCGCCGACGGCGAAATCGTGATGAACGGTCTGGGCTGGGACATCGAGGGTTCCTCCGACGGCTTCCGCTTCGCCTACAAGAGCCTCAACGGCAACGGCTCAATCGTGGCCCGCGTCAACAGTCTGTACGCGAGCAACAGTTGGGCCAAGACGGGCGTCATGATCCGCCAGAGCGACGGGGCCGGCGCAACCAATGCCATGATGGCCAAAACCCCCAGCAGCGGCAACGGCGCCACCTTCCAGTGGCGACTGACGGCCGCCGGCACGACGGCAAGCGTCCAGCCCACAGAGGCGGTTGGCTTCTCCTACTGGGTAAAGCTCGAACGCAGCGGCGACAGCATCACCGCCTACACCTCTCCGGACGGCGCCGCCTGGACCCAGTTGGGCGAGGCCCAGACGATCGCCATGACCGATCCGGTCCTGATCGGGCTGGCCCTGACCAGCCACGACAGCAGCATCGTCACCAGCGCCTCTTTCTCCAATGTCACGACCTCCGGCAACGTCACCGGCGATTGGCAGATCGCGGAGATCGGCGAGGCCCAGGTAGAAGGCAATTCGATTGAGCGGCTCTACCTGACGGTCAAGGACAGTTCCAAGACCGCGACGCTGCTGAATCCGGACACGCTGGCGACAGGCCGGCAGGATTGGCAACAGTGGCAGATCCCGCTGAGCGACCTGGCCGCAGCCGGCGTGAAAATCACCGCGATCGAATCGATCACGCTCGGCGTAGGCAACCCCACCAGCCCCGCCGTCGGCGGGACCGGCACGGTCTACTTCGACGACATCGTGCGCGGCAAGCCGTTGCAGTAAGGGTGAGAATCCGGCCGAAGAGGCTGTGATATCGGAACTCGTACCGCCATCTGGGGCCTGTGTCCTCGCGACACAGGCCCCTTTTGCATCCGGCCGATCCACGCCCTTCGATGTTCAAGTTCGTAGATGTAAGTGCCGATAGCAGTAGGGGTTGAAAGAAATTGTTCGTTTGCGGTTGACTCGCGGTCCCCAGATGCGGTAAGATACTCTTGTGACATTATTATAAGACCCTACAGGCGGTTCTTTCCGCCGCAGGAGGAGTGGTGCAGCAGCAAATGCCATAAGTCATCGAAGCAAATCCTGTCTCTGATCTGCGTGATTCCCCCGATCTGTCCGTAAGCAACGCGTCTCATGCTTTCAGTAAGCAACTGTAGCGTGGAAGCATGCGCGCATGGCAAGTATTGTTGGAGAACTACAATGTTGAGAAGGTCGTTTTTTGGGCTGGTCTGTATTTTGGTGTTGGGGCCCGCATGGTCGGCGTTCGCCGGGTTTGATCCGGATCTCGTTGCTTGGTGGCCCTACGACGAAGGAACAGGCACGGTAGCCCACGATGGGAGTGGCAACGGCTATGACGGGACCCTGACGAACAACCCGACGTGGGTCGCGGGCAGGTTGGAGACAGCGCTCCAGTTTGGAGGCGGCAGTTATGTCTCAGCGCCGCACATCCCGTTGGACAACCGCAGTTTCACAGTGGCTCTGTGGATGAATTCGGTGCTCACCGGCGGTTCATCCGTCATCTTCTCCCAAGCAGAGACCGGGACAGATAATAAGAGCATGCACTTCCGTCTCGGCGGGGACAGCAGTACGGATGCCCCGGTTCGCGGCGTCCTCATGGGCTTCTACGCCAACGACGCCAGTTCGCCTGCCAACCTCTTCCAGGACAACACCTGGTACCACCTGACTTTCCGGTACGACGCCGAAGGCCAGACCCAGAGGATCTACGTGGACGGAACACAGGTCGTAGAAAGGACGGCCGTTTCTCCTTATCTTGGTACGTTGGGCACCACGCAGGTCGGCCATTGGGACACGGGCACAGACCAGATCTACGCGGGTCTCGTGGATGACGTTCAGATCTACTACCGGGCGCTGTCCGACGCTGATATCAAAGAAATCATGAAGGGTCTGATCAACACGAGCATCGCGCAGCTTCCCTCCCCGGAGGAGCAGACGACCGATGTCGTTCGCGATGCGGTCCTGAGCTGGACGGCCGGCGACTACGCCGCGACGCACGACGTGTACCTGGGAACGAGCTTCGAGGATGTCAACGCTGCCAGCACCTCCGATCCGAGAGGCGTCCTCGTCGGCCAGGGCGAAACGACCACCACCTTCGATCCGGAAGGCCTGCTCGAATACGGCCAGACCTATTACTGGAGGATCGACGAGGTCAACGCGGCCCCGGATTACAGCACCTTCAAAGGCGAGGTCTGGAGTTTCACGGCCGAGACGTATGCCTACCCGATCACCGGCGTGACGGCCACCGCCTCTACGGAGCAGGCCACCTCGCCCGCGATCAATACGGTCAACGGCTCCGGCCTCAACAACCTCGACCAGCACGGCTTCGACCTGAAGACGATGTGGGCCACGCCGGCCGGCACTCTGCCCGTCTCGATCCAGTTCGCATTCGAAAAGGAATACAAACTCCACGAGATGTGGGTCTGGAACGCCAACTCGGAACTCGAAGTCTACATGGGCTTCGGAGCCAAGGACGTGGCCATCGAGTACTCCACCGATGGCGAGACCTGGACCGCGTTGGAGAACGTGCCCGAGTTCGCACAGGGAACCGGCCTGTCGAACTACACCGCGAACACCGTCGTCGATTTCGGCGAGGTCATGGCGAAGTACGTCAAACTGACGATCAACGACAACTGGGGCGCCACGACGATGGCCAGCCTCAGCGAGGTGCGGTTCCTCTATACGCCGGCGCAGGGCTTCGAGCCCACTCCGGCGGACGCAGCCAAGGATATTGCCCTCGACACGACGTTAAACTGGCGACCCGGCCGCGAGGCGACCTCGCATCAGGTCTACTTCGGGACCGACGCCAACGCGGTGGCCGAAGGGACCGTGGCAGCCAAGACCGTGACCAACCACAGCTATACGCCCGCGTCCATGGACTTCGGGACCACGTACTACTGGAAGGTCGATGAGGTCGGCGACGCCGGCGTCTACGCAGGCAACGTCTGGAGCTTCGCATCGAAGGAATTCGAGGTCGTCGAGGGTTTCGAGAGCTACGACGACAACATCGAGACGGAAACCACGATCTGGCATGCCTGGATCGACGGCCTGACCACCCAGGCCAGCGGCTCGACCGTCGGATACGAGAATTCTCCGTTCGCCGAGCAGACGATTGTCCACACCGGCAAGCAGTCCATGCCTCTGGCGTACAACAACACGGCGTCGCCCTACTACAGCGAGGCCGAGTACGAGCTCGAAACAGCCCAGAACTGGACCGGCAACGGTGCAGACGAAGTGAGCCTCTGGACCCGCGGGTATCCGGCAATCACCACGACGACAGTCACCGAAACCTCGGGCAAGATGAACCTCACCGGCGCCGGCGCGGACATCTGGGGCAACTCCGATGAGTTCACCTACGCCTACAAGACCCTCACCGGCGACGGCACGCTGATCGCACGCGTCGTCAGCAACGGCACCGGGACCAACACCTGGGCCAAGGGCGGCGTGATGATTCGCGACAGCCTCAACGGCGGTTCGACTCACGCCTCGATGGTCATGACCGGCAGCGCCGCCAACGGCGCCAGCTTCCAGAACCGGCCCACCACCAACGGCACACCGGCCAATGTGGACAGCGGCACGGTCATCGCGCCTCCATACTGGGTGAAGATCGAGC
>CAZDTD010000022.1:0-32327 GCA_964507995.1 uncultured Pirellulales bacterium | reverse complement strand
AAGAAGACCGCTGCCGAGGTCGCCGACGCGATCAGAAGCAGCGACGTCACGTCCACAGATCGCAGCGAGATCTTGAACGCAGATGCAGCCGTCCCCCAGAAGACCACCGCCGCGATTGCGTATGCATAAGCCAGCCTGTATTGCCTGTCCTTCGTACCCATGAGCCGGCATTATACCACAGGCCCGCCTTCGGTCGGAATCCAGAGCGTTTACCGCTTTGTTGGAGGGTGAATGACCGTACTTGCGCGTGTGCAACAGGGGTTCACGAAAACCCTGGATTGTCATTCCCGCGAAAGCGGGAATCCAGTTCCTGGGGCACGTCGCAAACCTCGGCTTATGGATTCCTGCTTCCGCAGGAATGACGGCGTCCGGCCCATGCCTCGTCACCCCATGGGAGGCCACAAGAACGGTCCTGCACCTTTTGTTGGATGCTCCCGGAGGATAGAGGACGGACTCTGTGAAAAGGCGATAGCGGTAGTTCTTTGGTTGGCGGCATTGACCGGGTGACGTACAGGAGTGCCGATGACAAGGTGAGACGGAGAATCTCGGATACTATGCTGTACAAGAGCACGGAGCGTGCAGTAAGATGTCAACGCAGGCTCGGGAATTCAGAGCTACTACGCGGATAACCCATGTATGCAGTTGAGGAAATTGGCTGTGAAGAGCGACTGTTTGCTGCGATTTTCCGTCTGCATTCTGGTGTGCAGTCCGATTTGCGGCTGCAGGAAGGCAGGCCCGTCACCCACCGTGTTGGAGAGCAATCCGGGAATCATCAGGACCCGCCTGCACCTTTGGGAAGCGGATGAAGGAATTCGCGGCTTCATCACGGAGAAGGGATGGACTCACTCCCAGGAATTCCTCAGCTCGTGGGCGTTCAAGATCATCGCCGCGACGCCCACCGGCGACACGGTTGTCTTTGAATGCTGTCAGGAACGGACCAAGGACGCCCCCGTCACCATCTACATCACGAAAAATGGCGACAGCGCCCAGCCGCAACTGACGGACGAACTCAAGGCCAGTCTCGAGTATCGTTTCAATCGAACGTTCGGGCTCAAGGCCAAGGCGAAGAAGCTCTTCTGATTCCTTCGCACTCTGCCGCGATCGGGAGTGCAGACGCGGATACACACGGATGTCCATAGATCATTCGACCGGGATCAGGATCTCATTGCGGCGCAGGAAGGGCAACTGAAACGGCGGATCGTACCGGGCGAAAACCGGTTCGCCCACGACCTTCCATCCTCGCTTCTCGATGAATTGCATCAGGCGCGCCTGATGCTTGTCGTAGCGTTTCCGGCTCCAGGTTCCTGAGTACCTCACCGATGCCATCTTCCGGGCGGGGATCTCCTTCAGCGTCACGGATGGGTCCAACGGTTCGGGCAGCGTCTGCATCGTGTACTTGGCCGGCATCAGAAAGCTGACGACCCAGTTGCCGCCGGACCTCTGCTGATTCACTGGGGCGGTCATCGCGATCTTCTCCGAGCGGGCCTCTTGGTTCACTGGGGCTGTCATGGCGATGGACTGACTCGTGCGGTTCTCGCCCGAGATGTACTTGTACAACCGTCGGAAGGCGATATTGCCGGCCTCGCCGAAGTCGGACTCGACCACCGTCTCGGCGGCGATGCAGGGTGCATAAAGCCGCAGCTCAAACCGACCGTCCTTTTCGAGCACTGAATACTTGGATTTCTCAATCCCCACGGTTCCGCACCCCCCCAAGGGCATACATGCACACAACATCACGAACACCAATGGGATCACACATCTCACGATGAACCTGCTTCTCGATAACATCGTAGCTCCAAACACCCCAGTCACGGCCCACTCAATCACGAATTGCCGGCCCGGTCTTTATATGGAAGTACGGCCAAACGGGTCCGGAGTTCACCCGTTCTGCCCTCCGAACAACTCGGGGAAGGCGTGGTCCACCCGCTGCTCCCGGACAATCTCGCTCTGGCTGTTCTGGATGCCGGCGATGCAGTGCCGCTTGTGATAATCGATCCCTGCATAGTGCATGGCAGAACCTCCTTGTCCGATGAACCTCTGGCATCGCTATTATAGCGGCAAAGAGGTTCTGCTTTTCATGTTAGCTGGCCCCAGATTCTGGTCCTCCGCTTGATTAGGGTTTAGCTACAGGCGTCTGTTCCTCTAATGGGGTCTGGCGAATTCCGGGGACACCGGCAGAGAGACGCTTGGCAGGATAACAGCGGTCGTCGTCTTTCTCAGGCCTGGGGTCGTCCGCTCTCGGTGGCCTGCTCTCCTCGAAGCAGGGCAGACTCGCGTCAATGTAGGCCCAGGGAACGGCGCGCTTTGTCCGTGTCTGGCAGTTGGGCTTGACGAGATGCGAGGGTGGGGCATGTCCAGGAGAATCTCATTTCTGCAAAAAGAAAACGCTTGCAACTTGTAACGTTACGGGTTATACTTCCGATGATGACTACCAGAAAACCAACACATCCGGGCCGAGTTCTCAAATACGATGTGATCGAGGCATTGGGATTGACCGTTACAGAAGCCGCGAAACGGCTGGGAGTGACGCGGAAGGCTCTCTCCGAGTTGTTGAATGAGCACGCTGCCATGAGTCCTGCAATGGCGGTCCGCGTCGCTCGTGCGACGAATACTACGCCGGAAAGCTGGCTTCGGATGCAACTCAAGCTGGACCTGTGGGAAGCTGAACAAGACGCGCCGCAGGTACAGAAGCTTGAGCCCGTAGGAGCTTAGCCCACCCGCTTGCCCCAATTGGGGTCGTCCATACAGGGTTCCTGTCAAGTACAAGAATACTCCCTCGGGGGAGCGTCAGCCCTCCAAATACAGAATAGGGCGATTCCCGAGGACACCAGGGGAGAGACGCCCGTCGTGGATGACAGTGCCTGTGGTTGTCCTTAGGCTTGGCGGTTGTTCGCTTTCGGAGGCTTGTTCTCCTCGAAGCAGGGCAGGCTCGCGTCGATGTAGGACCAGGGGGACGGCTCTTGGATCGAAGAGCGATTGCGATCGTTCTCTTTCCGATTCAAAGCACAAAACCCGAATATCCCAAACGACGTCGCGTCGCCGGCAGGTCCTCGGAAAAGTGGAAGCGACGTCGGCCGCTATGGGACCAGCACCTTGCCCAGAGGGCCGCGGGCGGCGTAGGTGCCATCGATGATCCGTTGCAGGGCTGGCGTGATCGGGGTCTTCCAGAGCCATGCGAGCAGTTGCGCGAGGTTGTCCTCGCGAAGTTCCTGTAGGGTGCGTACTACGCACTGCGCATCTAACGAAGAAGGGTTGGTGTGCGGGGCACACCCTACCGGCACGCCGTACTCGGTGGCGTTCGCCAGGAGCAGGGCGACGCCGGCCAGAGCGTCCATCGCCATGTTCTTCGGTTCGATGCCGTGTTCGAGGGCGAGGGCCATCGTGCCGAAGATGCGGTCGTTGACGCCCAGCTTGCGGACTACGTCCCGACTGGCCCGGGCGGTGGTGTCCGCCAGGTGGGGATTGGTCATTCGTTCCAGCAGGTCGTCCGCGTAGATGCGGTAGCCTGCCTCGGTGAACAGGTCGTCGCCCAGGGAGGCGTATTTGTGGATGAGGGCACCACCCGATTCCTTGATGAAGGCCTCGCGGGCGACTTGCATCAGGGCTTTGTCGCCCGCCAGTTCGGTCATCTTCGTGTAGCCTTTGAGCGTGCCGATGAAGCCCAGCATGGCGTGGATGGCGTTGTGGCCGTAGAGCTTGGCCTCCTCGAAGGGCAGCAGGTCGTCCTTCTCGATGAAGACCCGGATTCCCGGCGTGAAGCCGGCAATCGTCGTCTTCGTGACGAGGATGCGATTGAACTCCTCGACGAGGAACGCGCGGTCGATACCCGGGGCGATGGGCGTCAGGCGTCGCTGGGCGATCTCCGCGGGATCGGTCACGACCTGGCTCATCTTGCCGATGACCGTGTTGAGGAACTGGACTCTTCGTAGGTCGTGCGTCCCCGCACGATGATCCGTGGCGAGCGGGGACGCTCGCCCTACGCGGAGTCTGCGTGTCACCGCGTCTTCGAGGATCTCCGCGGCGTGGTTATTGTTCTCTGCCGCGTAGACGATCGTCGCGTCGGACGTGCGGGCTCGAAGCCCCTCGGCCATGAGGGCCGCGACGCAGTCGGGCTTCTCGGAGTCGAAGAACTTGACCGACGGCAGGCATGTCGCGATTTCGGTGGCTTCGGCGAGAGCCGCAGAAAGCTCCTTGTCCCGTGTGGGGTTGAACAGTTCGACGCCGTCGATGCGGACCGTCTCGACGCGGTCGCTTCGGGCGACGTTGACGTAGTATGTCCCGCGATTGGCGCGGACCGCGTCCACCAGCTTCTGATCGATCTCGGAGATGACGATCCGCTTGAAATTGCGGCTCTCGAATGCTTCTTTGGCGAACAAACCGGCCTGAATCGGCCCGAACCCGAACCCGACAAAAACATGCTCGTTCATTTTACCGACCGGCCTCTTTCATAAACTTGCGGATCTCCCTGGCCTCCGTAAGGACGCTGATCTCCAGGTCGTACGTCCGACTGTCGCCGGGATCGAGGTGGATGAGTCGCTTCATTTTGCGGGCGCCGCCCTGTCCGATGGGCGGATTCGTCCCGGGCTCCAGGCCTGCGACGTATTCGCCCGGTCCCCAGTGCTGCCAGTTCGCCAGTGAGGGCAGTTGCTTCTTCTTGTACCGCGTGGCGACCGCCAGGCCGAGCCTGGCATTGTACAGGCCGACGGTGCAAATGCCGTCGCGGTCCGGCGTGACATCGATGAAGCCGCAGGCTTCGCCTGTGCCGCGATGCCGTTCGAGCGGGCCCTGGCAGGTGCGGAAATCGTGCTGGTCGTTGAAGATCGCGTTGTCCATATCGAGGCCCCGCGACTTGCACAGGCCTTTCCAGACGATCTGCGTGCCCTTGTCGACGAGCGGCCAGCCATAGTTCATGTGGTAGAGGATCATGTGCGGCGTCCGCGAGTTGCCGACGTTCGTCACGACGTCGTGCACCCGGATGGTCGGCTCGCCGAGCGTGCTGGAGATCGTGCGGCGCAGCTCCAGGTTGGGCCCGAAGACGCGGGACTCCTTGACCACCGCGGTGATGCTCATGTCCATTTTGCCCGTGGCGAGGTTGGGCTGGCTGATCGACTCGACCTGCGCCGACAGGTTGCTGGCCCGCCCGTGGAGGCCGCGTTCGCCGAATTCGTCGTTCTCGGGCGCTCCGGCGTGCGTCAGGCCGCAGGTCGTCAGCAGACCGCCTGCGAAGGTCCAGAGCCATTCGATGCCCGTGCTGACGTCTGGTCGGACTGCGGTGATTCCGCCGTGGCTGAGCCAGGCTAAGCTGTGCTGATTGTGGAAGGCGTCCACAATGTCCAGGCAGCGGTCGATCACGACCCTGTATCGCAGTCCCGACCCGGTATTGACCCACGCGATTCGCGTGCCCCGACCCGGGCCATTGTCCAGCACCGAGGTCTCGATCCCCCCGATTTGCGAGGGATTGATGACCTTGTCCTGCCAAGCCGGCGTCTGTTTCTTTGTTGCCACGTCAGTTATCCTCCATGTCGCAAGTTGTGTCGCATGTTTGTCGCAAGTTCAGCCCGCACGATGAAAGCGGTGTGCAGAGCACACCCTACCGCTGACGCCCTCACCGAGCACTGACCAGTCCCGGTCATTGTCTCTAATCCAGCGCCTGTCGCAGGGCCTCCATGCTATCGAAAGCGGTCGGGGACCGGAGGATCTGGAGCATCTTCGGGTACGGGCGGATGTTGCCGTAGCGGTCGCCGAGCGGGGCCTTGATGTAGAGCGACGCGAAGAGATTCCCCGCCTGGACTGCCTCCTGGAAGTTCATCCTGCCTTTGCGGAACGCGTCCAGATTGCTCGCGACGTAGGCGATCAGGCCGGCGCGGAAGGAATCGCCCGCTCCGACGAGGTCCACGACTTCGCCGGCCATGAAACGGGAGGTCACCTTGTCCGGACAGTTGGTCTGGCCGTCGGGCAGGATGTGCTTCTCGTATGCGCCGTCGCTGACGGTGACGCCGAAGAGCTTTGTGCGGTCGTCGTCCTGCCAGAACTTTCGCGTGAGCAGTTCGAGGAATTGGATGTTGTACGCGTGCTCGTCGAGATCGTTTCTCACGGGCTTGCGGCTGAGCGTGTTCTCGATCAGCTTGGCCTCGTCGGAGGAGGTGAAGAAGAGGTCCAGCTCCGGTAGCAGCGGTTCGAGGAGTCGATACTCTTTCACCGGCGTGCCGTCGACGATGAGCTTGTGCGGATTGCCGGTCAGCGTGTGGCTGTCGGCGATGGTCACCGCTCCCTGGTCCCGGCACCAGCGGATGAAGTCGGCCAGGTCGTTGCCCCCGTTGGCGTCGCCGCGGTCGGACAGGCCAGAGTACATGTAATAGACGATTCGGGGCTTGAGCCGCGAAACCGCCTCTTGGAAGACCTCGAAATCGAAGTCGTTGTTGGCGTTGGGGAAGTAGGCGATGCCGCCGCGGTCGCCGCCGGAGGTGCTGTGGATGAACGTCGTGCCCGTCGGGAGGGTGGGATGGACGTGGGTCGCCGACATGTCGATCCCGTTGGCGGTCATGACGTCGTGCCAGTAACGACCCTGGGCGTCGAGGCCGTCGTAGTCGCCCTTGCCGAGATTGACGCCGACAGCCACTTTCAGACCGGTTCGAGCGACGAGCGGCGCGGTGTTGCCCGGTCCGCCGGCGGTGGCAAAGCCCTCGTCGATCCACTGGCGGATCTGCTCCTGTGAATACGTCGGCATGTCCTTCGTCTTGCACTTCGCCAGGCCGCCCTTGCCGACGAGCGTGTCGGCGAACTCGAAGTCCGGCCGCCGCAAATCCACCACCGCCGTATTGAGAATCAGAACGTCCACAGCCATAGGTCATCTCCCATCGAACTAATGCATCTCGGCTTCGCACGCGCCGATTGCGGGCCGATAGAAATTGAACTGCACGTTCGGATGATCCGCCAACAGGGACATCGGGACGGCGCTGTCCGGGATCTTCTTACCGATCATCAGGGTGGTCAGACGCATCCCGAACGGATTGTCGTGCGTGCCCGCCTGCCAGATCGAGACCTTTTCGGCCTTCCACGTCTCGACCGGTCCGACGGAGATCGCCTGGATCGGGACGCCGGTGACGACGCCGCCGCCGCTGGTGCGGGCGTTCTGCATGACGGTCACCGGGTGCAGGTCCACCACGCGGGTCGTGAGTTTTCGGAACTCCTCGGGCGTCGGGGGCTGGTCTTTGTACTTGCCCTCCCGGCGGACGGGGTCGTTGAACGCCCAGTGCTTGATGTCGCCCTGGCCGCCTTGCATGACGACGCATCGGACGTTGTCCCAGGTCCTGGTGTAGGCGGAGACGTCGGCCGTCGGGAAGTGGATGTTGCGGTCGGGCATCTTCAGGTCCGGGCGAATTCGGTCGAAGCACAGCTCCCGGTCCGCCCTGGCGAAGGACAGCGGATGCGTGGGCGGCACCTCCCGTCCGTTCACGTACCACTCGTCCATGCCCCAGAAGTGGGCATGGTGCAAATCCATCTCCAGTGCGTTGACCAGTCGGGCGACGAGGGGAAGCTGCTCGGTCGGACCGATAGGACCGCAAATGCCGGCAGGGGCGTTCGCGGACGCCTGTCGCCAGGCGGTGATGTACTCCAGAGCCTCCGCCAGGTAGAAGTCCTCCAGCTTGTCGTAGAAGACCACGCGGAAGCCCTCCCGGCTCAGAGCGGCCATGTCGTCGGCCGTCAGGCGGGCCGCGTCGTTCAGGATCTCATCGTCCAGCGTCGTGAAATCCCACCACTGCGGCGCCAGGATACTGGTTTTTCTCCCCATGAGAATCTCCTTACAGCGTATGGACCAGGCTGCCAAGCTCCTTCTTGAGGATGTTGTCCTGGGGGTACGCGTGGCCGAGGTGCTGACGGAATCCTTCGGCGAAGCGGGCCCCGACGAGTCCGCCGCGTTTTTCGCCGAGGGAGTGCATCATCTCGACGTATTCATCCATTCCGTGGTGCTTGAGCAGCCAGTCCCGTTGGCTCTCATGGCAGCAGAGCATCTTTTCCTTGGTGGCCATGACGTTCGAGATATCGACGACCATGCCCGGCTTGACCGGTTCGCCGAACTTGTCCTTGGCCTCCATCGGGTCGGCGTAGTAGAGGTGCGGAACGGGCTCGAACGGCTCCGCTCCCGGCGTCTCGATGTTCACGATCCCGCAACAGAAACAGGCGCTCATCGCCAGCCGGCTGGCGGTCTCGTGATCGACCATGTAGTCCGAAGGACTCAAGGTCAGCACGATCGTCGGGCGGACCCTGCGGACCGCGGCGACGGCCTTGACCAGCGTCGGTCGGTCGTACATGATGAACGCGTCGTCGCATTCCATGCAATGATACTCGCCTTCCAGGATGGCGGCGGCCCTGGCCGCTTCCGCCTTGCGAATTCGGCTGATCTCCTCCCGGCTGTACTGCACCGTTCCGCAGTCGCCCGGCGTCACCGAGGCGACGTGCACCTGCCAGCCGCGCTCGCGCAGCAGCGTGAGCGTTCCGGCGCACAGAAACTCCGCATCGTCCGGGTGGGCCTCGATGCAGAGAACACTCTTTTCACTTCGAAGCATATCAATCATTCCAGAACAGGATCCGTTGCGACAGGCGAAACGGAAACCGAAACTCGAAATCCGAATATCGAAATCCGAAACAAATCCCAAGCATGAAGTCCAAATGATCGAAACGCTGTCGCAACACGAGAGTTCCGTTTTGAATTTCGAGATTTGTTCATTCGAATTTGTTTCGGATTTCGGATTTCGAGTTTCGTGCTTTCTTCGTTACCGGCCCATCAGATGGTTGACAATGAGCATGTCGAGCTCTTCGTAGTCGCGTTCGGCGATCAGTTGCTCGACCCGGCCTTCGTCCAGGCTGCGGACAAGGTCCAGCAGGCTCAGGAAGACCTCCCGACTGTTGCTCAGGTGCTTCGTCGAGGTCTCGATCTTCTGCGTCCGCATGACCTTGACGTCCAAGCCGACGAATTCGCCCTTCGTGCCGTAATTGTACTTGTCGAGGATGCGGACCTGGTTGAACGCGCGGCGCAGGTTCACCGAGCCGAAGCTCTTGTCCTCGTCGAATTTCAGGCCGTTCTGGTCGTTCAGGTGGACCGTGTAGAGCTTCTTGTACGCCAGCGCGAAGCCCATCTCGTCCGAGGGGTCCAGGCCCGCCAGGATGGCGTGGGCGGTCTCGATGTTGACGCCGACCCGCTTGTGGTCCTTCGTCAGGTAGCCGAGGGCTAGCGCATGTCCCGTCGTGGGGATATAGGCGTGGTCCATGGGCTCGTTCGGCTTGGGCTCGATCGCGATCTTGATGTCGCTGTTGTAGGCGAGCATGTCGTTGATGGCCTCGACGAGCCGGTCCACCGCGACCTTGCTGTCCTTGGCCTCGCGGAGGTACGTCCCTTCGCGGGCCAGCCACAGGACGATCAGGTCCGTGCCGAGGGCGGAGGCGATGTCGATGGTGCGCCGACTGCGGTCTTTGGCGAACTGGCGGGCTTCGGGATCGTTCGAGGTGTAGCCGCCGTCGATGGTCCGCGGATCTTCCCACAGCCGCGGGGCGACGAATTCAGCGGTCAGGCCCTCGCCCTGAAGGACCTTGCGGAGTTCCTTGGCCTTCTTGACGATCTCCTTCGGACTGAGTTTGTTCATATCCGGGACCGCGTCGTCGTCGTGGAACTGGACGCCGTCGAAGCCGAGCTTTTTGAACATCTTGAGCTTCTTGGCGAACGAAATGCTGCGTCGCACGGTCGGCCCGAATGGATCGGCTCCCTCATGAATGTTCCACGGTCCAAACGAAAATCTGTACTCTCCTGCCATCCGTACATCTCCTTTATCAATCCCGACCCAATAATCAACCCGACTTCCGCCGGGCGCTGGCGTGGACAGGGCGTCGGGACGCAAACCGGCCCACATGCACAACTTCGAGCGGTCATCATAACACAGGGCAATCGCTTCGGCAATGTTGCGGCGTTTTTTCGACGGCGCAGTTGAAAATGGTGCGTGATACGCGCCCTGCGAGCCATGTGTTGGCTGGAGGGCACGCATCACACACCGTTTGTTCTGGCATCAGGGAGTCGGGGTGTTTCTCTCGGCCAGGATGGCGAGGGCGTGTCGGGCGTAATGACCTCGCAGATCCTTGGCATACTGCCTCAGGATGCTTTCGCCGAGGCCTTCGCAGTCGCCGCAGCGGTACAGGGCGCGGGCCAGGATCAACTCGCGAAGCGAGCACTCCCGCGTCGTCGTATCGACCGGGCTGGGCGGGATGTTGCTCGTGGCCGCGTCGAGGTCGGTCCAGGCGTGGCCGCTCATGTCGGGCTTTCGCAGCAACTCCGCCAGGGGTTTGGCAGCGGCCGGGTCGCCCAGCGTCTCCAACGCCATCGCAACTGCCCGGTGGTGTGACAATTCGTTCTCTGCGCTCAACTGGCGGACCTTGACGACGAGGGGGTCCAGCGCCTTGTCGTTGCGGGTTCGGCCCAGCGCGACGATCAGGCTGTCCACAACGCTCATGCTCATGCCATACTGGCCCATCCCTGTGTACTTCCAGCCCTTGTCCCACTCGCGAACGGAAACGGCTTGCGCCAGAGTCTCCGCGCCGGCGGGGTCCCCCAGGATGCCCAGGATGTGGGCATAGGTCAGCTTATTCGGGTCCGACTGGGCGGTCTTGTACGCCTCGCGGAGCCGAGGCAATGCCGCGTCAAGCTGCGCAAAGATGACTTCGATGCCCTCGAAATCCTTCGTGACGGTCCGGACCGCCTGCTCGACCCTTTCCTCAGGCAGCGGGAAGGAGTCCGAGTGGGTGAGGACCTCCGCGGGCAGGTTGCCTTTCTCCACGAGCTGTTTCTGCAGCTCGCGGATGTCGATCTGGCGCAGTCCGACGCCTGTGCGCGCGGTGGTCGCGGCGGCCAGACCCGCGGCGTAGCCCTGATTCTGGATGTCCGGCTGCATGCGGATGACCGGCATCACGTCCCGATGGGCGCTGACGCCCAGACCGGTGACGAGCACGCCTTCGATCCCCTTGGGCAGCAGGCAGCGGTAGGGGACGTAACAGGGCAGGGCCTTGTGGTCCGGCGGCCTGAGCAGGAACATCGGGTGGATCGTGAACCCGTGCGAGTCGAAGTTGCTGTTGGCCCGCACGACTGTATCGGGGAACGTCCGATCCAGGTGGACATCCATCGGCGAGAGGAAGAAGTCCCCGATAATCTGCCTCCGCTCGCGGGTGTCGATGAGCTGACCGAGGTCGTAGCGATCCGCGAACTTCTTGCGCGCCGCGAGGAACGACTGCCAGGCGTCCACGACGTCCAGGTCGTCGATGAACGCATAGTCCGTGTTCGTATATCGGGCGTCCGGTTCCCAATAGGGCAGTCCGGTCCCTTGAACCGCGATGTGCTCGCTCCCGGTGTAGATGCACTCGGCGCCTGCGGCCGCGGCGATTGTCGCACTGCCTGTGGAATCGACAACCGCCTTGGCCAGGACGACGCCGGGACCCTGCGGCGTGGCGACCACGACGCCTTTGACCTGGTTGCCATCGACGAAAGCCCCGCAGGCGAACACGCCGTACCAGAGGTCTGCGCCGGCCTTGCGAAGTTCACGGCGGTACCATTCGATTTTGAGCTGGCTGTTCCAGGATTTGCCCTCGCCGCTCTTGCCTTCCGCTTCGCCGCCGAGTTCGGCAAGACCCCGGTCGATTTCCTTGGTGAAGCCTTCCCGGTAGCCGTGGTAGTAGGTTCCGATCAGGCCCATCGTGCCGACGCCGCCGAGTCCGTGGAGGTATTCCACGACGAGCGTCCTGGCGCCCTGGCGGGCGGCCGATATGCCGGCGGGGGCGCCGCCGGTGCCGCCGCCTACGACGACGACGTCGTACTGCCCGAGGATGGGCAACACGCTCGCTTCGGCTCGTACTCTGGCGGCATCCCTGGCGGTTCGCATCCAGGCCGGGTCGTCGCGCACGTCGCCGGGAGCAATCACGTCGCCGGTTTGCGTTCGGACGGCGACTTTCGCTGCTGTGGGGATCGCCCTGGCCTGAGCCGCAGCGGCAACGCCGATTCGCTCGCCGACCTGCATGAACTCCAGAGGTCTGAGGAAACCTTCGACCGCTCGACGGGACACGTCGGCACGGCCGGAGAGGACGTAGAGTCGCTCGACGCGGTTCGGCCGGAAGACATTGAGGTTCACCTTGTCCGCGCCGGGCCAGTCACAGCATTGCACTGCCCGGCCCTTCATGCGGTCCGGCGGGACCTCGAACAACTCCTCGGACGCATCGACCTGCTCGCTGTGCCACGTCGCGTCGCGTGCGATCTGTTCGGCCTGGGCATACGATGCGATCGACGCGTCTTTCATCGGGATGTCGAGCGAGTACTCGATGGCCTGGTAGATCTGTCCCTCGTTGCTGTAGACAGGGGTCGGCAACTGCCTGGCCTGTACGCCCTGGGCGGCGACGGGCCGGCCGCCGATGACGATTCGCTTGAAGGTGTGGGTGCCCGCCGGGTAGGGTTCGAATTGCACGCCGGCCATTCTCGCGACGGCGGCTCGCGGCGTCGCATCGACGATCACCCTGGCCTTGACGGCCTGTCGGCCCGAACGGTTGGCCATGACGATCCCTGCGAGTTTGCCGCGTTCGTCGAGCAGTAGATCGGTCGGGTAGCAGCCGTAGAGGAACTGGACGCCTGCGTTGAGCAGGGCTTCATCCAGGACCCGTTTGACCTGCATGGGCGTGGGCGGCAGTCGGTACGCCGGCGCAGCGGCTTCCTGTTGTGGACCTTCCAGGACGATCTCTCCGAGAAGCACCCGCTTGGCATCGGGCGTTTTGTGGACGGTGAATCGCAGGTAGCGAATCTTCCGGTCGAGCGCCGCCGAAAGGGGGATGGGAGTCCGTTCGAAAGAACCTTCGCCGAGTCGCTTGTTGGCGACGACCGCGAGCTGCTGCCATTGGTGTTTGTCGCTGCTTGCTGAGACGACGACCTCGGCGACCTCGAACTCGCCGTTGCGCTGGTACGCCATTACGTGCGCCGTGCCGACCATTTGCTCGCTGCCGAGATCGACGACGACGTTTACATCCGAGTTGTACTGAACGCTTTGCGACGCCGCATCCTGCCATTTCCCGTCCCTCAGACCGTCCGAGGCAGGGGAGTCTTTGTGCGGGGCCGCGGATTCCATATCGGCTTCGTACGTGAAGGGGAAGTCATTGTGTGGCGACCTGGCCACGTTTGGCTCGGCAAACAGCACGGCCGCCAGAGGGGACATCGGTTCTTCGTCCGGCTCCAACCACAGGCGGTACGTGGCGCACAGGTCCTCGCCCAGATACGGTCTTGGGGCGGCCAGAAACACTTTCGCACCCTCCTGGGCTGCCGCAGCGGCTGCGGAGACGGCGCCGGAACTGCCGCCGACGACCAGGACGTCCACATCGTAGAGAACCGGGATCTCCCTTGCGGATTCTGCGACCACGTCGCCTCCGATCCGGGAGGCCGACGGCACATGAGCTTCGTGGCGTGTCGAGAATCGCGAGCATCCAGCCAGCACGACCGCGAGACAAACAAGAGACATCGATCCTTTTCGCAGGCATCCCTGCATGGTTGCGCCCTTTCCAATTCAGGTACAGTTCAATGCGTCTGGGCGATTATCGCCCATTTGGGCGGTTTTTCAACGGGAACCTGTAACAAAACATCCCTGCTCGCGTCTTAGACTGAGAAAGGTGTTGCAGATGAGGTCTGCGCCGGGTATAAAGAAAGGTTGAAAGGCGTTCGCCCCAGGGCTCGATGTGCACCGTCTCGGCGCTGGCCAATCGCCCACAAGTGAGGGAAAGGGTATACCATGAAGAAGGCGTGCGTGTTGGGGGTCTTGTTCTCTGCGCTGGCGGGTTCGTGGTCTGGGGCGGCCGTGCTGCGCGTGCCGAGCGAGTATCCGTCGATCCAGCAGGCCATCAGCGACAGCAACGACGGCGACACGGTCCTCGTCAGTCCGGGCATCTACTACGAGACGATCAACTTCAGCGGAAAGAACATCACCGTCACGAGCACCGACCCGAACGACCGGGGCATCGTCGGCTATACGATCATCAACGCCGACGGCGACGGCACCGTGGTGACCTTCGAGAACGGCGAGACCAACGACGCGGTTCTGACTGGCTTCACCATCACCGGTGGCATCGGCACCCTCGCTTACTCGTACGGGGACTCTTCCTATAGCTACAAGCAGTTCTATGGCGCCGGCATCTACTGCAACTACAACGCCTCGCCCACGATCCGCCATTGCGTCGTCACGAGGAACCACGCGCCGTACTATGAGAATATCGACGACACGACCTATGATATCGCCTATTCCTCCGGGGGCGGCATCTGCTGTATGGGCAGCAGGGCCGTGGTGACTCACAACACGGTCTACAACAACTCGGCCTACCAGGGCGGCGGCATCTACGCGTCGAGCTATGCCTTCGTGTCCAACAACGTCGTCTACAACAATGCCGCCGCTCGTGGCGGTGGCGTCTACGCCGGATATTGCTATCTCGTCAACAACACGATCGCCAACAACGATGTCAGCAAAGACCCTGAATACGGCATCGGCGGCAACGTCTACGCCTATTTCGATGAAGACTCGTCCATCGGCGCGGTGGCCAACAACGTGATCTACGGGGCCGCCTCGGGCGGCGGTCTCTACCACAGCACGGCGCACGACGATCTGATCCGGTTCAACAACGTCTGGAACAATCTGCCGGGCAATTACGGCATGCAGGACCCGACGACCTACGACGACATCTGGGGCGACGCAGCGGACTGGACCGGCAATTATGGCAACATCTCGGCGGACCCGAAGTTCCTCAACATGGGGATGAACGATTTCCACCTGAAGCAGGAGTCGCCGTGCATCAGCGCAGGCGATCCGAATTTCGTGATGGGCCAGACCTCGACGGATATGGACGCCAATCCGCGTGTCTTCGCCCTGCGGGTGGACATCGGCGCCGACGAATACATAGGCTACGTCAAGCCCCTGGCGAACGCCGGCGTCGATCAGCATGTGGTTGTCCCGACGCCGATCACGCTGGACGGCGCCGGCAGTCACTTCTCCGATCCGAACGGCGCGAACACCTATCAATGGGTCCAGACGCAGGGCGACGCGGTCGAGTTGAGCGACGCGACGGCTGCGCAGCCGGTCTTCACGCCGCCGGCCGAAGGGTGGTATGGATTCGAGCTGGTGGTGAGCGACAGCCAATACACGAGTGAGCCGGATCGCGTTCTCGTGGTCATCGGCAACGAGATGCCCGTCGCCGACGCAGGGGCCGACCAGCTTTCGCTGTTGTCCGGCTATCTCCTTCTCGACGGTTCCGGCTCTTACGACGTCGATCCGCCGGACGAACTGACCTATACCTGGACGCAGATTGAAGGGCCGCCGGTCGTGCCTTTTCCGATCAGTCCGGAGGAGGCCCAATACTACGGCATCGCGCCTTCGGCGGCGTATTTCCTGTGCGAGCAACCCGGCGTCTACGTCTTCGAGCTCGTGGTGAGCGACGGTTTCGTCAGCAGCGAGCCGGACACGGTGAAGATGGAAGTCGCCCCCTTCACGTCCGATGTAAACGACCTGGCCATCCCGGAGATGGAGCAGGACTACATTCAATACCCGGCGATCTCCGGCGCCAAGATCGTCTACTGCGCCGGCGACTACCGAGACTCCTCCTGGTCGATTCAGTGCCTGGACCTCGAAAGCGGCTGGATCGACACGCTTCAGTCGCAGGCGACGGACACGATGCCCCAGATGGATGGGGACCTGATCGTCTGGACAACCGGGCCTGAGGGCTACAATACGCCCATTCGCACCAGCGTCGTGATTGCCGATGTGGAGACCCGCACGGTGCACGCTCTGCGGTTGAGCACGAACACCGATTCATATGGTTACCCGGCCATTTCGGGCAGGAAGGCCGTCTGGCTGCACCACAGCGGCGTGAACACGAACAACGTCACGCAATACGAGCAGTCGCCCTACGATATCTGCGGCGCCGACGTCGCCGATCCGGCCCACCCGGTGTACTTCACGATTGCCGAACGGGTCGGGCTCGGCCTGCCCTATCCGTACACGAACTACCGCGAGACCTACGAACTGCCGCTCGATATCTGTGGCGACCTCGTCGTCTGGGAGGCCGACGGCGACATCTACGGCGCGGATATCTCGGACCTGGCGCAGATCAAGGTCTTCCCGATCTGCACTGCGCCGGGCACGCAGAAGGACCCCTCGATCTCCGGTCGCACGGTCGTCTGGACCGACCAGCGAAACGACGCAGGCGACATCTACGGCGCGGATCTGTCCGATCTGGACAACATCCGGGAGTTCGAACTGTACGCGAGTTCGGGGCCCCAGACCCAGCCCGATATCGATGGCCCGATGGTTGCGTTCATCAATGGCAGTTCGACCGGCTCGATCTATCTGTGTTGCCTCACACGGGAATACGGACCGGTCATGCTCCCGACGTCCGGCTGGTACTCTGGCGGCGGTCCGAAGTTGGACGGCTCGACACTGATCTGGCACGACTATTACCGTGTCGAAGGAGCCAAGTTGACGTTCGGCTATGGTCGCCAGAGCGGGCCGGTCCAGAACGTCGCCACCGGTGCCCGCTATGACTACATCCAGCACGCCATCGACTTGGCTTCGGCCGGTGACACCCTCGTGGTCGAGCCGGGGGTATATCACGAGAAGATCCGCCTCCAGGGGAAGGCACTGACTTTGACATCGACCGATCCCGAAGACCCTGCCATTCGCGCAGCGACGGTTCTTGCGGGCCCCGGCCAGCGCGTGTCCATCGTGGACGACGAGACGGCCGACTGCACCCTCGCGGGTTTCACCGTGACCGGCGGCAGTTACGGCATCTACTGCGGCGGCTCGACCCCGACGATCGAAAACTGCGTGATTACGGACAACGACTACGCCGGCGTGAAGGTCTGGAACGAGGGGAACCCGACCCTGAGTCGGTGCGAAATCGCAGGCAACGCGACGGGCGTCGAGATGTGGGCCCTCCGCGAGAACCGGCTGATCCTCAAGAACTACGCCACGTTCCGCAACTGTCTGATCGTGGCCAACAGCGAAGCCGGCATCTACAGCGGATACCCGACGCTGGAGAACTGCACCGTCGCCGACAACCGCGGGATCGGCGTCGACGCCGTCATGGCCCAGATCGCCAACTCGATCCTCTACTTCAACAACGAAAACGCCGGCGGAGTGAACCTGGACTCCGAGAGCGCCAAGTCCGTCGTGACCTACAGCGACGTGCAGGGTAGTTGGGCCGGCGAAGGCGTCATCGACGCCGACCCGCTCTTCGTCGCCAGAGGGGCGTGGCCGGTCGCGGGCGACTACCACCTCCAGAGCGAAGGGTGGTTCTGGGATATGTTGGGAGGGACCTGGGTTTGGGCGGATGCCACCAGTCCCTGCATCGACGTGGGCGATCCCGCTGCGCCGCTGGGCGACGAGGCCCCCTGCGCCTCGGGCGATGCGCTCAGTGAACGGGCCGGCGTCAACACACGGGTCAACCTGGGCGCCTACGGCGGAACGTCCGAAGCCAGCTTGGCGCCGTGAGATTGGAAACGGTCCTATACCGTGTGCCGCGGCTGCGAACCTTGACAAAAGTCGCGGTGTTCGTACAATTGTAAACTATGACCGGTGAGCAACAGCCCAAGAAAAGAAAGAAGAAGAAACATAACCCAATCCTCGATTGGCTGCTCTATGCGGCCGTCAGGATTCTCGTCGTTTTCCTCTACCTGTTCGACGTGGAAACCAACCTGCGGTTCGCGTGCTTCCTGGGCGATCTGCTGTGGAAGGTCTACGGACGGGGCCGGAAGCGGGCCCTGGAGAACCTGCGGGCCAGTTTCCCCGAGAAGTCGGAAGACTGGATTCAGCAGACTGGACGACGTAGCTTTCAGCAGCTTGTCATGCTCACCATCGATATCCTGTTCACGCCCCGGCTCGTCAGAAAGCACAACTGGCGTCAGTACTCGCGGTTCTGCAAAGGTTGCGAGCAGGTGAAATGGATGATGCAGGAACGCAAAGGCCTGCTCATGGTCACCGGCCACTACAGCAACTTCGAGATCCTCGGCTACATGATGGGCCTGTTCGGCTTCGATATCTACGCCATCGCTCGTCCTCTCGACAACAAGTACCTCAACAAGTTCCTCTACGGCGTGCGGGAACGACGGGGCCAGAAGCTGATCGACAAGAAGGGCGCGGCCCAGTTGATGCCTTCGCTCGTCGCACAGGGCAGCACGCTGGGTTTCATCGCCGACCAGGACGCCGGCCACAAGGGGGTCTTCGTCGATTTCTTCGGCCGAAAGGCCAGTGCGTATAAGAGCATCGGTCTGCTGGCGATCACGTACAACCTGCCCATCGTGGTGGGGTGCAGTCGGCGGGTCGGGAACCGCTTTTTCTTCGAGATGGTCCTGACGCGGATCATCTTCCCGAATGAGTGGGCCGACAAGGACGATCCGCTCACGTGGGTCACCGCGGAATACACCAAAGCCATCGAGGACTTTGTTCGCGAGGACCCGACCCAGTACTGGTGGGTGCATCGCAGGTGGAAGAGCCGGCCGAAGGAGGAACGCAGGGCCCTGGAGGCCGCGGCTGCCTTGGCCGAAGCCAACGGGACTGTGACCGAGGTCCATGCCGTGCAGCCCGCCTGCGGATCGGATATGTCGCTGCCTTCCGCATGACAGCGGGAACAAGTATTCTTGACAGGAGTGGGGATATGAAAGCCAGAACGTTGTGTCTCGCAGTGCTCATCATGGGCGGACTGACTGCCTGCGCCCAGGCGAAACTCGTCGCCTGCGTGGGGGACAGCATCACCTACGGCTCCGGCATTACCGACCGGACGAACGACAGTTACCCCGCCCAGTTGCAGCGGATTCTCCGGCAGTTCGATCCGGCCTGGGAGGTCCGCAACTACGGCGTCAGCGGCGCGACCCTCCTGCGCCGCGGCGACAAGCCCTATATCAATCAATCCGCCTATACCGACGCCCGGACGTGCAACCCGGACATCGTCATCATCAAACTGGGCACGAACGACTCCAAGCCGCAGAATTGGCAGTACAAGGACGATTTCGTCGCCGACTATAGCAGCCTGATCGACGCGTTTCGGGCCTTGCCGAGCAAGCCGGTGGTGTGGATCTGCAAGCCGGTGCCGGCGTTCGCGGTGACTTTTACGATCCGGCCCGATGTGATTCGCGATGAGATCCTGCCGCTGATCGATCAAATTGCCGAGGAGAAGGACGTGCCGGTGATCGATCTGTACACCGCCTTGTTCGACTACGGCAGCCTGTTCCCGGACACCATCCATCCCAACGTCGAAGGGGCTGGGGTCATGGCCGAGACGATTGCTCCGTTCCTGCTGGGCGTGGTGTCTCTGCCCGACTTCAACCATGACGGCGTCATGAACCTCCTGGATTTCGCCCTCCTCGCGAGGCTCTGGCTGGAGACGGAACCTTCCCTCGACATCGCGCCGCCGCCGGTTGCCGACGGAGTCGTTGATTACCAGGATCTGGCGGGTCTGGCCGCCTATTGGATGGACTATCCCGGCCTGGTCGTCCACTGGAAGCTCGATGAGACCGATGGCAATCTCGCTCCCGACGCATTCGGGCAATTCGATGGGGCTGTTCGTGGCTCTGCCCGCTGGCGGCCCGCCGAAGGAAGGATCGACGGCGCAATCGAACTGGACGGCGTCGACGACTACATCCGCACGGACAACATCCTGAACCCGGCCGCGGGTCCGTTCACCGTCTTCGCCTGGGTCAAGGGGGGGCTGCCCGGCCAGGCGATCCTCTCGCAATCCAATCAGCCCGGCCCGGGCGAGCTTTGGCTTGGCGTCGACGCCTCGACCGGCGCCCTCCTGACCAACCTCGTCGGCACTAGCCGCGTCGCGGCTCCGCTCGTCTCGGAGACTGCCATCACCGATGGCGCCTGGCACCGTGTCCGGCTTGTTTGGGATGGGTCCTATCGCCGCCTCTACGTGGACGGCCGGGAAGTCGCCGCCGACAGCGCGCAGAAGGTCAGCAGCCTGAAGAGTTCGACTGCGGGTTTCAACATCGGCGCCGGCAAAGACCTCGAGCCCGGCAGCTTCTGGTCCGGCCTGATCGACGATGTCCGCATCTACAATCTTGCTGTCATGCCCTGACCGCTCAGTCCCAGAGAAGGCCGATCGCGAGCGTGATCACGGCCAGCCCGAAGAAAAAGGCGAAGATCGCGAAGTGTTCCATCGTCAGCGTCAGGCTGAAGCCGGCGACGGTCACCACGACGGCCAGGCCGGAGGGTGTCCCTGCATGGCCGACAATGGTGGCGACCAGACCGGCGTTCAGAGACGCAGCGGTGATCGTGCCCGCCGGGGCGCTGTCGGCGGGAGTGGTCAGCAGGCCGAAGACCCCCAAAGCCGTGACCAGCAGACCTTTGCCGAGCCCCCGCCGGGACAACTGCCGGCTGAGCGAGTGCCTGGCCCTGTAGAACAGCACCCGCGCCCGCAGCTCCTTGCAGCCCATGATTTCGCCGATCTCAGCGAAGGACATCTGCTCGAAGCACCGCAGCATAAGGACGTTGCGGTAGGTCAGCCGCAACCGCGCCATCGCATCGACGATCGTCTCGGAGAGTTCTTTGCGCATGGCGCGGTTGAGCCCGTCGTCGTGGTCCTCGTCGAGGTACTTCGACAGGCGGTTGCGACTGATCGAGGAAAACTCGACTGCCTGTTCCCTGGCAAGGTCCCGATAGTGATGCTGGACGTTGCCCAACGCCGTCCGGAACAGCCAGCCCCAGAACCGTTCCGGACGCTCCAGTTCCTTCATGTTCTCGACCATCTTCAGCAGCGTCTCCTGCAGAAGATCTTGCGCCAGATCATGGTTGAGCGTCAGCCGGTAGATATACGCGTACAGACGCTGTCTCGCCCCCTCCGCGAGGCGGTCCAGGCTGACGCGATCTCCAAGCTGCGCCTGGCGAACCAACTGAACGAAGCCATTTTCTGTGTCCATGTCTTCAACTCACCACGTTAAGTCCAGGTCCCGCCGCCAACGTTACAGGTATTTTTCGGAATTTGCGAAAAAATACTCGAAGAACCGTAACGTGTCCGTCATGACTTGGACTTTATATACAGAAAGCCTGGAATGGTCGACACGAGAACGGTCACGGTAAGCAAGAATGCGAGGGAACAGCCATGTACAAAGTCATGGGCAATCTCGGGAAGACGGCAGTCATCACAACAGCATTCTGCCTCACGTTGCCGCTGTATGCGGCGCAATTTGCCGGTGGCACGGGCGAGCCTGACAATCCTTATCAGATCGCGACGGCCGAGCAGCTCTGTTCCATCGGTTCGGACCCCAACCTGCAGGACAAGCACTTCGTCCTGACCGCCGACATCGACTTGGACCCTGATCTCCCCGGCGGCGAGCTTTTTGACAGAGCGGTCATTGCTCCGGATGACGATCCGGTCACCGACGGTTATCAGGGCACTGCCTTCTCCGGCGTCTTCGACGGCGATGGCCACACGATCTCGAACCTCACGATTCAGGGCGCGGGCTGCCTCGGTCTTTTCGGCCGGAACTCCGGCGTTGTCCGCAACGTCGGGCTGGTGAATGCCGACGTTACAGGCTCAGGCAACGCGATCGGCGTCCTGGCCGGATTGAATCTGGGCTCCGTTGCCTGGTGCTGTAGTACTGGCGCGGTCGTCGGAAGCAGCATCATAGGCGGCTTGGTAGGAGGGAATACCTCAGGTCGGGTCATGTGTTGCTACAGTCACGCCGCGGTTGACGCGACAGGGAACTCCGTCGGCGGGTTGGTGGGCCATAATGACAACGGCAATATCGCTGTGGGCTATAGTACGGGCGCCGTCAGCGGAGACAGCTACATTGGCGGCTTGGTGGGGAGAAACTATGACGGGACTGTGATGTGCAGCTACAGCACCGGCGCAGTCAGCGGATCCATGCACATCGGAGGTCTGATCGGGCAGAACTGGATTGGCGACGTAACCCATTGCTACAGCACCGGCGCTGTCACTGGCGAATCGACCTTCGGCGGGTTGGTGGGTTCGAACCTCAAAGCAGGACGATCGCCGGGGGCCGTCATTGGCTGTTTCTGGGACATTGAGACTTCCGGACAGATCTCCAGTGACGCCGGCACAGGCGAAACGACAGCACGCATGCAGGACCTCGCGACGTTCCTGGCCGCGGGATGGGATTTTATCGACGAGACAGCCAACGGCATATGCAGCTACTGGCAGATGTCAACGGGGGAATACCCTCGGCTGTGTTGTTACGACCCCGACATACCCGTGATGTTGGAAGGATCGGGCACCGCTGAGGAGCCCTATCTGATTCGCGACGCGAATGACCTGGGCGCTGTCTGGCTCAAACCGGCGGCGCACTATCGTCTCGAAACGCCCATTGATCTGTCGCCAATCACTTGGTCCGTGGCTGTCGTTCCCTGGTTCGACGGGATCTTTGATGGCAACGGCTATGTCATCAGTAATCTCCGCATCGAAGGCGTCGGTACTCTGGGCCTGTTCGGCGAATCTGACGCCGCAGCTTCGATTCTCAATCTTGGCTTGGAGGCTGTGGAAATCGATGGAACCGGCACCTGCATCGGCGGTCTCGCAGGCATCAACCGTGGTCGCATCGCCGGGAGCTACAGCACCGGTACGCTTGTCGGCGACTGGTATATCGGCGGTCTCGTAGGAGACAATGAGGGTAGCATTACGACCAGCTACAGCGAGAGCACGGTTTCTGCCGACGCATACACCGCTGGTGGTCTTGTGGGCCGCAACTCGGGTCGTATCACATCCTGCCACAGCGCCGGCGAGGTTACCGCCGACGGCCATGTCGGGGGGCTCGTCGGCCAGAATTACATCGGAGGTGCCATCAGTGACAGTAACAGTACTGCCGCGGCCAGTGGAACCGATACGTACGTCGGTGGCTTGGTGGGCTACAACTCCGGCAGCGTCGCCACCAGTCACAGCACCGGTACGATCGATGGGATGGGTTATGTCGGAGGCCTGACGGGCTGCAACTCCGGGACTATCGCCACAAGTTACAGCACCAGCACAGTTGACGGAGAACAGCTTGTTGGCGGCCTCGCCGGTTTCAATGGCGGCGATATCAGTACGAGCTGCAGCAACGGCATCGTGACCGGGGACTATCGTGTCGGTGGTGCGGCAGGCTACAACGATGGGAGTATCACGGCAAGCTACAGCAACGCCGCGGTTAGCGGAGCAGACGTAGTGGGCGGGCTCGTAGGCTACAACGTTGGTCTCTCCTTCACCAAGTATGGTACTTCTGGCGTCATTACCATGTGCTACAGCGCCGGCGTCGTGAGCGGCAGTGCCTCTGTTGGCGGACTGGTGGCTATGAGCACGAATGACGTGATCGCCGCCAGCTTCTGGGACATGGAAACCTCAGGCCAGAGCGCAAGTTCCGGCGGCGAAGGCAAGACGACCAGCGAGATGCAGACCGCGAGCATGTTCCTCGACGCCGGCTGGGACTTCGTGGACGAGACCGCCAACGGAACCGAGGACCTCTGGTCGATTCTGGAAGGCCAGAGCTATCCGCGTTTGTGGTGGGAGTCGGAAGAAACAGAGGCGACTGCCAACGACTGATTGGTCCAAGGCGGGGAATATACCGCCGGGGACATGAAGCCTGCAAATCGTCGGCAGGGTCGCCGGACTGTGGCCTCATGCCCCCGGAGGATGGTGAATCGCGATTAGAAGTGGTGTACGAAACGCAGGATGACCTTCTCGCCCTCGGGGCGGTTGTCCGCGTTCGTCTCGAAGTACACGTTGAAGAACAGGTGCGTGTCCTGCGAGAAACTGTATAAGGCGCCGGGGCCGACGGCGAAGACGCTCTCGTCGTCGTTGATGTCGTCGCCGTCCAGTTCGGTGTCGGTCACCTGCTCCAGGAAGTAACCGTTGACGCCGACCCGGAGTTGCTTGGGAATCGCTTCATAGGAACAGGCGAAGTTGGCGTGAACGGCCTGGCCCGGCTGGATGTCGGTGTCGTCATTCTCGTCGTTCCAGAGGTAGTGCAGACGCCAGGATGCGCTCCAGCGAGGGGCAAAGAAAAGGGTTCCGGACCAGTAGGGGTCGAACGAGAAGAAATTGCTGCTTGGATTCAGGGCCCTGTCCTCGTCGTAGTCGCCCGTCGGGAAGATCATCTGCAACTCGACCCGGTGCATGAAGATGGGACCGTTCTCGCCCATGATGGGGTCCCATTGCAGATACGGACCAACCAGCAGATCGCCCAAACCGTCGTTGTTGTTCATCGGCTCGCTGTCGAAACTGGCCACCGGCAGGATGACGTCGAGACCCCACTTGCCGCCGAGCAGAAGGGAGGTGTCCGACTGGTACAGGAACTGGTTGAGACTGCCCCAGACTTCGAGTTCGTCGCCGGGCGCATCGATGCCGGGCAGATCGCTGGCCGTCCAATACATGACGTACTCGGCAAAATAGAACCCGGGGCCGGCGGGCGGACCGCCGTCAACGAAGCTGGTGAATCCGAGGTTTACCAACGGCTGTTGGTACGCTCCTGCCGTGTTCGCCAATAGAGCGGCCAACAGCAGGAATGTCGCCGTCCCACGATAGTGCGATTTCTCCATGAGCGGACCTCCAATAGGATAAAATACACAACTTTGCGGGCTACCCGCACAGAACATCCTCACACACACAGGAAACCCTCCTTGTAGCCTGCTGTAGATCGCACGGGTTGTCAAGCGCAATTCCCGAACGGTTCGATATAGATATCAGGGGACCCGAAAGGTCCGTCGCGACGGTTGGGGACTATTTTCTGTAGAATCAGGCGTCGGTTGGCCGAAAACAATATGCAAGGAGTATATTTCCGGACTTTTCCCCGGGTCGTGCCTGAGTTAAATGTTTGCCGCAGATGATGTTATGAGTTCAGTACGCAATCGGTTGTCCGACGTGATCGCCATGGTGATTCTGTTTCTCATGGCGACCGGCGCGGTGATGGTGTTCTCCGCAGGCGCCAGCTTGGGGTATGAGTTCGACCTGCGGCGGTTCTACGATTTCCCGGCCCTGCGTCAGATTATGTTCTTCCCGATCGCTGTGATTGTTCTGTTCGTGGCGTCGTTGCCCGACTACCGGATCTGGAGCTTCCGCGGACGTTGGTACACCTGTCCCACGGTGTGGCTGTTGGTTCTCTCCTTCATATTGCTTGCCGCGGTCTTCGCCGTAGGCACGGAAATGTACGGCGCCCGGCGGTGGTTGCGTATCCCGCTGGGACCGGCCAGCGTGAGTTTCCAGCCTTCCGAGTACGCCAAGTGGGTTATGATCTTTTTCCTCGCGGCCGTGTGCTCCGCGATCGGCCCCGATATACGCCGGTACTGGACGCGCTTCCTGCCGGTGTGCGTCGTGATCGGCTTGATGTGCGTCCTGATCGTGATCGAGGATTTTGGCACGGCGGCGATCATCGGGCTGATGAGCCTGGTCGTTCTCATTATCGCGGGAGTCAAGTGGTGGCACGTTCTGACCCTGCTTCCGGTCGGCACGACAGGACTCATCCTCGCGTTGTTCCAGTCGCCGCACCGGCTCAAGAGGGTCGAAGCGTTCCTTCACCCGGATCGCCTGACGGATTCCGTTCGCTACCAGGTCAATCAGTCGCTCGTTGCCATCGGGTCCGGCGGAATCTGGGGCAAAGGCATCGGACAGGGCACGTGCAAATATGGACATGTGCCCGAGGATACGACTGATTTCATCTTCGCCATCGTGGGCGAAGAACTCGGTTTGATCGGCACCTTGGGTGTGATTGCCCTGTTTGTGTTGTTCATGTTCTTGGGTATGGTGGTTGTCATGCGATGTCGGGACCGGTTTGGCCGCTTGTTAGCCGCCGGGATCGTACTGACCGTCGGAGTTCAGGCCGCGATCAACATTGCAGTCGTCACCGATGTCGGACCTACCAAAGGCATTCCATTGCCTTTCGTCAGCGCAGGCGGTACAAGCATGCTGCTCTCAGCCGCGGCAGTTGGCGTTCTCTTGAATATTGCCGCTGGGATCCCATCCGGCGATCTTGATGTAAGTATTGGACCAGACTGACGTTAGGATTGTCCCGGATGCGCGTGTCCGCCTTTTCTGCGTGATTCTTCGACCGTGTTTTGCTATAATCGTTTGTGTGTGGGTCTGTCCCGCATGCTGACGATGCGCCAGGACATGGGGGTCACGATGCACTTTGCCTGTGAGAAGGGTAAATCAACAAGGCCAAAACGACCTTCTGTGGTCGCTGTTTTGCTGGCTTTGGGCGTTATCGCCGGGGTAGCGGCAGATGCGGCGGCCCGGAGCCGTTTCGTCTCGCACGAGATCATCGTCAAGTTCCGCACTTCCACGTCGCAAACCGATGATGCCATCGCAGCCATCGAGAGGGCGGATGATCGGTCCGAGGCTGTGTGCGCCCCATCGCCCCTCCGAGGCGGTTTGCAAGCCCGCGAAATGAGCCGCTTGGTGCATGCCAGAGGCTTCAGGCATATGACGCGACGGCGAGGACGCTCGATCGAGTCGGGCCTTATCGTTGGTCTCGACAGGGTCTATCGGGTTGAGGTGAATGTCGAGGCCGGTGAAAACGCGGATGAGGTCCTTGCTGCGTACCTGAGCCGGGACGACGTGGAGTACGCCGAGCTCAATCCCACCATTGCGATCTGCGCATCGCCGGATGATCCTTCCTACGACGATCAGTGGTCGCTCACGAAGATCCAGGCGGCACAGGCCTGGGACACCTGTCGCGGGGGCAGCGACGTCGTGGTCGCGATCATCGATACGGGCGTGGACTACAACCACCGCGATCTCCAGGGCAATCTGTGGGTGAATGAAGCGGAACGCAACGGCGAATCGGGTATCGATGACGACGAGAATGGCTATGTCGACGACGTCCACGGTTACAACTTCATCGACGATACCACCGATCCGATGGATGACAACGGGCACGGCACGCATTGCGCCGGCATTGTGGCCGCTGTGGGGAACAATAGCCTGGACATCGCCGGCGTGTGCTGGAGCGCGAAGATCATGCCGATCAGGATCCTCGACGCCAATGGGGAGGGCGATGCGGCGGACGCCGTGCCGGCGATTTACTATGCCGTCGCCAACGGCGCCGACATCATCTCCGGCAGTTGGGGCGGCGAGGCCAGTTCCGAAACGCTGAAACAGGCGATCGCATACGCCCACAGCCACGGCGTGCTCGTCGTTGCGGCAGCGGGCAACCTGAACTCCAGCGCGCCGTATTACCCGGCCGCCTATCCGGAGGTCCTCTCCGTGGCCGCTACGGATGAGAGTGACAACCGTTGGTGGTACACATCGAGTCTCGCCTCGAATTACGGCAGTTGGGTGGACCTCGCTGCCCCAGGGTACAACATCGTGTCGCTCCGCAGAGGGGTCTCGCTGTCCGCATCGTTGCCGAGTCTGACCACGAGGATGTCGGGGACTTCGATGGCTGCGCCCCATGTGTCCGGCGCCTGTGCATTGTTGCTCTCGGCCAATCCATCGCTCACCTGCGACGAGCTGCACGATATCGTGACGGCGACCGGCGACACCATTGCCGCGGGCATCGCGGGATCGAATCACAGGCTGAACGTGTATGCCGCGTTGCAGGGAGCGGTTCCACCCGCCGGGACCATTTACCTGGACCGGGAGAACTATGCGGATGGGGTCCCTGTCGGTGTCCTGGTGGCGGACTGGGACCTCAGGAACGCCGGGACCCAGGAGGTGTTCCTGACCGCGGACGACGGCGACCAAGAGGTTGTGACGCTGACGGAAACGGAAGTCTCCCTCGGCGTCTTCCGGGGCGACGTTGTCGTTCAGAATGCACTGGCAATCCCAGGCGACGGCGTCCTCCAGACGCAGGATGGACAGGGGATCCTCGCTCGTTACCTGGACGCAGACGATGGCCAGGGCAACTTCGGCCAATGGCGGCAGGCGTCCGCGCTGGCCGATTTCACAGCTCCCTCGCTGCTCGATGTCCAGGTCCAGGTCCAGGGCACCGCGGTGACAATCAACCTCTTGACCGACGAGTCGGCCCTGGCGGAGATCCACTATGGCACCACTTCCGGCGGTCCCTACGGTCTGAGCGAAGGGGAAACGCAACGGACCGAGTTGCACGATATCGATCTGAGCGATTTGCGCATGCAGACTCGATACTATTTCGTTGTGTCGTTGACCGACGCGGCCGGCAACGAGATCCTGGTGGACGACGGGGGGCAGCCGTACTCGTTCATGACCTCCGGGCGGTCGAAGAGCCCGCGTTTACTCACCCGGCGATGGTGACCAACGACAAGACTGTGTACAAGTTCACTTCCCCCTCGGTAGAATAATCGTGTGCAGTGTGGGATCGGCGGTGGGCCGGGACACTGCGGATGGGCAGGCAAGGAGGCCAACGTGGACAGGGTTTCATTCTTCTTCGCAGGCGGCGGCACCGGCGGACACATCTATCCGCTGCTCGCAGTCGCCGAACAGGTCCGGCAGAAGCGCCCGGACGCCGAGATTCATTTCTTCCATAGCAAGCGGGCTGTGGACGAACGAGCATTCGACAAAATCGACTACAGCCGCACGGCGCTGCCGGCCACCGGCCTCTACCTGCACCCCGGCAAGTTCCTGCGATTCGTTCTGACTTTTCAGCAGAGTTGTAAGATCGCCTCGCGGATGATTTCGCAGCAGCCGAATCCGGTCGTGATTGGGGCAGGGGGATTCGTCGCAGGGCCGGTCTGCCGGGCTGGACGCAGGCTGGGCGTCCCGGTGGCGATGCTGAACGTGGACATCGTGCCGGGCCGGGCCAATCGGCTCGCCGGTCGATGGGCCGACGAGGTCTTCATGCAGTTCGAGGAGAGCAAACCCTGCTTCTCCTCCAGTCGAGCCAGGCTGCACGTGGTTGGATGTCCCCTGCGAAGCGGATTTCTGCGCCCGGACGCGAGCAAGGCGGTCGCCGACCTGGGTTTGGACGCAGGCAAGAAGACGCTCCT
Organism: uncultured Pirellulales bacterium; assembly: GCA_964507995.1. Lineage (GTDB taxonomy): Bacteria > Planctomycetota > Phycisphaerae > Sedimentisphaerales > Anaerobacaceae > PLanc-01. The sequence goes on along the minus strand of CAZDTD010000022.1, from coordinate 3,387 downwards.
GGTCACCGGCGCATCGAGCGGCTCGGCGAGGATCAACGAGGCGATCTGCCGATTGCTGCCGAAGTTGGAGGCGTTCGCGGATCGCTGGCAGATCGTGCACTTGACGGGCTTGGACAATTTCAAAACCGTCCAGGACAGCTACGGCGGAACGCGCGTCAGTCACAAAGTGGTGAACTATTACGACGGCATGGCGGATCTCTTCGCCGCGACCGACCTGGTCATCGGTCGAAGCGGGGCGGTCAGCGTCGCGGAGTACGCCGCAGCGGGTGTCCCGAGCATTTGCATGCCGTACCCGTTCCACAAGGACAGGCACCAGTACCTCAACGCGGGCAAGCTGGTCGATGCAGGAGCCGCCGTGATCGTGGATGATGTCGCCGATCCCGATGACCGCGTGACTCGGCTCTGGAAAGAGCTGGAGCCCCTGTTGATGGATGAGGATCGACGCCGGCGGATGTCCCAGGCCTGCAAGCAGGTGGCCAGGCCCAACGCCGCAGGGGACATCGCGGCGCGCCTGCTCGAAATGGCGTAGGGTGCGTACCACGCACCATCTGAGAGTCTCACATAGAGAAGGGAACGATTATGAAGTGGACAGGTGCAAAACTCAGCGTGCTGGCGATTGCGATGGTGGTCTCCATGTCGAGTCTGCTGATGGGCCAGGAGAGGCGGGAACGGCCCTGGGCGACGTACCACGGCGGCGACGGGCCGGGACAGGGCAAGACCATCGTCTTCGTCACAGGCGACGAGGAGTATCGCTCGGAGGAGTCGATGCCCATGCTGGCCAAGATCCTCGCGACCCATCACGGCTTCCGATGCATCGTCCTGTTCGCGATCAACAAGGACACCGGCGAGATCGACCCGCTTACCGTGGACAACATCCTTGGCCTGCGAAACCTCGAACGGGCGGACCTGATGGTCCTGTTCACGCGTTTCCGCGAGCTGCCGGACGAGCAGATGAAGTGCATTATGGACTACACGAACTCGGGCAAGCCGATCATCGCCCTGCGGACCGCCACGCACCCGTTCTTCTACCAGAAGAACAAAGAAAGCCCCTACGCCAAATGGAGCTGGCAGAACAAGGAGCCCGGCTTCGAGGGTGGTTATGGTCGGCAGGTCCTCGGCGAAACGTGGATCAGCCACTACGGCGACCACCAGAAAGAGAGCACGCTCGCCTACCCGGCCGCTGGGCTGGAGAGTTGCCCGATCCTCAAGGGTGTGGACAAGGTCTGGGGTCCCTCGGATGTCTACGGCCTGACAACACTCAACGGCGACTGCAAGCCGGTCCTCATGGGCCAGCCCCTCTCTGGGATGAACCCGGACGACAAGCCCAACACGAACAAGAAACCCCTCCCGGTCGCCTGGACCAAGACCTACACAGGCGAGTCGGGCAAGCCCGCGAAGATCTTCACAACCACGATGGGCCACGCGGGTGACCTGAAGGACGAGAACTTCCGCCGGGTATTGGTCAACGCCTGCTACTGGGCCGTCGGTCTGGAAGCCCAAATCCCAGCCAAAAGTGGCGTGACAATCCTCGGCGAGTACAACCCGAACAACATCGGCTTCGGCGGCTTCAAAAAAGGCCTCAAGCCCGCAGATCATCGGCTAAGCCGCTGATCGCGGCCATTGATAAAGGATGATTGTTGATTGATGATTGAACGGATGTTGCGGAATTCTGCCGCAGCCGAGAGCTTCGTCACGTTTGTGAAATGCGTAGGTCTGGACCCGATTCGGTCCTGACCAGTCGCTTGTCCGGAAGAGTACCAGCCGCAAGCCTCGCTTTATAGGTTTGGGTTTCATCACAACGGTTGATAAGATCTGTGGCCTCCGGCGTCGGGTCCATGGACCAGTAGACCTTTCCGCCCTCGTGGTAGTACTTGAAGACTTGGGAGTAGAAACGTTCCTCGGTGCCGTGTTCGAAAATATGTCGCGCGAGGGCGAGGAGTATCGACGCGTTCTCAGGGGTTCGGACGACGTACTCGTGCGGCCATGTCGCAGCATAGGTTCTGGCAAACGTCCACGTCGTAGTCTCGACGAAATGGCGAACTTCCTCGGGAAAAGAAGTAGCGACGAAACCGTCATCTCCGCTTGACTGTGGCTCTCTTATCTCACTGGGAAAGCCGGCGAAGGGCATTTCGCTCGACAGGATCAACCGTATTGGGTTGTCGTATGCCATCGCTGCCGGGAGCTTGATGCCAGGGCCGAAGAAATCCCTCAATTCAGCTCTCGGGTGAGTTTTGTAGTAACGCCCAATAGCGCCTTCGACGCGGTCGTAGAGGTGTGCATCGCCAACCAGCGGAGCCAAGTGAAACTTCATCAGGCGAAGGAGTTCGACGATTTGTGGTGCCAGATTCTCGTAATTTTGCAAAATGGTGGGAATTGTCTTGGGCCACATCCCGTTGGTAGCGCCCTTGGCCAGTACGTGTTTGCCTGTCTTCAGAGCCGCCGGATCGTACGTCAAGTACTCGCCAGATAGAAAGCCGGCTATATGTTCACCCATTCGGTGGGCAAACGTACGCCGCGTTTGACCGACATACCAGGGTCTCTCCTCGCCGTCAACCTCGATTGTCCAGAGGTAGACGCCGCTCCGATTCGCCATCTTGTTCTTCGTGAATAGGCAGCGGCAGTCACCCTCATCAAACGCGCTGTACGGCCCAGAAAAATCGACGGAGACGCTTAGCTCGGGCCCTCGGGTGGATTCCAGTGCGTACTGACCATAGTTTAACGGCAAGCCGTAGAGTGCGTTTCGAACGGGACGAAAACGCTCCTCTTGAAGGCAACGAAGGTCCCAACCCAGCATTCCTACGGAATCGATCAAGATCGTTCTCGCAGTAGCACTCAAGTGCATGCTCCCTGTCAGACTGGGGGCGATGCCTGCGCTCCCGTAGGCAAAGACAACATCGAAGGAAGCGTGCCCCTGGAGCCGGTATGAGTCACTATCCCCCGCACACAGGACGCGAGAATCCGTCAGGCGGCTGCTTGCCGGTTCCGTAAGCACGTAGATGGTGCTGGTCTCGTGGATCGCCTCATTGATTGCCGCGAGCACTCGCGCATCGAAGCACTTGTAGCGTCCGACCACCGGGGAACCCCATTCGTAGACGGCCCGGCGCAAACAAAGCAAGTCCCCACGCTTGAAGAACCAGTCGAATTCGACAATACGGTCCCGAGTTTTGCGTGCAAGCTTGATCAGGCTCGGAATGTCCTCGTAGTTCTTGGGAACGATTGGCTCGTCGCGCCAATGTGACGTGTTTGTGGCTTCGGGCATTATTCACCTGGTGTGACTTTTCATGGATTCTTGGGGGGCTGCTCCTATCAGGGTGTGTCGTGTCATGTTCCTAATCCTCCACATGGCAACCATTGTAGAAGAAAGTCACCGAAAAGGCAAGATCAGAT
>CAZDTD010000021.1:0-34096 GCA_964507995.1 uncultured Pirellulales bacterium | reverse complement strand
AGCCCTTCCTGGTGCCGGCCCGCCGAGGCCAGTTCCAATCCCCTCTGGTAGTGGTCCAAATCCGTCTGCGTTGTCATCTGATCTACTCCATTCTCTGCGATCACCCGCGGGTGGTCATAATCCGCCGCCAGTGTTGCAAACCGCATGCCATCCTGTCCAAACCCGCGTGAATGCCTTCTTCGCGACCTCGCGGGGACCCGCCGGATAGAAATCGAACACGTGCGTATGCAAACCAGTCATACAGGTAGGGAACGTCTCTCACGATGGGGAAACCAATCCTCCCGGGGCAACAACCGGAAAATCATTGGATGTAATCCAGCAGGGACGTGCTCAAGAGCTGGCCCGCCACAGAAAGAGACATCTGGTAGAGCACTTCGAGACGGGCCAGGTCGATGGTGATCTGGGCGATATCCGCCTCCTGCAATCGCGTCGTCTCGTCTTTGGTGTCGTACTCCATGTCTTCGAGATTGTCGCTGAGCGTTTCCAGGAAGCCGATCTTCGACCCGACAGCGACCTCGGCCTGGAGCAGCAGGTTGTAGACCTCGTCCACCGCCGCAACACATTCGCTCGCGTAATCGATCACTTCCTGAGTCGTCAGTCCTCGCTCATTCAGGAGGATGTCCCGCAAACTGATCAGCGTATGGAAAACATCATAGGTTCCCCCCACACGGACCAACTCGACGCCGGTGGCGGTAAGAGCGGTCGTATCGACATAGAGAACTTTGCCCGTGCGGGAATCCGTCACGGCCAAGTTGGCGTCCCCGCCGACGGGAACCGTCGTGAATGTGGCGCCGTCATCGATGGAAACGCGGTAGTTTGTGCCATCATGGTCCACCGTCAACCAGGCATTCCCTTCCACGGTGGACGTTCCAGTCCCCGCCGCCGCGCCCGTGTGGCCGAGAAAGACGGGGATTTCGCGGTCGTTCGAATGAAAAACCTTGTCCCCGATCTGGTACGTCTCGATCGCCAAGCCGGACGACACGTTGATGCTGCGCGACGTATCGCTCCCCTGGTAGATGACATCGGTGATCTGCCCGTCGTCGCGGATGATCTCGTAGGGCGCCTTGCTCGTGTCGGCGCCGCCGAACAGGTACTGACTCGCGTGCCGGGTATTCGCCAGCGAGACCAATTGCTCGAGGGCGCTGTTTATCTTTTCGGCGATGCGTCTTTGCCCCTCCTCGTCGTAAACGCCGCCGACGATCTGCGTCAGAAGCGTCTCGACGGACGCCAGTTCGGACGACATGTCGGCGATGATCGTCGAGGAGATCTCCAGGTTGCCGATCAGCTCGGAGACGGTTCCCTGGTAATCCGACAAGGATCGCTCCTGGGAATTCAATCCCAGGATCCGATACGCCTCCGACGGGCTGTCGGACGCCCGATTGACCCGGTTTCCGCTCGACGCCTGTTCCTGCAGCAGCGTCATCGCCACGGATTGCAGATTCAGGGCATAACTGACATTGTTGTATATGCTCGTGAGCGATCCACTCATATACGCCTCTCAAATCATATTCATCAGCGTGTCCATCGTGGTCTGGAGCGTGCTCATGTACTCCGCCATCGCCTGATACATCTGCTGGAAGACCATCAACTGCGCGGCCTCGTCGTTCACATTGACCCCGCTGGTTCCGTCCCTCTGGTTTTCCAGGTTCTGCAACATGGCTTCGACATTCGCCTGGCGAGATTCCAGTAGAGCCACCTCCTGACCGACACCGGTCACGAGACGCTGGTAGTATTCATTCACGGTCATCCCGGCGAGGCCATTCACCTCCTCGTTCTGCACGCCCGCCAGGCGCAGAGCCGCCGTGTTGTCCGTCAGATCGGCGCCGTAGCAGGTGGCGACCCGATCCGGCGACTCGGAGATATCGCCGCAAACCTGCATTTCCGAAGCACTGGCCCCGGAGAAGAAGGTGTTCATCCCAACCGCCGCCCAAAAACCGGAGGTGTCCGAGGAGGCAAGGACCTCGATTTCACAACTGTCTCCGTCGTTGAATTGCCCCGTACTCACCTCGATCTGGATCCCGTTGCCCAAATCCAGCGAGTCGCCGGCGGCATATCCCTCCCCGATATTCAACGTGCTGACGAGATTCCCGTCTGCATCGGTCACGTTCAGCCGCAAGATCCCATTGCCAACCGTCCCCGTACCCACAGCCGTAAAAATGAGCGTGCCGCTTTCATCCCCCGTGTAGACGCCCGAGACGGACACCGTCGCAGGAGACGCCGCACTGAAGCTGGTGTTCGTAGGCTCGGGCAGGACCGCCGGCATAAAATCGAACAGGTGGTTCTGTTCGGACACAATGTGCAGTTGCGAGGAAATGACCGAGGCGCTGAGACCGGATATTGCGTTGATTTTGGCCGCAATCGATTCGACCGTATCCGGCGGCGACCCCGAGGCGTTCACCTCGATCTCGTAACGCTCGATTTCGCCGGTCATGGTGTCCGTCAAGCGGATGTAGAACGACCCATCCGTCACCTCCGAGCTGAGCGACGACAGCGTCCCATCGCCGACGCCCCAGCCGGTCAGTTCCGTGAACGATCCGTCTTCGCCCAGGCCCTGGACCTGGTACCGATTCACGTTGTCGATGATCGCCTTGGCCAGTTTGTCCAGTTCGTTCCCAACGTCATCGAGCAGCTCATTGTTCAACCGCAACAATCCCCCAAGTTCCCCTCCCTCCACATCGAGGGTCCGTCCCTGGCTGGCCGCCGGGGAGACGTCCAGCGTCCCATCGTCCATGAGGCCCACGAAGAGATCGAGAGACAGTGTTCCCGAAACCGCGGGCAGTCCGCCGATGGAGACATCGACGATGCCGTGCTCCCGCCCCTGCGTCTCGACAGTCACAAACTCGGCCAGTTGGGAGATCAGTTGGTCTCGCTGATCGCGAAGGTTATTTGCCTGCGCCCCGGTGACCTCGATATTCTGGATCCGCCCGTTCAACTCGGCGATCTGCGAGACGAGCGAGTTGATCGAATCGCCGATGTTTCGGGCTTCCAGCACAATCTGGCTCTGCAGTTCCGCCACGGAGGTGCCCAGCCGCTGGAATTCGCTGCACATCACCTCCGCCGCACTGACCACGTCGCTGCGGTACACGCTCTCCATCGGATGAGCCGCCAATCCCTCCAGGGCGCTGAAAAACTCGTCGATCGTGGCGTTCAGCCCGCTGTCTTCCGCAAACTCGCCAAACGTAGTCTCCACGGTGGTCATCACAGACAGTTCCTGGCTGATCTGCCCATAGGAGGACTGCTGGCTCAGAATCTCATCTTCAAGGAGTTTATCCAGCAGACGAGTCACCCCCGCCACGTCCACTCCCGCGCCGACGGCAACGCTTCCCGCCTTGCCATACGAGGAGGGGGTGAGTTCCACCCGCTGGCGATGGTACCCGTCCGTCGAGGCATTGGAGACGTTGTTCCCGACGATCTCCAGAGCGGTGGCGGCCGCGGTCAGTCCTGTCAACCCTATGGTGTAATCCGACATTCTTCCATTCCGATCCGGCGGGAATCCATCCGCCCATGACCTTTCTCAGAACTGCATGTTCAGCAGCGCCGTGCCAGTCGGCGGCCTCACGGACCCGGTGGGACTGTACACCGCGCCCGTCTTGGCCGCAGGTCCCAGGAATACATCCAGCAGGGAGCGATTGAATCTCCTGCAGTCGAGGATCAGCATCGCGGTGAGAGTATGCTCTCGCTTCAATCGGGAGATCAAGGCTTTCAGTCTCGTCTGCCGCTCGGTCAACGCGCCCGCCAGAGGCTCCGCCACGTGCGGCAACAGCTTTGTCACGGTCAGATCCCTTTCTGTCCACCCGAGTTCCTTTGCCAGATCCCGGCGAACACCCTGCCGCCGGAGTTCTGTGGCGACGTAGTTCTCGCTTTGCTTGCGTGTCTCGACCAGCAGTTTCTCGAGCGCATCGTGATCCCGCTTGATGAGCAGCTCCCGGAGCGTATCCAGCCGGACAAGAGTGTCTTCGACGTGCCGGAGGTCCTCGTCGAGCACGTCCAGCAAGGCCGTCACCTGCGTCTGGATATCCACACGGGGCTCCACGAACTGCGAGCCTCTCTTCGTCTTCGGCAATGCCATCGCTACAATTCCTCGTCAACGGACCCCGCGGGGTCGCCTGCGTCTTCCATCTGCTTGATCTGTTGGTAGACATCCTTCCAGAGCCCGAAACCGCCCTTCTCCGAGACATCCTGGGCCAGGTAGTACCAGAACAATCCCCGAACCTGCTGGGCGCCCCCGTCCTCTTCATCGAAGCCGCTGTCCTGAATCGAAGCCTGCACCTGCTCGAAGACCTTGCTCAACAGGACGGACTCGAAATCCTTTCCGATCTGCTGCTCCTGGAGATCGCGCCGGCGTGCGGCGGCCGGATCGCTGTCCCCGGTCCGCACCTCGCCGCCAGCCTGCGTCCCCTGACCAGAGCGGATCGACACGCTGCACGCGGTCCGCCCCGGGATCTCGGTCAGAGGCAGGGAGCCTGATATTCCGATTGATTCGATTTCATTCATCGACCGTTCCTACATGAGAACCAGCTTTGCCTGAAGAGCCCCGGCCTTCTTGAGGGCGTCGAAAATCGCAACCAGGTCGCGAGGCGAGGCGCCGATGGCATTCAGCGTCTTGGCCAATTCGGACACCGTCACCGTCCGTGACATCGGGATCAGATAAGCGCTCTGTTCCTCGATGTCCAGCGACGTATCGGGGATCACCTCGGTGGTGGCCCCGTCCGTGAACGGCGTCGTCGGTTGCGAAACCTGAGCCGTTTCCTTCACTTTGACCACCAGACTGCCCTGTGCGATGGCGACCGAGGAGATCCCCACGTTTTCGCCGACCACAATCGTGCCGGTGCGTTCGTTGATCACGACGGTGGCGACCGTATCGACCGTCACCTCTTTGAGCGTGATTTCATCGATGAAGGGAATGATGCCTTCCGCCGTGGTCTCAGGCGGAATGCCCACGCGAATCGCGCCGGCATCCAGCACGATCGCAACTCCCGGATAGGCTTTGTTGACCGCCTCGCTGACGCGCTGCGCAGTGGTAAAATCGCTGTTGCGGAGGTTGAGCGTCAGATATCGCAAGCCGGCCGCCTGCTCGACGAATATAGCCAGTTCCGATCGTTCGACAAGGGCGCCGTCCGGGATGCGGCCGACGGTCGGGTGGTTCTTCGAGATGGAGGCCTGGTTGCCGGTGGCGGTCCAGCCGCCGAGGGATACGCCGCCCTCGGCCACTGCATAGACCTGGCCATCGAGCCCCCGCAGCGGCGTCGGCAGCAGAATCGCCCCCTGGAGAGTCTTCGCGTCGCCGAGAGCCGAGACATCGACATCAATCCTCATCCCCTCGCGGTCGAATGGACCCAGCTCGGCTGTAACCATCACCACCGCCGTGTTTTCGCCCGTCAGATCCGAGGGAGACAGGACCAGACCCGAATCGCGCAGCACATTCGTCAGCATCTGCCGCGACAGCAGGGTTTTGTCGCCCGTTCCGGCCAGGCCGGTCACCAGGCCAACGCCGGTCAGCGGGTTGCTGCGGATGCCTTGGATCTCGACGATGTCCTTGATCCGCTCGCAACGAGCGACGCCGCTGAATCCCAAAGACAGCAACATCCCGACAACGAGACTCAATGCATGCTTGTTTGACAATGTTCTCTCCACGAGAAACCTCCTGATCTCAGGTCCAGGACGGGGGATCGAATTCCTCCCCCACTCGATCACCAGGGCCAGAGAATGTCAAAGAGCCGGCCGAACATGCCCGGCCGGGTGAACGCGGCGGAGACGCCGTTGTTCTTCGTGACAATACGGAAGTTGGCGACTTGTTCGCTCTTGACCGTATTATCGAACGAGATGTCACTCGGTCGGACGATGCCGCTGACCTCGATCGTTTGGATATCGCCCGCGATGTTGCGGTCCCGCGTGCCGGTGACGACGAGATTCCCGTTCGGCAGGACGTCCAGCACGACGACGCTGACGCGATCCTCGAAGCTGCGCTCGTCCTTATAGTCCGCCTTGCCCGTGAGCGTGTTGTTCGATGCCGCGTCCATCGTGAAGCCCGGAATGCTCGGCAGGATGTGGTCGATGTTCAGTTCCCCGTCGAAATCGCTCGACCGGGCCGTCTGTTTCTGAAGGTCGCGTTTGGCCTTGTTATCCACCGTGCTCTCTTCGGTGATCTTGATCGTCAGAACGTCTCCGATGCCGCGGGCAACGTCGTCGGTGTACATCGTCTGCATGTTCTTGTCCCGCTTGGCCCAGATCGATCCGGCCTGAACGCACTCTCCCAAGAACAGCGCCAGGATCAGTGCCGCACTTATCTGCATGGTCTCCCTGCTCATATGCACTCCTTGGGTCCGCCGCATGCCGCGGCAAACCGAAAAACGGTGGTTCTATAGTATCGGCTCGACGCTTCCATCCGCGTTCACCTTGCACACGATCACCCGGCTGGAATCGGCGTTTCGCACCTTCACATACTCGCCGGTCCGGCCTTCCTGCAGAACCGTGCCAACCGCCGTGACGAGCAATCCTGGCCGTTCGAGCCGGATCACAACAGCCTCATTGCGCCGGATCACAACGGGCGACTGCGCCCTGTTCACCATGTCCGCCTGCAACTCCATGTTCTCCGGCAGATTCCGAGCGACGACCAGACCGTAGGGCGGCTTCCAATCCGCCGGCTCAGGGCGATCGGAAGCCACTGTCTCGATCTTCACGTCCTCCGGAGTGAGCACCGTCCCCTCGGCGATCTCTCGGGCGGTCACGACCCGCCGGCATTGGTATTTCAATCGGAACAGAACGTTTCGTATGCCGATCTCCTTGCCGTCGGCCGTGATCGCGATCTGGACGGCAACGTGACCGCGTGCCCCGCTCTTGACATATCGCGGCACGACCTGCAGGTCGTTCACATCCTCGGAAAGAACCAGGTCTTTGGGCGTCGTGGAAGCGATCACCTCGCAGATCATGGGAGCCGGCGGATGCTGCCGGAGGAAGGTGCGTCCAACCTCGACGAACTCTTCCGAATCGATGCTTCTGTGAAAGCGGCGAACTGCGACGGCATCGGCGCCGGTCATCCGGACCTGCTCGCCGACGATGCCGTGCGAGGCCAACCGGCTCAGGATCGTCGGCCGATCCAGCACGGCCCTCTGCCCCGGCATTGAGAGTTGGCCCAGGGCAACCTTGGCAGCCGCGGCCACAAGCGACGAGTCGCCGCGCAGCACACTGATCTGCCCCAAGGTCAGCCGTCCGTCTTTGACGGTGATTTCACGGGGCAGGTGCACCTGCAAAGGACAGGCCGCGACGTCGGCGACGTTCCCCGTTTCCACGGCGACGAGCGAGCCCGCCGGCAACGCCGCGACGACAAGCAGCACAATCTGAAAGAGCCTGAAACCCATGATCTGTTCCCGTCAGAAGATGTTGTTCGTGTTCTGGAGCATTTCATCGCCCGCTTTGATCGCACGCGAGTTGATTTCGTACGCTCGCTGCGCGGTGATCAGGTTCACCAGCTCGGTCACCATCTGGACGTTGGATTTCTCCAGAAAGCCGGACTGGATCTCTCCGAGGCCGTCCTGCCCTGCAGTTCCAATCACAGCGGCGCCGCTGGCTTCCGTGGTGGCGTAGAGGTTGTCCCCCTGGCTGGCGAGGCCGGACGGATTGGAGAAGCGAGCCAACTGAATGGTGCCGACCACGGACGTGACGCCCTCCGGATCCGTGACGTTAACCCCGCCATCGGCGGCAATCTCGATCGAGGTGGCGTTCGTCGGAATGGAGATCGCCGGCTCCAGTTGGTAGCCGGCCGCGGTGACGAGCTGCCCCTCGGCGTTGACCAGGAGCGATCCGTCCCGTGTATATCGAACGTCGCCGTCCGGCATGGTCACCTGGAAGAACCCGTCGCCGCGGATGGCGACGTCGAGGTTGCGCCCGGTGTTGTTGAAGTCTCCCACGGTGAAGACCCGCGTTGTGGAGGAGACCCGCACGCCGGTTCCGACTTCCATGCCGGTCGGCGCGTAAACCCCGGACGCCACCTCCGCGCCGGCCTCCCGCTGCTTCGTGTAGAGCAGGTCCTGGAATTCGACCTGGCTGCGTTTGAAGCCTGTCGTGTTCACGTTCGCCAAGTTGTTGGCGATCACATTCACCAGCATTTCCTGGGCCATCATTCCTGTGGCCGAGGCGGAAAACGCTCGCATCATAAGCTGTCTCCATGGATTTCAAAGGGCCGGCTCAACTCGACAGTCGTCCGCATCCATAATCTCTGCATCGTCAATCGTCGTTCCACGTTCCTCTTCATCCCATGGCTACCCCCATTGCGGCGCTCGTCGAATCCCGTTTCACAGAAACCAGCCTCATGTTGGCCTCGTACATCCTGGAGACGAGGATCATGTTCACCATCTCGTCGACGAGCTTGACGTTGGACGCCTCCTGATAGCCCTGTTTCACGACCACCTTCGCAGCCTCCTCCGGCTCCAGCTCCTCCGGCGCCACGAAACAACTCTCCCCCACAGGCAGGAGTTTGTCCCGCGCAGTGGGGAAGTCCACGATGCGCAACTTGCCGATCGAACCCTGTCCTGCAAGAACCTGCCCGTCGTCGGTGACGCGGACATCCGCGACCGGCACATTGGGAGGGATGATCAACGGGCCCGACGTCCCGGCGACGATGCGGCCCGACATATCCACGACCTGCCCGTTCTGATTCGTGCTGAAGATCCCGTGTCGGGTGTACACCGGACCTTCCGGCGTCTCGATCACAAAGAACCCCTCTCCATGCAACGCCAGATCGAGCGAACGATCCGTCTGCATCAGAGTGCCCTGGGAAAAGTCGAAGAGCCCCTGGGACTCCCCTTCTTCACCCGGTTCCTGGCCCGCCTCCTGGGCCGCAAGCACCTCCGTGAAACTGTTGCACCGGCGTTTGAAGCCTGCCGTGCTGACGTTTGCCATATTGTGCGCAATAATGTCGAATTCCCTGGTCAGGGCATTCAGACTCGCGCCGACTTGTGCTCCGAAATCCGTCACGTCAGACTCCTATGGCTACGTCGCGCTCCTGGCGGCAACCACGACCGGCGTGGACGTCCCCACGTTTCTTGTTTGGCCCTGCGCACCATACTCGTCTTCGCGGGACGCCATCGCCGCGGTGATGTACGCCAATTCGTCGATCTCCGCATCGCTCAAACCCGTCAGCTCGATCGCAACGGATCTCTCGGGTCCCTCGCCCCGGCAGTGCCGCACCCGACCAATGCCCGAGACGGTGCCCCATCCGCCGGGGACTTCGGGGACGTTCTGATCGAACGTGAACACCACAAGGACCCTGTCGCCCGGGTGCATCTGCAAGGAGGTTTCGATCCGCAAGCCCGGCCCCGCCAATTCCGTGATCCGCCCCCTCGCAAACACCGGCGCCTCGTTGGTCGGAACACTTCCAGCGGCCCGCGACGCCGTCCCGGTGAGGGTCCCTATCGCCGACCGGGACGGACGCGTCTGTCTGAACGGCAGATAGGCGACCAGGGCATGGCCGCAAACCGGAACGCGAGGGAACCGCCGACGGTTCGTGGATTGCACCTTTTCACAGTGATTGAGAATCAGGCGCGTCCCATCGCAACTGACGGTCGAGGTGTCGAACTCCCATGCGGACAGGCCCGTGTAATGCCGGGCCAGCCAGCAGTCGCCGACTCGGCCTTCGATTGGCGATGCCAGTTTCACGGCAAATTCGATTTCATCGTTCCTCACGACTTCGCCACGAATCACGAGGGCGTCCGCCGGCCGGGTACGGGTCAGCTCGATGATCTTGCCCACAGCAATGTCGCGGCTGCCGGCCAGCCCGAGCGCCGCCAGGTCGGGCCCCACGGAGGCGATCTGGAAGCCCAGTTTCTCTCGCAGCCGGCCGATTTCCATGCGAAGGTGCTCGTTTTCCTGCGTCGTGCGAGTCCGAGAGAACTCGGTCAGCAGCTTGATCGCGCCCCGATCGAAGGCATCGACGGCGGTGAATACGTCCTGGGTCCGCCGCAATCCACTTCTCAGCACGACCGCCAGCAGAATCTGGCGGTCCCGCGTTCCAAGCCCCCGCCGCAATGCGTTCTCTGTGAAGACCTCGCGTGTCCGGCTTCGGTTCTGCGCCCATCGCGAATAGCTTACCCAGATCAACAGCACGACCAGCACGACCAGCAGGACAACGGCCAGCAACGTCCCATGTATGGGCGAGCGCCCACTGCCCATTTGGCGGGCGGCTTCCCACCGCTCCAGGGCCGTCAGTTGCAGCAAGATTTGTTCAGTTCCCTGCATGATGCTCCCAACGTCTTCCTACCGAATGAGGTTCACCAGCTCCTGGAGGATTTCGTTCGCGACGGTGATGGTTCGGGCATTCGCCTGGTAACCGTTTTGCGCTTCGATCAGACTCACGAATTCATTGGCGATGTCCGCGTTGGACTTCTCCAGAGCGTAGCCCTGAATCGAGCCGGCGCCCCCGCTGGTCGCCTGAGTGATCACCGCCGTACCGGAGTTCGCCGACGCGGTGAAATAGCCGCTGCCCGCGCTCTCGAGCCCCGACGGGTTCCGGAACAGGGCCAGCGATATGGCCGCCAGATCCTTCTTCACGCCGTTCGTGAAGGACCCGACCAGAACGCCATCGCCGCTCACGGACACCGAGGACAGACTTCCGGATTCATACCCGTCCTGTTCTCGCGCCACAGCCGTCGAGTTCCCCGCGAACTGGGTCAACCCATCGAAGGAGCCGGTGGTCCCGAAATCCAACTCGATGGTCTGAGGATGGTCGGGATCGTGCTCAAAAGTAACGGAAAACTCGCCGGTCCCGCCGCCCGTGATTCCCGAGTAGGCCCCCGTCTGGGCATCGAACGTCAATCCCAAGACTCGACGATTCTCCGGATTGAGCTCCAGCACCGAGCCCGTGATGGACGTCAAGACGATGTCCCACGTATTCGTGCCATCCGTGCGCACCAGGGCCGCCGACAGGACATGCTTTCCACCCTGCGAATCGTAGACCGCAATGTTCGCGGGCTGCACCTCATCACCTCCGACGGAGACCAGTTCGAAGTAGGATGGAGTCTCCAGGGAACCGGCCCCCGAGTAGGACATCGAGATGTCCGAGCGGCTGTAGCCCGTCTCGTCGTCGGTGATGATGATCTTGCCGTTGGCCAGCGATGCCGTCGCATCGGTCAGAACGTTGTTGTTGAGATGGTCGATCAGATCGCCCATCGTCGTCGCACTGTTGATCGTAAACGTCAGGCCGGAACTCAGATCGCTGCCGTCCCGGTTGTATCCGGAAATCGTGATGGTCCCCGTCTGTGCCGCCCCCAACTCGCCGTTCGTGCCCGAGCCGCCTGTAAATTGGTCAAGCTGGCCAATCACGGTGGTCGCCGAGGCATCGTCGCCGGATCGCGTGTACGTTACGTTCGACGACAGCACCTGGGCGGCCTCGACGCCCGTGGCGTCGGAACTGAGGTTGCCGGTGAACGTGATCTCAGACGTGGCCTGGGCCGGCAGCGCAACATCGTAGGGAATCTGGATGCTGCTGTCGTCCGAGATCTGGAATCCATCCGCCTCGCCGGTCACGCCGATGCGCTGAACCCGGTACCCCGTCGCGGAGTCAACCAGGTAACTGTTCGCATCCACGCTGAATGCGCCGGCCCGCGTGTACAAGAGCTGCTCGCCGTTGCTGACGACGAAGTAGCCTTCACCGTCGATGGCCATGTCCGTGGCGTTGCCGCTATCGACGATGCTGCCCTGGGTCATATCCGGGGTAATGCTCGACACGGCGACGCCGCTGCCCATCTGCTTGGGATTCGTTCCACCGACGTTCTGAGTTGGCTGGGACGCCTCCGACAAGGTCTGACTGAGCAGCTCGCTGAAATTCGTCCGGCTGGACTTGAACCCCGTCGTATTGACGTTCGCCAGGTTGTTTCCTGCGACGTCCAGCATCTGCTGATGCGCCTGCATCCCCGCAACACCTGAAGACAACGCGTATGACATAAACTGGCTCTCCTTTTTATTGGACCCTGCGAATGTCCTGTCAACCCCGAATCGACAGGACATCCGACAGATTGACTGTCCGATCTCCTACGGTGAGAACGATCTCGTCGCCATCTCCGAGGGTGGCTTTGGTGACTTCGCCGGTGACCATCGCGACCGTGTCGTCTTCGAGAGTCGCGTTGAAGGAGACTTCCTTACCGATCAGCGAACCGGCGTAGTTGCGCTGAGCGAGATCCAGTGCGCCGCTGAACGACGCGTTCAGCGTCTCCAACTGCTGGAGCTGGTTGAACTGCGCCAACTGAGACGCCATCTCCTGGTTGTCCATCGGATCCAACGGATTCTGGTTCTGCAGTTGCGTCACCAGAAGCGTCATGTAATCCATCTGGATGTCACTGGCCGACGAGATCGATGATACGGTGCTCATCTGTCCGCACTCCTTGTTTTCGTTTTCACAGGCACGCCGGGGTCCGCCGCACGACGACGCATGCGACACTCCGACAAAAGCAACGTAGCAACCGGCGTGCCAGCAAGCGGCTGCTGCAAAAATCACGACACAGAAAACCTCGCACACCCGTGCGGAGCTACTGATGCACCGGCCGACCCGCCCTGAGGGCGCCCGTCGCATTCGCACGCACAGGATGCGCGACAAGGAAGAATCTTCCCCCTGGGCAGAAGATTTTTCCGAATTCCAGTCGCATCGTTCCCGCAACGACCGCACGGCCTGTCGCCACCCCAGTGACATCGACGCGTCCCATAAGAACCCCGATCCAATTCCTGTGGAACTCCCCTGTTCACGTCCGATCATCGGGCCGTTTTCGGACCGTCCCATAAAAGAAAACGGAGGCATCACGGAGTGACATTGTTTCCGGTACAACCGGCCGAACGCGTCCAATAAAGATTAAAGATGTCACGGACTGCCGGTCGATGTGGGGGGTATCTCCATCGAGGCTGATGGACGATCGTCGGGAAATGGATGAGTCGAGGGGATATGAGTCTGGTACGAAGGATTGTAGTCGTCAGTAAGAAGCCGCGGATCCACGCCGTCGCGCACGAGCTGGCGCGCGAGGTGTTTGCCGCCGACGATCTGCCCGAAGCGGAAGAGATCGTTTCTGCCGTGTCTCCAAGCCTCGTGGTTTTCGAGGGAGCCTTCCCCCCCGCCTATCTGCGGGCCTGTCTCAAGAACGCCTCATCGGATGCGCAATCGGCCCCTCTGGCTGTGGTCATTCCTCCCGACGACAACTCTTTTGCAGACAGCGAATACAGGCAAGCCGGCGTTCTCGTCTGTCCGGCGGCGGACCGCGACGGCGCCAAGCTGCGCGACATCGTGACCGCCATGGTCGAGGACGCACAGAATCAAACCGCCGCGGAACAGGACGGCGCCGCGTTTTTCCATGATGAAACCGCCGCTGCGGTGAAGATGGCGGGCCGCAGTCCGGCGATCGCCAGGACACTCCACATCATCAAGTTGGTCGCGGCCAGTCGCTGCAATCCGATCCTCATCGTGGGCGACACCGGCACAGGCAAGGAAGTCGCAGCCCAGGCCGTACACAGGTTGAGACATCCAGGCGCCCCGTTCGTCGCGGTCAATTGTGCGGCCCTCACCGCCAACCTGCTGGAGAGCGAATTGTTCGGGCACGTCAAAGGTTCGTTCACCGGCGCCGACCGGGACAAGACCGGGCTGCTCGAGCTGGCCGGCGACGGAACGATCTTTCTCGATGAGATCAGTGAAATGCCGCTCGATCTCCAGGCCAAGCTGCTGCGAGTCCTCCAGGAGCGGGTGTTCCGCAAGGTCGGCGGTCTCAAGAACATCGAGTGCAGAGCGACCGTCATCGCATCAAGCAATCGCGACCTCAAGAAGGAGGTCCGGGAAAAACGATTCCGCCAGGACCTCTATTACCGCCTGAACATCTGTCCCATCGTCCTGGCGCCGTTGCGGTCGCCGGAGCGAAGGCAGGATATCCAACTGCTGGCGCAGTACTTCCTGAGAACTTCGAACATCTGTGCCCACCGGTCGGCGCCCGTCACATCCATCACGAAACTCGCGCTCGAAGCCCTCTGCCGGCACGACTGGCCGGGCAACGTGCGGGAGCTGCGGAACGTCATCGAGCGAGCGATCCTGTTCGAAACCACCGATAAAATCGGCCTGTCCAGCATCGTCATCGATCCCTTCGACTATCCGGAGTCCCCGAGCCAGGCGGCCGAGGGGCGGATACGGAATTTCTCCCTGGAGAAGGCGGAGCGAGAGTTGATCGCCCGCGCGCTGCACGAGACAGGCTGGCAGAAGACGCAGGCCGCCGCGTTGTTGGGAATCACCCGCGCCACGCTGTACGCCAAAGTCAAGCAATACAATCTCCGCAAGGACAACCTCGCGGCTGACGAGGCTGAAATCGCGGTCTCGGAATCTTCCGAAGCGATATCCGTCGGCGTCGGTTGACTGAACCTCTCGCCTGGCAGCTCGTCGCAGGAACACCGTAATCCCGCATTATGGCTCGCTCACAGAGCCCCGAGTTCCTCTGTCGCATCTCGCGCAGGGTCGAAATCCCGATACCGGCTGGCCGGGCGGGAGCGTGTCAGAAAATCCGCCGGAACGTATAGAATCCTGACACGATGACCGAGAGGGGACATCCGGCCGGAGAACTACGAGGAGGTCTTTTCGCCGCGCGTTCGACGGTTCTGATCCTGCCCGGCCGAATGAACACATCTGGCACGATTCTTGCTAAAGAAAGAGCGGATTCTGGGCCGTGCTCGTCGAACCCGCACGGCGCCGGACCTTGTGAATGGGCGTCCCAGGGACACCGACTACCGAATGTTCAAGAAGAAGAAAAACCAGGATCGCGAGAACGAAGGGCAGCCGCAGATGCCGTCCGACGGCGATTTATTCGGCGTGCCGCCGGCAGAGCAGCCGGACGCCGGCGACGTCTTTTCCTCGCTGGCCGGGTTCACGGCGGAGTCCTTTGCGACCGAGACGTTGGAAGATCGGATACCTCGTCCCGCCACACTGCCCCCGATCCCGCTGCATCCGAGCCAAGTGCCTCTGCACCTGGACCGCCTGTCGAGCGTGCAGAAGATCCTGGTGGCCGGGATCATCGTGATCTCGGCGACGCTCGCCTATACGGTGGTGTCCCGCATGGGACACCGCAACGGGACGCGAGCGGCGCCCTCTCCGGGACCGAGGGCCGAGCTGTCTTTGCCCCGCAGTCCGTCTGCGACCGGGTCGCGGCAGCCGGCGTCCCGGACCTGGGACGCAAAAGGCGATGGTCCCCGGCTGGGTACGACTTCGCCCCGCGAGACCGAACCTTTGGAGGCGATCGAGCCGAGCATCCCCAGCCCGGAACCTCTGTCCCTGCAGTTGGCCAACAAGCTGTACGAGAACCGTGAATACGAACACGCCTTCGTCTCCTACGACAAGCTCCATCGACGGCTGGGCGCCGCCGAAGAGAATCGTTCGCTACGAGACTTCCTGGTCCTGCGCATGGCGATGTGCAGCAACAGGAGCGGAGACGCCACGCAGGCCGATACGCTGTTCAGAACGGTTTCTCTGAGCCGCCTGCCGATCCTCCGGGCACTGGCCCGATACAATCAGAGCGTCATGCTGATCGAGCGAAAACGGTATCTCGAGGCCGCCGCCAGGGCGTATCAGACAATCAGTTTGATCGGCGTGGCGGACATCGACGCCAAGTGGGTCTCGGCCGTTCAGCAACAATGCGGGTTCCTCATCGCCGAGGCAATGTCCCGGAACCTGTTGTCTCTCAGTGACGCGGACGCCAACCTGCCGGCAGCCTTGTGGGGCCGACATCCCAACGTCGATCCATTCGTCGAGATGGACGAACCCCAGTTGCGTATCTTCCTGGCCTCCGGATCCGAGAAACTCGACGAAGCGGCCCTCAGCCCCCAGATCCACGTCGCGGCCGTCGCAGGCCAGTGGTCGGTGGTCTGCAACGGGGCCTCCATCGAGGAGTTGCTGGCGCGGTTCGCTTCGAATGCCGGACTGAACCTGCGATGGGCGGATGGCGGACAGGCGGCCGCCGCCGAGGAGAACATCCGCAAGCGACCTGTCTATCTCTACCTGCCCTCCGCAACGGTCCAACAGGTGAGCACGATTGCCGCTGGCAGCGTCGGCCTGCTCGCCCAGCTCGATAGCGGCGGGAGCAATATCACGGTACGCGATCCGACTTCCTACTCCTCGCTGTCCGAGCACACGAAATTCCTGGCCGACGAGTCGATCTCCCTCTGGCAACGTTTCCTGCTGGCAGCGGACACCGACCAGCGAGCGCCCAACGGACACTTCGCCGTAGCGATGCTTCAAACCGTCGGCGGCCAGCTCGACGAAGCGATCAGCGAGTACAAACTCGTCGCGAACCGATTTCCCAAACACGCACTGGCCCCGTACGCACTGCTGGAATCGGGCAGATTGAGAGTAAGACTGCGGGACTACGTCGGGGCACACGCGGATCTCAAGCAACTCGTGGAAGTGTATCCCGAGACCGATCTGGCGGACACAGCCTACCGGCACCTGGCCGACGCGACGATGAAGGCCGGTCTGTTCGAGGAGGCCGCGGGCCTGTATCAGAGGGTCTACAACCTCGGATTGTCGGCCGAATCCCAGGCCGCTTCGGCCCTGGGCACCGGCTTGTGTTCTTCCAAGATGGGCAACCACGAGGAAACAGCCCGATGGCTCAATCGTTATGTCACCCTTGTCCGAGACCAGAACCGCCCGGAGTTTCACACCGCGTGTCTGTTGCTCGGAAAAGCCTATCTCGCCCTGCACAAGCCGCAGCAGGCCCACGTCGCGTTGAACCTGGCCATCAACGGCGACCTGTCGCGTCAACAGTATGTGGAAGTCGTCGCAGTGCTCGTCAAGGCGTATATCGAGCAGGGGCAGTTGGTGGAGGCGCTGCAAACGATCGAAAGCACGGCCGGATGGCAGCTCTCCCAGCAGGAGAGCATTGAGCTGCTCCTGTTGCGAGTGCAAGTGCTCCGCTCCATCGGCCTGGTGAACAAGGCCATCGCGTTGCTCGAGGAAAAAGGACAGTTCCTGCCGAGTCCGGAGCTCAAGGGCGCCGTCGCGATCGAGCTGGCGGCCTGCTACATCAACAACGACGAGATCGAAGCAGCCCGCAAGACCCTGAGCGACGCGTTCGCACTGGTGGGCCCGGGACCGCTGGCCCAGCAAATCGGCCGGGAGCTTGCCCGAACGTGCCTGCGTCTCGGACAGGCGAGCCAGGCGGTTTCGGTGTGTTCGCAGTTGCTGGAGCACGCCTCGGCCGCGGAGAAACCTCCGGTCTTGAACCTGCTCGCCGAGGCGTATCGCAAGCAGGGCCAGTACGACCGCGCCATGGCCGCGATGCTGGATCGAAATGGCGACGTGACGGATCCGAACCTCGTCCGGACCTCCCCGGACGTGAAGGTCACCCAATGACAACAGGCAACAGAATAGATAAGGACAAGAGCCGATGAGCACCATCGCGTGGAATTCACCTCTGACCAAAGCGTGTACAATCGTGTCTGTGCTGGTCTGTGTGACGGCGTTGCCGGCGGCCGATTCAGCCAGGCCTTCAGCGAAAAAGCAGAGCCCGGCATCGCCGCACGCGAATGCAAGAGTCGGCGACCCCTGCTCCGTCGGCCAGGCCGTCGAATCCGACCCGGTTGCGGAGACGTCCCCAAAGGCCATCTCGCTGGCCAAACTCATGAGCCGCACGGCAGAACAAGCCAAATCGCTGCAGACGGGCGTCGATCAAGACGCCCTGTCGCGAAATCTCTGGACGAGCCGGGTCGCGGCGCCGAAGGACACAACAGACATCGAGGCCAGTCTGGCCCTCAAGCGTATCGTTCGGCAGGTTCGATCCGTGAGGTTTGCGGACAGGGACCCGGGGCCAACCTTCACGGCGCCGGCTGAATCGGCGTCGCTCGAGGAGGAGCCAGAGGCACAGACCGCGACAATGAACGTATCCGAATCGATTGGGCTGCAGACTGCCGCATCGGGCAACGCCGTTTCCGTCGTCGCGCGGCCCACCAGGATGCAGAAGACGCTCGACTTCGTGCAGCAGAATCCCGACCAAGTCCGCGATCCGCTCGAAATGGCCGAACTGCTGTTCCTCAGTGGACGGGCTACGGAGGCCGCGCCCTTCTACGCCAAGGCATTGGACGGCTTACGCCGTACGGATTCGACCTACGATGCGGATCGAGCGTGGATCCTCTTTCAGCTCGGCAACTGCCTGCGCGAGACCGATACAGCCAAGGCCCAGGAGACCTATATGAAGCTCGTCTCCGAGTATCCGGGCTCGCCGTGGACGGAGTTGGCAAAAGCTCACGGGCGACTTCTCGCCTGGTATCAGAAGAGCCGGCCGGAGCAGACGACGGCATCTCCTCAACTGTAAGGAGAGGCCCCCGTCCTAAGACACCGTCCCAAGAGCATATGCGGGAGACATCGAACGTGAGCAAGACCGACAACCAAGGCAGGGGCAGAATGCGACAGCGCAGCGATATGACGACGGTCCTGATCGTGGACAACGATCCGCAAACCGTCCGACTCCTGCTGGAACTCCTGGCTCGCAAAGGCATCGGCGCCAGGCTGGCCTCTTCGAAGAAGGCTGCGATCGACACCCTCGACCGCACTCCCTGCGATCTGGCGTTTCTCAGCATGCAGATCTCCGGCCTGCAGGAGCGACCCACCGCGTTCGAATTGCTCGCTGCGATTCGAGCGGTCGCTCCCGAGATGCCCGTCGTCATGATGGGCGACGTTTCGGAATCGGCCCAGGCCCCTTCCCTGTTGCGTTGGGGAGCGCAGACCGCGGTCCACGCAATCCAGGCCGGCTGTCGAGATTTCCTGCTCAAACCGCTGGAGCGAGACCGGATCGAAGCGATCATCGACGCCGTGCTGCCCAACCGTTTGGTGGCGACCGCCGCCTCGGCGAAGGAAGGCAACCGCTGCCTCTATCAAATCGTGGGCAAAAGCCCGCGGATGCTCAAGGTCGTCAGTCTGGCCGAGCGAGTCGCCCCCACGTCGGTGCCTGTGCTTATCACCGGCGAGAGCGGGACGGGCAAGGAGCTTCTCTCCCTGCTGATTCACCACAAGAGCCACCGTGCGCTCGGTCCCTTTGTCCGCGTCAACTGCGCCGCGATGAGCGACACCCTGCTCGAGAGCGAGCTGTTCGGTCACGAGAAAGGCGCGTTCACGGGGGCCTGCGCCCAGCGAAAGGGCCGGTTCGAAATGGCCCATGGCGGCACGCTTCTGCTCGACGAGATCACGGAGACCTCGCCGACGTTTCAGGCAAAACTGCTGCGAGTCATCGAGCAGCAGGAATTCGAGCGTGTCGGCGGCAACGACAACATCCAGGTAAACGTCCGAATCATCAGTACGACGAACCGAGACCTGCTCCACGAGGTGCAAATGGGTCGTTTCCGCCAGGACCTCTTCTACCGCCTCAGTGCGGCCCGAATCGTGGCAGCCCCGTTGCGGGAGCGGCGCGAGGATCTGCCGGAGCTGATCTGGCACTTCGTGAACCTGTACGCGAGGGAGACCCATCGCAGGATCGAATCCATCGACCCGGCGATGCTGAACATCCTGGCAAATTACCATTGGCCGGGCAACGTGAGGCAACTGCGCAACGTGGTGCTCTCCTCCCTGATCCTCGGCACCGGTCCGGTTCTGTCGCTGAACGACGCCTCCTGGCTGTTCGACGAACTCCAGCCTTCGACGCCGCGAGCCATGGATTGCAGCCCCGACGACATGTGCCGGCGTGAGCCGGAATCGACCCTCTTCGACGCCCCCCCCGCGGGGCCGAGCGGCCTTGGGGGCGTCCGCCTCGAAGCGATCGAGCGGCAGGCGATTCTCGAAACGCTGCAACAAACCTCCGGCAACCAGACCCGGGCCGCCAAGGTCCTGGGCATCAGCGACCGGACGCTGCGAGAGAAAATCCGCCGATACCGCCGGGAAGAGGGTACGGAGGTTCCCGGTGCAGCCTATCGCGTTCAGCGGTCGCTGCAAACGGTGTCTTGAGTGACAATGACGATGAATCGAATGCGATCAAGGGAATAGACAGATGGCAGAACCAGAGATAATGGAAAAGGCAAAAGACGCAGCGCTGCCCCTTCCGGCGAACAAAGGTCCCATGGCCAAGATGCTGCCGTGGCTGATCGTCGCCGCGGTGGTCATCGTCTTCGCCACAGGAGGCTTTCTCGTCGCCCGGCTATTCGGCACGAGAGGACAGGCCCAGACGGCCTCGGCAGGACAATCCCTGCCGGACGAGGGCCAGTTGAAGAAACTCGACCCGGCTGCGGACAAAACCGAAGGGTGGTTCTACGAGCTGGAGCCAGCCGTCGCAAACCTGAATGAACCGGGGGCCACACGGTATGTTCGGATCAGCCTGACCCTCAATGTCACCTCGGCATGGGCCCAGGAAGAAGCCACGCTCTTCCTCGATCAGAAGAAACCCCTGCTGAAACACTGGCTCACCCTCTATCTGGCGGACCAGACAACCGAAGGCATGCGAGGCGAGAAAAACCTCGTGCGGATGCAGACCCAGATCCGCGATATCTTCAACCAGGGGTTGTTCCCGGATTCAGAACCGCGGATCAACGACATCCTGTTCAAGGAGTTCACGATCCAATGACGGAAGCGTCGGTCAACCATCTCGAGCAAGCCAGGATACGCCAGCTTCTCGCCGCGGTGGGCTCGGCCCCTGCGCCGGAGCAGGCGGCCGGGGATGTGCTCGCATATGATTGGCGCGATCCACACTGGCTGAACGCGGATCAGATCAACCGGCTGGCGGCCGTCATGAGTCAGGTCGCCGCAAAGATGGCCAATGCGTTCGTCCGGTTCTTCAATCGCAGATTCGAGGTCTCGCCCACCGCGGTCAGCCAGCATTTTGCCAACGATCTGCCCCGGATCATGGAGACCAGCCGGATCCAGTGCCTCCCGTTCGGCCCGGACGAGCGCTCGTCCTGCGGATTCATCGCGATTTCATCCCAGACAACGCGGTACTGGGCGACGAGACTGCTGGGCGACACCGACTCCGCGGGCGATCCGGACAGGCCGCTGTCTTCACTCGAGGAATCGTTGCTTTGCGACCTGGTGGAGGCCGTGCTTGACACGTTCCTTGGGTCGTTGCGACCCTACGAGACGCTCACGAGCAACGCCCGGCTCAACCAGGGCCTGCCGACCATGCATTTCGAGCCGACCGAAGAGATCTGCCGAGTCGCATTCCAAGTCAAGGAAGCCGACAAGGACGGGATTGCCGATATCACGTTCGTGGTTTCGTGTCGCCGGTTGGCCGCTCTGGCGGGCAAGGCGCTCGCGCCAGCGTCCCAGACGACGCCCCAGGAATTGTCCAGAATCCTGATGGAACACGTACAGCAGATGCCCGTGACCGTAACAGCCAGGCTGGCCACGACCACGCTCGGTTTCCACGAGGTCCTGGACCTCGGGCCGGGCGATATCCTCCTGCTGGACAAGCCGATCCATGAGATGGCGGACCTGACCATTGAGGGCCGCACGGTGTTCCGAGGTCGTCCGACCCAATCCGGCGGGCAATATGCGATTCTCGTCAGGGAGTCCCAAGCCGGCCGCGTGCAGGAGACGCCGAAACCGAAAACGTCAGGCGAAAACAAGAAAAGGATAGAATAGCTATGCCCGATACCCTGGAAAGCCCACCCCAACAGGAACAGAATGAGACGACACCGGCCGACGGCAAGACGCAAGTCCGTCCCGTTGAGTTTCCGGAGGCGCCGCAGAGCGCCGCAGCCCCCGGAACCGGCCAGTTGGACATTCTCCTCGACATGGACATCCCCATCACCGTGGTGCTCGGGAGCACGCAGATCCCGGTGCGACGGCTCCTGCAGCTCGGACCGGGCTCCGTCCTGCAACTCGAAAGGCCCGTCGAGACCCCCGTGGATCTGTTCCTGAAGGACTCCAAATTCGCGGAGGCCGACGTGGTCGTCGTCGAGAACCGGTTTGCCGTGCGTATCCGCCAGATCGTCGGGGCCGGCGTCCCGGCCACCGCCCAGGGGTAGAGTACAACTCGCAGATTGAAGTATGGCCGCAGACCAATCCATAGCAGCGAACCTTCCAGCCGGCGACGACGACGCGATGAACATCCCATTCGCCTCGCACAGCAATATCATTCTGGCGATGGGCCTGGTAGCCATCCTGGCGACTCTGATCATTCCGTTGCCGACGATGTTGCTGGACCTGTTCCTGGCATGCAGCATCTCTCTGTCGCTGGCGATCCTGATCGTAACGTTGTCCTCGAAGGAGGCCCTGGAACTCTCCACGTTCCCGTCGCTACTGCTGTTCACAACGCTGTTTCGTCTGTCCTTGAACGTAGCCTCGACGCGACTGATCCTCTTGCAGGGCGACGCCGGCAAGATCATCCAGACATTCGGCGAATTCGTCGCCGGCGGCAGCCTGGTGGTCGGCCTGGTGATCTTCCTGATTCTCGTCATCATCCAGTTCATCGTCATCACCAAAGGCGCCGAGCGTATCAGCGAAGTATCGGCCCGCTTCACCCTCGACGCCATGCCCGGCAAGCAGATGGCCATCGACGCAGATCTGAACGCCGGGGCCATCACGGAAGCCCAGGCCAACGAACGGCGGGCCAAGATCGTCAAGGAAAGCGAGTTCTACGGGGCCATGGACGGGGCCAGCAAGTTCATCCGCGGCGACGCCAAGGCGGGCCTCATCATCACGGCGATCAACCTCGTCGGCGGCATCGCCATGGGCTATTCCCGCGGGATGGGCGTCACGACCGCCGTTTCGACGTACTCGATCCTGTCCATCGGCGACGGCCTGATCAGCCAGATTCCCTCGCTGATCATCTCCATCAGCTCCGGTTTTCTCGTCACGAAGATCTCCTCGAACCGCGGCGTCGGGCAGGACCTCTCCAGACAGTTCCTCAAGACGGGCCAGCCCCTGACGACCGCCGCATTCATCATCGGAGCCATGGCGCTGGTGCCCGGGATGCCCAAGATCCAGTTCCTGCTTCTGGCTGCCGGGACGGCCCTGGTCGGGCGGATAGCGACAAAGAACGAGAGAATGCCGGCCAAATCGGCGCCGATCTCCCAAAAGAAGTCGGAGAAAGAGCCCGTGGAAGATTTGCTCGACGTGGATCGGGTCTCGGTCCACGTCGGCGTGCGTCTGATCACGATGGTCGATCCGCGGCGGAGCAACACGATTTTCGACCGCATCGGCGCCCTGCGACGCCAGTTCGCCCAGCAGATGGGCATCGTCATTCCGCTCGTGCGTCTGCGCGACGATCTGAACCTCGAACCGAACGTGTACGAGATCCGGCTCTCCGACATCCCGGTGGCCAAAGGCCGCCTGGAACCCGACATGTTCCTGGCCATGGATTCCGGCGTCACACAGCAGAAGATCGACGGAATCAAAACCACCGAACCGGTTTATGGATTGCCGGCCCTGTGGATTCAGGCCTCGAAGCGGGAAACCGCCGAACTCAACGGATACACTGTGATTGATCCGGAGTCCGTGTTCATCACGCACCTGTCGGAAACGCTCAGGCGACACGCCGATGAACTGCTCACTCGCGAAGACGTGCAACTGCTGATCGACAGGCTGCGAAAGAACCAGCCTTCCCTCGTCGGAGAGGTCATCGGCACCGAGGGCGAGGTCTCGGCCGGTGTGCTGCAGCGGGTCCTCCGAAATCTGCTTCACAGCGGCATCCCGGTCCGTGAGCTGACGGCCATCCTGGAGGCTCTGGCCGAGAACGCATCGAAGACCAAGAATGTGACCACGCTGACGGAAATCGTCAGAAAATCGTTGAGCCGTACGATCACGGAGTTGTACCGAGACGCCAAAGGCAAGATCGCCGCGATCATGTTCGATCCGTCGTTCGAGCATCAGATGACCTCCTCCTTGCGTCAGGAAAATGGCGAACTGATCCTGGGCGTTCCGGCGGAAACGGCCATTGAACTGAACCGCAAGACGGCCGATGCCTGGAAATCCGTCATGGACCAGGGGAAGGACAAGGCGATTCTCTTGTGCGACGCGCGGCTCCGTGCCCCGCTGGCCCAGATGCTGGCGCGCAGTCTGCCCATGCTGCCGGTTGTGGCCTATGACGAGATCGTTCTGGGGACTGAGGTGCAGTCCGTCGCCACAATCTCAGTCGCAGCCAGCGAAATGTCGATAAGGAGTGCATGAGAATGCTCTTGCCTGTTCGATCCATCGGGGTGAGCACCGGCGTTTTGTGTTTCTTCGCCATCGGGATCATCGGCTCCCTCGGCGGTCTGTCGCCGCACGTCTGCTGCCAGCGTGCGGTGCTGGGGGCCGGCGTCGCGTATCTGACGGCGACAGCCGCAATGCGGGCAGTCAACGCAATCCTGGTGCAGGCCGTAATCGCCGATCAGGTCAAGGAGATGGAGAAGTCGGGTGACAGTCAGAAGTAACGATATGGCACAAACCAGCAAAGAACCAATCGCCGCAGGACGTACACAGGAGGCCGCAGACACGTGCGGTTTTCACACGCCGGTGCCCAACGTCGACGCACGGCAACTGATAGAGGACGCCGAGAATCGCAACGGCGACGACCATCTCAAGGCCGCGGCGGTTCGGGCCTACAACGGGCACAAGCGCCGTTGTATCGGCGACGACGAGATCGTCGAGCTGTTGCCGATGGTCCGCAAGATCGCCCGCCGGGCCGTGACCTATGTCAAGCCCCCCTTGTCCTTCGAGGACCTGGTCTCCGCCGGCACGGTCGGCTTGCTCAAGGCGGCGCGGGATTTCGACGCCACACACCAGGCCGAGTTCAGAACGTACGCGTACATCCGAATCCGAGGCGCTGTGCTCGATGAACTGCGCAGGGCGTCCCTGCTGCCGGCCGGCGTAACCCGCCAGATCCGAGCGGCCCGGGAGATGTACCGCCAGATCCTTCAGCAGACGGGCATCGCCCCCACCGATGAGGAGCTGGCCCAGCGGCTCGGGATCTCCATCGAAGAGATCGGCGAATTGTTCGAGAACGCCAGGGCCCAGCATTTCGTCTCGATCGACGCCCTCGAACAGGAGGAACCTGCCCTGGGGAACATCCTGGCCAGCGCCGATACGGACGCTCCCGACAGCCGGTTGAACAGAAGCGAGCTCGTCCAGCAGCTCGCCAAGGCCATGCAGGAACTGGACGAGCGGCTTCAGCAGATCCTCGTCCTGTACTACCAACAACATTTAACGATGAAACAGATCGCCGAAGTACTTGAGATCACCGAATCACGAGTCTGCCAGTTGCACGCCAGCGCACTTTTCAGCCTGTCAGCAAAATTGGAGCCGTGGAAAAATGACGGATAGCGATTTCAACTACATCACGCCCGTGGAGAACCTGCACAGCGTTCACAGTCTGTCGCCCGCGCAAGGGCGAGAGGAACAGAAACGCAAACAGAAGCAACCGCGGCAACAGCCGGAACAAAAGCAAGCGCCGGAAGCCAGGCCCGCCGGTGCGGCGCCGGCAGAACCGGCATCCGAGCAGAACGAGGTCCCCCACAGAATCGACTACTGCGCTTGACGCCGGGGCATTCTGAGGGTCGAATTACCGAAGGTGGACGACATGACGCCCAAGAACACGCGACATATACTGAAAGCCGACGAGGTCGCTCTCGACGACCCGGTTCGACTGGCCGTCGATCCGACTCCAGCGACGTGCTGTGGCGGATCGAGATCGGCGGCAGTCAGCCCGATTGCGAGAATTACGCAGACCCATCCGGAGTATGCGGTGATTGAAGTGACCTGCTCGTGCGGCAAGACCACCCAGATACGTTGTGATTATGTGGCCGGGCCCCCGGCCGGCGTTCGGCAGGCGCCGACGCCGGAGTAACGAGGCAATGCCCGCCACACAATGAGACGGCCGGTCGGACAAGACGTCCGCCGTCATGGAGAACCAATATGATTCGAACCGCACGATCGATAGCGTGGATGTTGGCAATTGCCGCGGCGGGGATCGCCGGGTGCACGACGCCGCAGAGACCCGCGAGCGCCGACGCCCAGGCCGCCGACGCGACTGACGCAACAGCCAAACGATTCCAGGATTCGCCGGCAGAGGGCCGCACGGCCGTCGAGTCGGCCATCGAACTGTCCGAAAAGTATGCCAAATTGTCCGACGTGACCGTCACGCTGCGGCAGGACAATCAGCGGCTCACCAGTGAGAACGAGAATCTGCGAGAGCAGGTCGCCGCCCTCGACACCAAGCTCAAGCAGACCCAGAAGGAACTGACCGAAGCCAACGATCTGCTGATCGAAATGCTCACGGAGCTGAACCACTGGAAGAGCAACATCCTCGGCTTCCGCGGCGAGATGCGAGACGCCGCCAGCGCCCAGTTGGAGGCGCTGCTGAAGGTTCTCGAAATCCTCGGCGGAGAGGCGGAAGCAGGGGCCATCGGACAACGGCATATGACCACGTTGAATCCGGATGCGAACGGCTCGACCGCGGTCGAGGAACCCATCCTACCCCAGGGCGGCGAACCCAATGGAGTTGATCCCAATGGAATATAGCGGAACCACGGTCGGACGCAGCCGCATGGCGAGGCGAATCCTCGCAGGCGGATTGGCCAGGCTGTGCCTGATGGCCCTGGCACTGGGCCCAATCTGCGGCTGCCACTCCAACAAAGACAACGGCGGAATGGCGAATTCCTTCTTCCTGGATCCCGGCAAGGACCTGCGAACCCTGGGAAGGGTCGCGCTGGTCGAGATGGAAAACACCACCGGTTACCCACAGATCTCAGGCGAGATGACCCAGGCCTTCTATCTGGAGGCCCAGAAGAAGCAACTCTTCGGATTGGTCGTCATCCAACAGGACGACCCCGCCTGGCGCAGTCTCCAGGAGAACCTGGACGACCTTCAGGCAATGCGGCGGCTGATGGTCCTCAAGCAAACCCTGCGAAGCAACGGCCTGCTGTTGGGCACGATCACCCAGTACCAGCCGTATCCTCACATGGTGATCGGCCTGAGGCTCAAGCTGCTCGATCTGACCGACGGCCAGCTCATCTGGGGCATGGAGCAGGTCTGGGACAGTGACGACAAATCGATCCAGAAACGGATTCAGAAGTACTTTGGACAACAGTTGCGGTCCGGCCACACCCCCCTGAACGAAGACCTCATGGTGGTCAGTTCCCTGAATTTCTGCAAGTTCGTAGCCTACGAGGTGGCCGCGACGCTGGAGAGGCCGGAGGAAGAATGACCGCGTCGTCGGCGAATGCAACAAATATGGCCTCGAACAGTATTAGAAACGCATTTTTCCAGGGGAACCGTTAAAGATCCCGCAGAATGATGCGAAAACTAATTGCAGAAAGGGCATAAAGGAATCAGAACATGATTGAGAATATAAACAGCAATCACGTTGCTCATAGGATGGGGATGAATTCCACACCCCAAGGGAATGGGACGAACCGAATGGCGGCAGGCGAGCCAGACGCCACACTCCAGGTCAACTTCGCAGACATGGTCAACCAGGCACTGCGGACCAGCGAGACAGATGCGAATGCCGTCGAGAGGGCCAAGGAGCTGATTCAATCCGGTCGTCTCACGACGCCCGAGAACATCCGAGCCGCCGCGGAGAACATCATGGACTTCGGCATCTGACGAACTCGCACACTACGTAGTTTTGCGCCGCGGGGCCAGCCAGGGACGGCAGAAAGGCCCCGTGTTTTTTGTCTCGGCACAGAGTTTATGGGACCTGCAAAGCCCGAAGGCCCGCCTGGCTCGCAACAACCGATACGAGCCGGAGCCCATTACTCCCCGAGTGCGATTCCCCAGGGCACCAGGACTTTCTGCAACGCCTCGGGCCCCTGCATCCAGGACAGGAAAATGCCGTAGTTGGTGTAGGGGACGCCGACCGAATCCAGGTCGTGGATACGAGCCAGCATCTTTTGCGGCGTAATCATGCAACCACCACAGTGAATGGCAAGCTTATAGGACCGTAGCTGCTGATTCTCCTGGAACTCCCGGCCGAAGTTGTGCTCGACCGCGACGCCGGGCCAGCGCCGCTTGATGAAGTTCGGGATCTGAACCGTGCCGATGTCCTCTGCGATCCGCGAATGGTTGCAGGCCTCGACGATCAGGATCTTGTCGCCGGCCTTGAGATCCTTCAGCACACGAACCCCGTCTACGAAACGTGAGAGCCTGCCCCGGCTGCCGTAGTTGATCATCATGATCGAGAACGTCGTCAGCATCACATCGTCCGGCGTCCACGTGTGCATCAGGTCCATCGCCTGGGAATCGGTGACGATCACCTTGGGCCGGCGGCCGAAACCGTTCAGAAACGTGTCCCAGCGCCGTCGCTCGCTCGCGTCCCCCTTGCGGGCCTTGCCCAAGTCCATCCTGTAACAAACGGGATACGCCCAGCTCCGCGTGATGTACTCCTCGGCCATCGCCTGAGGCCGCAGGAACCGCCCCCCCGGCGTCTCCACGTCCATCGGGATATTCAGGACGTAGAACTCGTCCCGCTCGACAAACGGCAGAAGCTCCATCTTCGCGTTCTTCGAGACGAAATTGGCGAGAACGAAGTCCAGCAGGGGCTGTCGCCAGCTCGCATCAGTCGCCACCAGGCTCATCTTCTTGTGGAACCGCAGCAGCGGAATGCTCTGCTCGACGAACGGAATCCGCTCCTCGGCCGACGGGCGGAACAGGTTGTAGAGCGTCAGGATCTGCTTGTCGAGCTCGCGGGCATTGGCGAGGATCTCGTTCTCCGTCGCGAAGTCGCTCGTATCCGGGTCGATCACGAGCAGGACCAGGTCACACTCCTTGAGGTCGGCCAGGACCTTGGCCCGCTTCTTGAGGCCCAGACCGCTGGCTTCATCCAGGCCAGCAGTGTCAAACAGCTTCACGGGTCCCATTCCGTGGATCTCCTGCAGGGCGATCTTCGTATCCGCAGTCGTCCCCGGTGTCGAATCGACAATGGACGTCTGCTGTTGAGTCAGCATGTTCATGATGCTGCTCTTGCCGGAGTTCATCTTGCCAAATATGCCAATGTGATCTCGTTCAACGAGCATCTACGCCCCCAAAACATACAGACCCACCACAATGGGGACGCTGTCCCCGCTCAGCGTTGTCAGTCATATCGAATCCACATCAGACACAGGCCGTTGGGCGGCGCGATCGGGCCGGCGGCCTTGCGGTCTTTGGCTTCCAAAATCTCCGGGATCTTCTCCGGCGTCCAGCGTCCGAGCCCCACCTCGACCAGCGTGCCGACGATGTTGCGAACCATGTTGTAGAGGAACCCATCGCCCTCGGCCTCCACGTAGACCCAGCGGCCGTCGTCAGCCGGGCAGTCGGTGACCTCGCATCGAAAGACCGTCCGAACGGAATCCTCCCGACGATCCGCCGCTGCGGCAAAAGACTTGAAGTCCTTCTTGCCGACCAGCAGCGCCGCGGCCTCGTTCATCCGCTGCGTATCCAAGTTCGCCGCAATGTGCCAGCAGTGCTTCATGTGCAGGACCGGACGGACCGGGCCGCAGAAGATCGTGTAGCGGTAGAGCTTGCAGGTGACGTCTCCGATGACGTCGAAACCGACGGGGGCATCCTCCGCCTTGACGATCGCTATGTCCTCCGGCAGGCGATCGGTGATCGCCCTGGCCATGTTCTCCGTCGGGATGGGCGAATCGACTCGGAGCAGGCCGACCTGGCCCAGGGCGCTGACGCCCGCATCGGTCCGGCTGGCGCCGCAGACCCGGGCCCGAGGTCCCACGAGGCTGTGGATCGCGTCGGTGAGCACGCCCTGGACGGTCACCTCCCCCGGCTGGATCTGCCAGCCGTGATAGTCGCTGCCGTCGTAGGCAATCGTCAATTTGATGTTCCGCAAGGCCACGATACCGGCCTCCAAGCCGGAAATCCGAAATTCGAAACCCGAAATCCGAAACAAATCCAAAGGCTCCAAACCCAAATGATCGAAACGCTATCGCACGTCGGACGACTCGTTTTGGATTTCGAATTTCGGTCATTCGTGCTTGTTTCGGATTTCGAAATTCGAATTTCGGGTTTTCTTAAGAAGCGGAGCCGCTCAGGACGATCTCCCGAGCGGCTCCGAACAATGACTCAAAAACGCAGAAACTCCCGGCCTACAGCAACTCGGCGATCTGGATGGCGTTCAGCGCCGCGCCCTTGCGGAGCTGATCGCCCGAGACCCAGAGGTTGATGCCGCGGTTGCCCGGCAGCGACTCGTCCTGTCGGATGCGTCCGACAAAGACGTCGTCCTTGCCCGTGGCGTCGATCGGCATCGGGAATCGATTGTGCTCGCGGTCGTCCAGGACCGTCACGCCCGGCGCGGATCGGAGAACACTTCGCACCTCGTCCGGCGTGATCGGGTTCGTGAACTCCAGGTTGATGCTCTCGCAGTGCGCCCGCATCACCGGAATCCGCACGCAGGTCGCCGTGATCGCAATGGCCTGGCAATCAAAGATCTTGCGGGTTTCCTTCACCAGCTTCGTCTCTTCCTCGTTGTATCCATCCGGTCCCAACGCCGAATTGTGACTGAAGCAGTTGAACGCAATCTGATGCGGGAAAACCTTCTTCGTCGGGGCCTTGCCGTCGAGGATCTCACGGCTCTGGTCCGCCAGTTCCAGCATGGCGGACATGCCCGCGCCGCTGGCGGCCTGATACGTGCTCACGACCATTCTCTTGACCGGATTGACCTTGTGCAGCGGCCAGACCGGAACGATCCCGATGATCGTCGAGCAGTTCGGGTTCGCGATGATCCCCTTGTGCTTCTGGATCGCCTGCGGATTGATCTCGGGGATGACCAGCGGAACCTCGGGGTCCATGCGGTAGGCCGAGGAGTTGTCGACGACCACGGCGCCGGCCTTCACCGCCGCCGGGGCGAACTCCCGGCTCCGCGAAGCGCCCGCGCTGAACAGAGCGACATCGACATCCTGGAAGCTGTCCTTCGTCATCTCCTCGACCGTATATTCCTTGCCCTTGAAGGACATTTTCTTTCCCGCGGACCGGCTGCTCGCCAGCACCTTGAGCGACTGGAACGGGAAGTTGCGCTCTTCGATGATGCTCAGGAACTCCTGACCGACGGCGCCGGTCACGCCTGCAATCGCCAGTCTGTACGCCATGCTCGAAAACTCCTCAGAAGATATCAACCCAACTGGTGAGCAGCCAAACACTTGGCCGTCCACAGGGTCTTGCTCCAGAATCGAAACAAACCCATATAATACGCTATCGACCTTTGGAATGCAAGGCAGCCGGTTCTAATATCTCGTATTCATTCTGTTGCTGTCGCGGAAACGCCGGAACGCCGTTGCCAGATCGAGGCCATGATCGAGGCGGTGATGATGCATACGAAGACGAAGACGGCCGTGGGAATGGTGGCCCCGGGGCCGAAGTGCTTCAGCGCCAACACGGTGCCCAGCCCCGCGTTCTGCATCCCAATCTCGATCGCCAGGGTCCGACGGCGGGAAACCTCCATGCGAAACAGCGATCCCACGCCATAGCCGGCCAGCATCCCGCCGACGTTGAGGATCAGCACGGCGACCAGGACGATCCCCGTCAGCTCACGCAACCGGTCCCGGTTCAAGGCAATCACCAGCGAACAGATAAAGACGATGAAGGTGGCGGAGATGGCCGGGAAGACCGGCAGAACCTTCCGCAGCCTCTCGCCCAGGAAGTATCGGACTGCAAACCCCGTGAACAACGGGATGATGACCATGAGCATCAGGTCGATCATCATCCCCAGAACCGGCACATGCAACTCCGTGCCTTTGGCCAGGAGAAACGTCAATCCGGGCGTCAGGAACGGACACAACATCGTCGAAACGGTGGTGAGCGAGACGGAATACGCCGTGTCGGCCTTCGCAATGTAACTGACCACGTTGCTGGCCATGGCCCCCGGCGCCGCGCCGGTCAGAATCAATCCAACCGCCACCTCGTCAGGCAGGCCCAACAGCCGGGAGACAACAAATGCCCCAACCGGCATGATGGTGAACTGGGCCACTGAGCCGATCAGAACGATAACGGGCTTCGCCAGGATGCGGCGAAAGTCCTCCAACTGCAGGACAGCCCCGATGCCGAACATCGTCAGCGAGAAGAACCACTTGTTCCAAGGGGCGATCGCTCTGAACGGTTCCGGCCAGCGATAGGCCAGCGCTCCAAACACCACCACCCAGATCGCGAAGTATCGCGTGTAGACGGACAGGATTTTTTCGAACATAGCCCGGCAGTATACACGTGGACACGGCTGCCGGCAATCACGAACGCCACACAAGCGACACAGACTACAGATGGACGCCTGACAGAGCTTGACTACTCCTCGGACAGCGGGATCAGCACGAGCCTCGTTCCATTCTCATTGCGGATTCGCAGGAGCGCCTTGCCCTTCTGCGCAGCCTTGGCGACGGCGTTGTTCCACTGCTTGAGGTTGCGAATCGGCTGGCGATTCACCTCCGTAATCAGGTCGCCCGGCTGGATCTCCTGGTCGTCCGCAGGCGAGCCCGCTTCCACCTCGACGACGACGACGCCCGAGAGATCCTCGTACCCGAGCCGCTCGGCCAATTCTCGCGTCAGGGGCTGGATATACAGGCCCAGTTGCTCCCCCGCCTCCGATTCGCCGCTGGAGCCCAGCGAGGCGCTGTCGGGCCGGGTATCCAGTGTGACGACGATTTTCTTCCGCTTGCCGTCGCGGAGGATCGTGAGATCCACTTCCGTCCCCGGTTTCTGCATGGCAACCTTGTTCATCAGCTCGGTGGCTCCCGCCACCGGCTCGCCCTGCAATTCCACCACGATGTCATCCACCTTGATGCCGGCCTTTTCGGCCGGCGAGCCCTCGACGACCTGCGTCACCATGGCGCCCTTGTCATCCGCGGCGCCGTAAAATTCGCCGACGCCGACGCCCACATCGTTGATCCCGACGCCCAGATAGCCGCGGACCACCTTGCCGTTCTCCCTCAATTGCGTGTAAATCGCCTTGGCCATGTTGATCGGGATGGCCAGGCCGATGCCAATGTTGCCGCCGGAACCGATGATGGCCGTGTTGATGCCCACCGCCTTGCCGTCGAGATTCAGCAGCGGACCGCCGGAGTTGCCGAAGTTGATGGCCGCGTCCGTCTGGATGAAATCCTCGAAGTCGGCGACTCCAATCCGGCTTCGCCCTTTGGCGCTGACGATCCCCGCCGTGACGGTATGGCTCAAACCGAACGGATTGCCGATCGCGATAACCCACTGGCCCACTTCAAGGGCGTCTGAGTCGCCCAATTCGACATACGCCAGATCCGTCGCATCGATCTTGATCACTGCGACGTCCGTTTCCGGGTCGGCTCCGATAACCTGGGCCTTCACGGATCGGCGATCATCCAACTGGACACGGACCTCCTCCGTCTCGCCAACGAGGTGGTTGTTGGTCAGGATGTAGCCATCGGCGCTGACGATGAACCCCGATCCCTGCACGACCTGCTTAGGCTGCTCCTGCTGGTATTGACGGGGCATCCGGCGTCGGAAGAAGTACTCGAAGAGGTCCTCATCGAGTGGACCATACTGCTCCATCGAATCGCGGGAACTGCCCCGGGTGGTCTTGACCGCCCGGACACCCACCACCGCAGGCGAGGATTTCTCCGCAATGGCCGTGAACGCCTTGCCCATCTGGCGAAGCGCCGCAACGCTCTGGTCCTCCTCGGCCCAGACCGGGATCGAAATCGTCGACAGCAACAGAATAAAGACGCCCAGCAACGCAATCCGCCCCGGCCGGTTCTCTGAACGCACAACGCTCGTGCTCATCGTGGATCTCCAATTCGTGTCATTCCAACCCACCCCCCCGTGAGAGGCAAACAATCCGAATCACAGTGTATCGCCCACCGCATCATGATACCGACGCGATTGTATACGCCGAGCCGCTCGGAATGTCAATTCTTTCGAGAGCCCTGCAACTTGGTTCAGGCCAACATGCTACATTTTGATGTGTATATCCGCCGCGAAACCGTTTCAAGCCAGGATCGTAAAACTGCCGCTGGCGTTCCGGCGTAGTATCGGTTAGAATGAACTTGTGAGGTGTATCGGCTCTCTCACACAATTGAATACGGGGGCGAACGGCATCGACCGGATCGCGGATGGATGAGATGCGTGCCCAGGACGCCGGTTGGCCTGGCTAATCATCCGGTACCTAATTTCTAAATGGCAACTACGATTATGCCATGGCTGCGTAAATAACGCGGCCCGTCCTGTCGGACTGCGCCTGCGGGT
>CAZDTD010000020.1:1516-34973 GCA_964507995.1 uncultured Pirellulales bacterium | reverse complement strand
GCCCGAGGCACAGGGTGGCCATGACGAGAGTGGACGTCGAGAAGTACCATTTGGACTGGGACGCGGCGGTGCGGCCGAGGAATTCGCCGCAGTAACGACACTTGATCGCCTCGACCTGGATCCGCTCGGCGCAAAACGGACACTTTTTGCTCTCGCACGCCTCATTCTTTTCTTCCAGCAATACGGTTTCCACGGCCAGTCTCCTCGATTCGATTCACTGGGATTCGGTCAGTCTGTCTGTTTATCGGCCATCTGGCTTCGGAGATTGAGCCTGGGGTGAAACGGTACGAGGCCAGGGGGAGAGACATCGAGGAGTTCCCCGTTTTTTCGAGGAATCACTACCCCAGACCGGGTATTTGCTGGACATGACGATAGGAAACATGTAGAATATAGGGATTGAGCTTCCAAGCGGTGTCGAAGCAGGTTTCAGACCAGAGCGAGATAGGCCAGTCGACAGGATTATGGAGAGTGCGGAGCTATGACGGTACATGCTGCGGGAGTGATACCGGTCGTGATCTGGGGGGCATCGGGACATGCCCTCGTTGTGGCCGAGATGATATCCGGGTGCGGCCGGTACGAAATCGCGGGATTCGTCGACGGTGTTGACCCCGCGCGCCGGGGCGAGCCCTTCTGTGAAAGCACGGTTCTTGGGGGTGAGGAGGGTCTCCATGAGACGATGTCCCGAGGGGTTCGCCACATTGCCCTGGGGTTCGGGCATTGTTCCGGACGGCTGATGGTCGCGAGGCGAGCTCGGGCCATGGGTTTTGGCTTGCTCACGCTGGTTCATCCCTCCTCGGTTGTCTCCCCGACGGCGGTGCTGGGGGAGGGAACGGTCGTAATGGCCGGCGCCATCATCGAGGCGGCCTGTCGCATTGGGGAGGCATGTATCATCAACAGCGGCGCCGTCGTGTGCCATGAGTCCACCGTTGGCGACGGCACGCACATCTGTCCGGGGGTCTGTGTCGGAGGACGGACCCGCATCGGGGCCAGGAACTGGATCGGCATCGGCTCGACGCTCCGAGACAAGGTGAAGATCGGAGACGCCACCCTCGTCGGCGCCGGGTCCGTGGTCGTTCGGGACCTGCCTGAACAAGTCATCGCCTACGGGAATCCCGCGAGGGTCCGGGGCGTCGCCGACAGCGAATTCTGACGGCCTGTTGCACGACGGACGGCATCGTCGTCATTACGGCCGATTCATCCGCTCGATGATCTCGCGGGTTCTGTCGGCGGTCCAATCCTGGGGACGTTCGCCCTCCAAGCCGGACTCCATCTCTTCCGCCGTCGGCGTCCGGGTCGGCACGCCAGCCAGCGGGACTTCGACCCGGGCGATCCAACACATGGCGTTGAGCATCAGCTTGCGGAAGTCGTTCTGGGCGTAGACCCAGTGCGTGTGCCCGCCCATGCGACGTGCTCGGGCATGCCCATGCGGGCGCGGACGGTTGGATTGCCGCTGTGTGGACCGTCCTGGCCTCTGCGCGTGCTGTCGGGCGGAATGGCGGTTAGAATGGGCGTCACGCCCTTCATCTCATCACGGAACTGCATGTGGTAGTACCATTCGTCCTCGATGCGGAATGGTCTGACGCCGCGAGTGATCGGGTGCTCGGGCAGTGTCTTGAACTGGGCCAGCCACGAAGGATTGACCGACCAGCGTTGCTTGTAGTAGCCGCCGATCCAGTCGAGCAGGTACTTGCTGCACTCGTCGCCGGAGTCGAGGGCATAGTGAAGAAAGGCGATCCCCACGCCCGTGCGGGCGAGGTTGTCGAGGATTTTCCAGTTCGACTCGGGACCGAGCAGACTGTTGCCAACAATAGACCGATCAACCTGCTGCTCATAACGACCTCCTTTGAATGTCCATGGCCTCAAGCGTAGCCGCCGGCGGCGGGCTCTGCAAGCTCCATATCCTGGATACGTGATCTTGATCCGGCTCGGTAAATCGGTAGGATGATGGTCGGTCATTTCGTGAACGCAAAATGGGTGACTGTCTGGCGAAAGGATCGCAACGATGAGGACTATTCTGGTATGCGTGTCGCTGTTGCTCTTGATTCCCACAGGACTCTACGCGAGCGAATCGTCCGGCGTTGCCGTGTTCGACGCGGCGCCGTTTGGCTTCCACACCGCGGACTCCGTGAACGCGGCGCAAGAGATCCGCTGGGCGGAGCCTCGCAAGATTCGTCGCGTTGTGGTCGAATTCGACGAGGGACAGATCCCTGCGGACCGGGCAAATCTTCAGGTCCAGTATTGGCGCCGGGTCTGGGACGGCAAGGCCGACCCGCTGATCGTCGAACGCGGCGCCGGCGGCGTTGGCTGGGACGCCATGGATGACTGGACGAACGGCCGCTGGAT
Organism: uncultured Pirellulales bacterium; assembly: GCA_964507995.1. GTDB lineage: Bacteria > Planctomycetota > Phycisphaerae > Sedimentisphaerales > Anaerobacaceae > PLanc-01. The sequence goes on along the minus strand of CAZDTD010000020.1, from coordinate 32,630 downwards.
CACGGCCAGAGGCGAGGTCGAGACGACTTCTTGCGGATGCGAGTTCACCTTTGCGTCAACCTCGTCGGATGAGATCGAAGACGTCGGAGATCGGGGAGTCTCCTATCGCAAGACCCTCGCGATTCGCGTCCTGTGTGGCGACGCAACATCTGTTCCCATGCGGATTCACGCATATACCGATGCCGTGTGCAAGCCGCTGCGGGTTCGGATGCAGTTTGGCCGGCCTGGAGAGAAGGCCTTCCAGAGGGGGCAGGCCGAAACGGGACATCTGGAAGTCTTCAATGGCCAGGTCGTTGCAGTTCGCGGAATTGACGGCGCCACAGTTCAAGACCGGACGTGGACCCTGACACCCTCCGGCGAAGGCGTCGTGGAAGCCGATCTCATCATGGCCGTCGATCCCCTCGACGGCCGCTACGACCGGACGATTGTCACCGTTCGATCCGATGTCAGACCGTTCTCCTTCGCGGCCGACGAAGTGGCTAAGGGCGACCGCATCCTGGTGGACGATCTCGGCGTCCTCGTGACGGCAGCCGACGATTCCATTTCCCTGGAGGACTATCGCGATGCCTTGCAGCGGGAATTTGGCGGCCAGACCGTCTACGACCGCGTCGTGGCCGAAGACGAGCAGACGCTGTCGCGGGCCTGGAACGACATGCCGCTCAAACGACCCCTGTACTTCGTACACGGCCTGCCGGGCAACCGCAATACGATGCGTCAAAATCCCAACGGCGAAATCGAAGTCACCTCGGTCGGCCGGTGGTTCGAGGTACAGCGCAGCCCGCGAGACAGCGACCGAAAGCTCTGGAACGGTGATAGGCTGTGGATCTCCTTCGGTCTTCCCCGGGAGGAACTTCGCGGCGGGCGGGAGTTGCAGGATGGCTTTCTGCCCGTGCTGCGGACCTGGTGGCAGGATGGGCCCCTCTACTACGAACAAAGGACCGTCCTGACCGCTTCCGAGTTGAGCGGGATCGCCCTCGATACGCCGACGGTTCTGTTGATGCGGGTGCGGGTGGTCAATACGTCCGATTCGCAAAACGCCGAGGCCGACCTGCGATTCACGACCGACGCAGGACGCAATGAACGACTTGTTGTCAAAGAGGACCGCGTTCTGGCGGTCGGCGATGCGGATGAGCGGCTGCGGTTCCTGGTGCGCACAGAGGAGAGAAAGGGGTTTGCCCAGGATGGCAGGGCGGTGACGTGGACCGCGAGCCTCAAGCCCGGCCAGACTGCGACCCTCTGTGTCGCGATTCCATCGATCACGCTTCTCGCGGACGAGGAGATCGAGGCCGTTCGCAGCTTTGACTTCGACATCGAGGTCGAGCGGGTCTGTGCGTTCTGGCGGGAACTGACCGAGCGGGGCACGCAGATCACGACGCCCGAGCCGTGGCTGAACGATTTCTACAAATCCCATCTGCGGCACCTCCTGGTCAATTGCTTCAAGGAACTCGACACGGACTACCTGCACGCGCACGTGGGCACGTTCCACTACGGCGTCTACCCGAACGAATCGATCATGATGGTCAGCGACCTGGACCGGCGGGGCTGCCACGACGAGGCCCGCCGCAACTACGATGCCTTCCTGCACTACCAGGGCAGCGTCTCCATGCCGGGCAATTTCAAGAGCGCCGAGGGCCAGTTCTACGGCGCCGGCGGCCACGAGACCGGCGGCTACAACAAGAGCCACGGCTACGTCATGTGGGGCATGGCCCAGCACTGGCGGTACACCCGCGACCGCGAGTGGATGGACCGTGCGGCGCCGGGACTGGTCCAGGCCTGCGAGTGGGTCATTCGCGAGCGGCAGGCGACCATGGCGTCGAGGCCCGATGGCAGCAAACCGCTGGAATCCGGCTGGTTGCCCGCCGGATCGCTCGAAGACGTCACCGACTACTGGAACTGGCTGGCGACGAACAGCGCCACGGTCTGGGGCTTCCAGGCGCTTGCCGATTCGCTGACAGACGCGGGTCGTCCCGAGGGCGAACGATTGCAGCGCGAGGCCCAGGCCTACTACGACGACTTCATGTGTGGCGTCACGGAATCGCGAATCCAATGCCCGGTGGTCCGCCTGCGGGATGGGACCTATGTCCCGAAGATCCCCTCGCGGCTCTACGAACGCGGCCGGGCCCACGGCTGGCTCCGCGAGACGCTCGAAGGTCCGCTGTTCCTTCCGGCCTATGGCCTGCTGGCCCCCGACGCCCCCGAGACGAAGTGGGTGCTCAAGGACTACGAGGACAACCTCTACATCTCCGACCGCTACGGCTACGCGATCCCGGCCTACGACGACTTCTGGTTCTCCCGCGGCGGGTTCTCCATGCAGGCGAATCTGCTCGACGGCCCGCTGCCGTACCTGTGGCGTGACGATGTGAAGCACTACCTCCGCGCGTATTTCAACGGCTTCGCCTCCGCGTTCTACCCGGAGATTCGGATGTGCAACGAGCACTCGCTGCCCGAGCTGGGTTACCCGCGGGGCGACCACTTCAAGACCTCCGACGAGGCCCAGTCCACCTATTGGCTTCGTCTGATGTTTGTCAACGAGCAGGGCGACAACCTCTATCTCGGTCAGGCAATCCCTCGCTATTGGCTGGCGGACGGGAATCGCATCGGTATCGAGCGGGCCGCCTCGCACTTCGGCCCGTTGTCGGTGCAGTGGGAATCGCATGTCTCCGAGGGCACGGTCAAAGTCACGCTCGATCCGCCTATCCGCAATCGACCCGAGAATATCTACCTCCGCATCCGCCATCCGCAAGGCAAGATGCTCCAGGGGGTTCTCATGAACGGCAAAACACATGACAAATTCGATCACAAGAAGGAGTGGATCGTCCTGCCCGGCACGCTCCAGGGCCGACAGGAGATCGTTGCGCGTTATCAGTAGGCTGGCGGTCGGCTAACGCTCCTGTGGGGGCCTTGGAGAAGCGATAGCGGTAGGGCGTGCTACGCACGCCATTCTATCCGATAAAAAACATCGGTTGTTTCGCAAGTTATAGTTGACGTCACATAGTATGTATAACATAATAAGCGAAACAAAACACGATTTGATGGCGAAAGCCAGGAGGTTGACATGAAATTCGAAAGCCAGTTACTCAAGGGGGTGGCCCCGGTGGTGGTGTTGCAGATTCTGTCACGCGGGCCGATGTACGGCTACGAACTCAGCCAGGCGATCGAGCAACACAGCGGCGACATCCTCACGCTCGGCAAAGGCACGCTGTATCCGCTTCTGTACAACCTGGAGGCCAAGAAGCTCGTCGAGGCCAAGTGGGAGACGACCGACTCCGGCCGGAACCGTCGTTATTACTCCATCACAGGCAAGGGCGAGCAGGAACTCACCAGTCAGAAGGCCCAACTCCAGGGTCTGACTAAGGGCCTCGACCTGCTCTTCGGCGGGGCTTTGAAAGCAGCCTTATAGGCCTGTGGATGGGCCTGTGAGGAAAGAAGGTGGCGCGTGATACGCGCCCTACCGGCGGTGGTTGATTCGATTGCGGCCGAGGGCCGCGATAAGGAGGTCCATGCCATGCGAGATAGACTCGGCCAGAAGCCTGGGAAGCTGTTGCCTGCTTGTGCCACTGAGTTCATCGACGAGGTGACGAAGAGAATACGCTATCGGCGCAAGGTCCGCGAGGACGTGGACGCAGAGCTGGCCGCGCACTTCGAGGACCATTTGCGGGAATGCAAGAGCCCGCAGGAGCGAGAGCGGAAGGCCCGCCAGTTGATCGAGGAATTCGGAGATCAAAAGCTCCTGGCGGTCCTGTGTCGACGGGCGAAGAAACGCTGCCGACCTCTGTGGTACAAGGTTCTCGTTCGCAACATGCAAGCGGTCGGAATCGTTGTGTTGTACATTGTGTTGTGTTCCCTACGGCTGTTCGTCGGGTCGCCGTCGCTGAAGGTGGACTACCTCGCCTGGCTGAGCGACCGCACGCGAGAAGGCCGGGCAGAGTCGCTCAATGCCAAACCCCATTTCGACAAGGCCGCCGGGTTGGTGAAGGATAAGGAACTCTTCGATCTATGCCGCCGAATTGCTCGTATGCGGCCGAGCGATATGAATGAGGCGGATCGGAAGACTCTGGCTGATGTGGCCCAACACAATGCCGACGCATGTGAGACTCTGAGACAGGGTGTGACAAAGCCTTACTACTGGGTCCAATATGAGATCGCGGTCAACGAGCCTGTTCCGGAGGGTGTCATCGGGCCGGAGGGGGATCTCGATGGGCGTTCGTCGGACCCTGCCATGGCTTTTGGCCGAGCGACCGTGGTTTCTGCACCAGGCTACAGACGCCTGGCGCAAGCCTTTCATATCGCCACTGTCTGGCGGGCCTGCCAGGGGGATGTGGGCGGCGCCCTGGACGACTGCCTGGTCCTGATGGATTTCGGAATGCACTTGGAGGGTAGGGGAACCCAACTCGAACAGTTGGTGGGTACAGCGATTGAGGTGATCGGCCACAGCACCGTATTTACGGTATTGGATTGTTATGACGTCCCGGCGTCAGATCTGGCCCGCATTCAGGCCCGCATGGCCGATCTCTACGCCCGACACGCGTGTGTCATGGATGTCGCGGGCGAACGGGCCGTATACCTTGCGCTCATCCAGCAGATGTTCACCGACGACGGGAGAGGCAATGGCCATGTCCTGAAGAGGGGGCTTCCGCTGGCGGCGAGTGGCTGGACAGACGGCATCGCCTCGTTGCTGCTGTTTGGCTACCCAGACCGGCGGGAGATGACCTCACGAATCGAAGCGTTCTGGGACGAGTATCAACTCGTCCTGGAGACGGAACCGTACCGCCCGCAGTACGAGGAGCGCAAAGCTCAATGGATGGTTCCCGCCCAGGAGAGTTTTCTCTTGCGGATGTCGATCCCGGCGCAGGAGCGTCTTGTGGCTCTCGCCTGGCGGCTCAAGACGGGCCGGCGGGCCTTGCTGACCAACATGGCCATGATGCGCTATGTGCAGGATAAGGGCCACTATCCACTGTCGTTGGATGCACTCCTCGCCGATGGGTACATGAAGGAACTCCCCCTCGATCCTTATAGCGGCAAGGCATTTGGCTACCGACGGACCGACAAGGGGTTCGTGCTCTACCGTTGGGGCGAGAACCTCACCGATGACGGCGGCCGGCAGGCTACCGGCCAAGACGGCAAGCCGCACATGTGGACCAGCAACGGCGACTGGGTCTTCTGGCCGGTTGGTCCTTGAGTTTTGCAGGGCCGGGGCATAGGATGACTTCTGCGATCCGCGCGGGATGGGTTCGGCGACCCTCGCGTGACCGTCTGTTATTTTCGATTGCGGGAGGTTGCCATGACTGCTGGAAGGTGTCCGCTGCACTGTCACGAACAGGGGTGTGTGAGTCGTCGCGAGTTCCTTGCGGGTTCCGCTGCGTTGTTGGGCGGATCATCCATCCTTGCCGGGTGTGCCTCGATGAGCCGAGAGCGAGCGGGCGTCGAGTCGATCTGCCAGTGTGGACCTGCGTCGAAGTACAAGCCCACAATCCGGGCGGCCTTCGTCCGACGGCAGGAAGACTACGGCATCCTCTGGCCCGGCGCGGTCTACGACGGCCAGGCGGCCCAGGGTATGTACGCGGCCAGGATGGTCGAGACCGCCTCCCGGCTGGGAGCCCAGTTCGCTCTGCGGGACAAGCCCCTTTACAGCCTGGCCGAGGCGGATGCCTGGATCGCCGACGCCGAAGCGGCGAACGCCGATGGACTTGTATTGATCCTGCTGGATCGCCAGCAACATGCCTGGCCGACCGCGAAGAAAGTGGCCCAGAGCAGGATTCCTTCTATTGTCTACTCGCCGCTGGGCACGTCCTTCACGACAAACACTGTCGATCTGGCGACAACGCCGGGCTGCGTGATCTATTCGACGGACGATTTCCGTCAGGCGGCCTACGGTATGAAGATGCTCTGCGCCAGGGCCAGGATGCGCCGCACCTGCTGCGTCGTCATCAAGGGCGACAGGCGGTACGACGCGGCGCTCGCAGACACTGGCATCACGCTGCGTCACATCCCTGCTGCGTCGTTCATCGAGGAATATCGCAGGACGCCGGACAGCGAGGACATCGTAGCGATGTCGGATGAGTACATGCGCCGGGCCCGCAAGCGAATTGACGTTACCCGCCAGGACGTCATCAATGGACTCAAGAGCTACTGCGTCGCCGGCCGGATTCTCGAACGCGAGGGAGGCGACGCGATCACGATGGACTGCCTCGGCGCCTTGGGCAAGATCGACGTGAGTTTGCCGTGTATCGCATGGTCCAGGATGAACGACGACCGCATCCCGGCCGCCTGCGAAGCGGATGTTGGAGCGGTTGCGTCACTCGTCATGACGCACTATTTGTTCGACCGACCCGGTTTCCAGCAGGACCCGGTGGCCGATACAGTCGACGACACGATCATCGGCGCCCACTGCTCGTGTCCAACTCGGTTGAACGGATTCGACAAATCGCCCGAGCCGTTCGACATCAAGCACCATCACGGCAACCGCGACGCGGTCCCAAGGACCATCTGGAAGAAAGGACAGCGGGTGACCAGCATCGACCTGATGCCGGGGAATGGGCAGACGCCCTCGACCGTCCTCGTCTCGGTCGGCACGGTGGTCGAGAACAAAGAGGTGCCCCCGAGCGGCGGATGCGTCGTCTCGGTGAAGGTGAAGTTCGACGGCGACCAGGAGGTCCTGAGCTTCCCGGGCTTCCACCAGATCTTTTTCTATGGCGACTACAAGGAACAGGTCCGCGATTTCTGCCAACTTTGCGGGTTCAAGACCGAGACGGCATAAAGGGGATCGACATAGGCCAGACCGGCTCAGTGCGCGCACAACACCTCCTCACGAACCCGCCTGGCGGGAGAGAGGAAGTGGTCTTCACAACGCAACAGACACGCAGGCAAGCGTCGCAAGTGCTTGCCTGTGCTTGATTTGCAGTCGAAGGAGGATAGAGGATCAGCGGCTCAGTGGTGGATGATTCGCTGGGCTTTTCGCATCCGTCGACGTTCCCTCTCCGACGGCTTCTCGTAGTACGCTGTCCGCTTCATATCGCGGATCAAGCCCTCTTTCTCACAGAGCTTCTTGAAACGCCGAATCATCTGCTGCACCGACTCGCCTGATCGCATTTTGACTTTGAGCATGAGTACTCCTTAAAACCTGTGACCGACTCGAAATCCTCGCGACTGCAAGACATACGACCCTTGCCGTACGGCGGAAAACCAAAAGGGTATCACAGGCCCGGCTACATTTCAAGTCCTAAAAATGCCGTGCGATATTTTTCGTGAAATCCGCCGGGCAGAGGGTATCCTTGAGGCAGGTTCGAACTTATCTCGATGTGGTCCAATAACCCTGTGATTGGGAGGTCTGACGTTACTTGGAGAAGCTTCGCGAGACCCTGAGGGTCCGGAAAGAACGCGCCATCCTTGTGGCGGCGATCCTGCCGGGCGTAAAAGGCTATGACAACCTGGCGGAACTGACCGCGTTGGCCGAGAGCGCCGGAGCGGTCGTCGTCGATCGATTCCAGCAGAAGATTCGCACCATCAATCCTTCCACCTACATCGGCAAGGGCAAGGCCGACCAGCTCGCTGGACGAGTCAAGCGGTTCAAGGCCGATGTCATCATCTTCGACAACGACCTGTCGCCCGGCCAGATCCGCGAGTTGGAGACCGCCACGCAGACGAAGGTCGTGGATCGAAGCGAACTGATCCTGGACATCTTCGCTACGCGGGCCCAGACCAAGCAGGCCAAGCTGCAAGTCGAGCTGGCCCAATTGCAGTACACATATCCGAGGCTGACCCGGATGTGGTCTCACCTGGACACCGTGACTGGGGCCAGCGGCGGTCCGGCGGCCGGCGCCGTCGGCGCCATCGGCGTCCGCGGGCCCGGCGAGCAGCAGTTGGAAATCGACCGGCGGCTCGTCAGCAGGCGGATCACCGAACTCAAACGCGAGTTGGATGGGATCGACCGACGCAAGCTCCGCGAGATCAAGGGGCGCAAGGACTTCTTCCAGGTCTCCATCGTCGGCTACACGAATGCCGGCAAGAGCACGCTGCTGAACGCCTTGACGGACGCGGGGGTCTTTGTTGAGGACCGGCTCTTTGCTACGCTGGACACGAAGACCAGAAAGTGGACGCCCGCCCGGGGCGTCGACGTGCTGCTCAGTGACACGGTTGGCTTTGTGCGGGACCTGCCGCACCAGCTTGTCGCGTCCTTCAAGGCGACGCTGGAGGAGGCGGTGTTTGCGGACTTACTGTTGCATGTGGTCGATGTGTCCAACCCGGAGGTTGTGGCGCAGATCGAGTCGGTTCGGCAGGTCCTGTCGGAAATTGGCTGCCAGGAGAAGGCGGTGGTGGAGGTGTTCAACAAGGCCGATGCCATCACGGACGCCGGTCCGCTCGAAATGCTCCAGACGTTGCACCCGGAGGCCGTGACCATCTCGGCTCGGACCGGCCTGGGTCTGGATGAGCTGGCCCGCAGTGTCATCCGACACTATCGAGGTCGCGAATTGCTGTTGCGGATCACGACCAGCCAGGCCAACGGCAAGGTACAGAGCTTCCTTCGCACTTACGGCCAGATCGTCGGCGAGCGATACGACGACGGCCAGGCGGTCCTCGACGTGCGCATGGGCAGGAACCAGCTCCCCGAGCTCGAACGCCTCCGCCCGGAGAAGCTCGAAGTCGTGGAAGGGTGATTGTGGGACAGGTGCAGGCTGGGACGGCCTCCACGACACGCTGGACGACGTCTGGTCTGCAACCTGGAATGAGAGCCCCGTCCGCGGCAGGACGGCGCACCCGTGTAACGGCGGGTATGTCACCGGTGTCCGAGGGGGGGGACATCGTCCTTTCCACGGGGCACTATGGCGGATAACCCCGAAAATTCTCGTTTTTGCGGCTTTATTATCTACCCAGTGGAAGTCTGGGACGGTATAGTGATATTCCTGTAAAGGTGTATTCTCTCCTCCCTCGGAGTTTACCCCTTGAATACAACAGAGGGAACGTGTTTGGAGCCCTTGGAGGCTCGGGAGAAGACGCAGTGGCAAATGGCACAGTGAAGTGGTTCAACGCGGACAAGGGCTATGGGTTCATCGCCCCCGATGAAGGTGGAGACGATCTGTTCGTCCATCACTCGGAAATCAGAACCCAGGGGTACGCCTCGCTCAACGAAGGGCAGAAGGTGGAATTCACACTCGGGCAAGGACGCAAGGGCCCGTGTGCGACAAACGTCATTCCCAAGTAGAACAAGCGAGAGATTGGCACAGGGACCATGCCGAGGTCCCAGGAGAGCAAGTTATGGCACGAGGAACAGTGAAGTGGTTCAACGAGAAAAAGGGTTTTGGATTCATCACCCCGGATGACGGCAGTGAGGAGCTGTTCATCCATCACTCGAATATCGCGGGCGAGGGATTCAAGACGCTGCACGAAGGGCAGGCGGTCGAGTACAACAAGGGCCAGGGCCGCAAGGGACCCGAGGCCACGAATGTCACGCCTGTTTGACGATTGATGCCGCGCATCGGCGCGTCGGTTGTGATTCGGTTCTGCCGGAAATGGCAGGAACCGCCCCGAACAGAAAAATCATATATGCCGACTGGACAGGAAGGCCCTGCGACACATCGCGGGGCCTTTTTCTATTGTGGATGCGTCGTCACATCGGCCTGCGGCGCCCGCTGTGCGACGTCGTCGCCGTTCGGTTCATCGACCGTCGAGGAGTCCGGAGTGAGTGACTGCTGCCCGACGAAGAGGTAGTAGAGCCGGCCTTCCTGATAGGTTTGTCCCGCCAACTGCCCGGCCTCGTCGCCTTCGCCCATGTAGATATCGCAACGGCCCGGCGCCCGGATGGCGCCGCCGGTGTCCTGGTCAAGGGCGAAACCGTCGTAGGGGGTCATTGTGATCTGGCCGGCTTCGGCTGAGGGCAGGGTGGTCGAGAGGAACGCCAGGCACCCCCGCGGGAAGATGGACTTGTCGGTGGCGATCGTTCGCCAGGGGATCACCGGCTCATTCAGACTGCCTCGGGGCGTGCCTTCGCTGCTTTGGAAGAACACGTAGCGAGGATTCGCGCGCACGTAGGTTTCCACCTGATCGGGGTGCTGCTTGAAATAGTCGATCATGGTCGCCAGGCTGATCCGGTCGGAGGCGATCTTACCTTCTTCCACGAGATGCTGGGCAACGCTGGCGTACTCGTGCCCATTGGTGGCGGCGTAACCCACCGTGATGATCTGGCCGTCGGGGAATCGAACCTTGGCGGAACCCTGCACGTGTGCGATGTAGGCCTCGAACGGATCGCTCAGCCAGATCAGCTCTTGTCCCCGCAGCATGCCGGATTCCTCGATCTCGGCCCGGGTCGGGTAGGTCGCGATCTGCCCGTCCGGACCCCGGCGCCCGAGCGTCTCGCCGTCCGGCCCTTTCACGAGATCCGGCGGCGCCTTATACAGAGGCGATCCGAATTCCTCCGTCTGCACCGGCGAGCCCTCGAAGATCGGCGTATAATAGCCTGTAAACAGGACTGTGCCCTCATCGTCACAGCCGACGGATTCGTAGACGTCGAAGGTGGCGCAAATCAAGGCGTTGATCTCATCGGGCCTCGCGCCTGAATCGAGCAACTTGAGGAATTCCTCCAGTGTGGCGACTGCCTGGGCATGGGTAATCTGGTCGTATGGGAAGAACTGCCTGCTCGACGGCTTGGCAAAGTAGTTCAGACTGTTGCGAACCGCTGTTTTGAGGCTGTCCAGATCCCGCCAACCACCTGTGAAATCCGGATATTCGCTCGGGTCCTCGATCTTTCGCAGCGCCAACTGTCCGGGCGGCAGGGGCCTGTCATACTGCGGTTTGATCGCGGCTCGCCTGGTCTGGCAGCCCGTCAGAGCGACCATCGAGAGGAGCAGTCCCGACACCATCAGTCTTTTCATTGTCAGCCTTTCGATCCATCCAAACTGGGAATTGGGCACTTTTGTACGTCCCGATACGCCGGACCATATTAGGCCGTCGGATACTGGAAAAGTAAAGCCTCCAGTGAAAAAGGTCGCTATTCCTCGTTCCTACAGCCCGAAAACTTTCCTATTTTCGCTTTGAATTCAGTAAAAACCTTGACTTGGGGTATCTGGGGGGATATGATAATTGGAAGTGGGAGCCTCACCGGAAGGGGGTGGTGCCCCACCATCGAGCGGAAGGGATCGCCTCGCAGGGAGGATGGTTCGCCGTGATGTTAAGAACGCGTCTCCGCGGGGTGACGGTTTGGAACGCCGCGGGACCTGTATGGGAAAGGAGGAGAGGTGTAGATGCGGCGGGCGCAAGGCTGGCGGGTTTTTTGTTCCTGGGGACACGAAACGGCCTTGTTTGCTCGGGCAATGCGGCGTTGACCGTTTGATGATTGCTGCCGCGAGGCGGCGCGGAAGACGACGTGTTTGCGTGGTTGATGTGGTGTGGTCCCCAGGTCGTGCGGCTCTCGATGGAGAGCTGTGACTGTAATCTTAATGGATGGAGCGCTGCTGCTGAGAGATCATAGGGGTGCGTGGGTATGCAGTGTCAGCGTTGGAGGCTCGGGCAATCCGATCCCGACGGCTACCTTGTGTCGCCCCTGTGCAACGCGAATGCGGTGTTTATTCCATCGTTGGTTCGGCCAGTAAAGACCCTCGTTATCTGGGCCGGGCGGCGTGGATATCGCGGAATTGTATGCGTTGTAGATCCGGGTGCTCCGGGTAGCAGGAGGGTACAAGGCCAAGAAGGCGTTTGGTTTGGGGCGACTGCTTGTGTAGGCGTCGCCGATAGGGTCTTCGGCCCTGGTGAAGAGCGGTTGTGAGTATTAGGGAGATGAAAAGATGAAAAGATGGTTCCTGTTGGGCATGGCTGCGGTGGTGGTCCTCGGATTGGCCTCGGCCGGTCATGCCTCCTCAACTCATTTCATGGTCAGTGACGCGTCGATCAGCCAGTCGGGTTATCCCGCTCAGTTTGTGAGCCCCGGGTTGGGGTCCCTCGGTGGCTGGAGTGGCGCATACGCTGTGGACGATGTTCCCGGTGACGGCGCTGTGGAAGATCATCCTCCTGCCCTCGTCGTGGATTGGTCGATTGGCTGGGCGACAAGCGATCCGACGACCTACACCGTGAACTATACCCTCAATTATGAGTTGCTCACGGACATCCTCGGCGACACGGCGGCTGGAGACATCACGGCGAAGCTCGAGATCGTGGGCGCGTCGAATAATCCCGCCCCTCAGACAGTGTCGCTGTCTGTCGCGGATGGCGAGACTCTGTCCGGCTCGCTGCCGGGCACGCTCCAACTGACGACGCCGCTCGGGTTGGTCGGCGGCGCAAACGGTGGCACCCTCCGGTTGACAGTCGTTGCGAATGCCACGGCGTTCAAGGCCACAGAGCCTGAGCCGCCGACGCCGGAGCCGGTGGTTCCCGTGCCGGGCGCCATGATCCTGGGCAGCTTGGGCGCAGGGCTTGTCGGCTGGCTTCGCCGGAATCGTGCTCTGTAGGTAGTTTTGTCCCAATAGGAGAGCCGGGTCCAATCCACCCGGCTCTATCTCCTCTGTCCCGTGGACGCGTAGCAGTAGACGCGCCCTTTCGCGATGTGTGCCGGGGTGGTTCGGAAGCGTTCCAAGCCACCTCGGTACACACGATTGTTCTGTGAACGGGCGAGCTGCAGGCTCGCGGTTGCTGTCTGCGCATTTGCTGGACATCTCATCTTCGGACGTAGTGCGGTCCAGGCTGTGCTCGCATGAAGAGTGCCTTTTCCGCCTGTCGCTTCCGATTGGCTGCTACTCGTAGATCCCTCCCTGTCGCTGGCATTCTCACGGACTGGAAATCCCTGCTTCCCTTCTCCCGCTGGGCCAGAGGTGCTGTCATGCGCCCTCGGATGCCAGGATTGCGAAGGAGAATCATCGTTAAACAGGCTGATGAGACGCCGGCGTCTGTCTGGCGATGGAGATCCCGTTATGGCTTGCTCTTGTTCGCTCCCGCGACCATAATGGGCGACCTTTGCCAACAAGAGTGACTTGGTGTGCCGGAAGGATGCACTGCCGTGTGCCCGAGGGAAGACTGTTTTATCGTAAGAATGCACGACTGCCGGCCCAATGGGGCCATCAAGCTCAATGCGCTCATGCAATATCTACAAGAAGCTGCGGCGTGTCATGCCGAGGAACTCGGCGTCGGGTTTCACGACCTGGAGCAGCGCGACGCCCTCTGGGTGCTGGTCAATCTGCGAATCGAAGTCGGCCGGATGCCGAGGTGGCAGGACCGCCTGACCATCCGTACCTGGCCGAGCGGCTGCAAACGGCTCATCGCGTCGCGTCAGTTCATCGGAAGCTCCGCTGCCGGCGACGAGTTCTTCCGGGCCGCCAGCCATTGGATGATCCTCGACAGGCATAGCAGCCGGCCGAAGAATCTCGACAAACTCGATCTGAACCTGCCGGCGGACGGCCCCAAGGCTCTGGCGGCCGAGCCGGCACGACTCAAGCCGGTCGAAGGGTATACGGCGGTTGACACGCTACGCGTCCCGTTCAGCGCCCTCGATTTCAACGGGCATGTGAACAACACCGAGTATGTTCGATGGGCCTTCGACGCCATTCGCCGCAAGCTCGGCGCTCTTCCGGAGATCCACGCGATCCAGCTTACGTACGTGGCCGAGGTTTTCGAAGGCGATGAGATCGAGCTGCTGGTATCCGTCGGCAGTGATGGCTGCGTCTACGTCTGCATCCGCAAAGCGGCTGACGGAGCGAACGCCTTCCTTATGGAACTGTCCTGAGTCACCGGAGAAAAAACGCGTGTCGGTTGCCACAGGCGGGCTGATTCTGTTACTATCTGAGTGGTTAGACTGTGTTTTGATGGCGTACAAAAGGGCCCATGACAAGACCCATTCGCAATCTTCTCATCGCAGTCGTCGCTGTGGCGGTCGTGGCAGTCGCCTGTTTTGCGATATTCTCCGCCCGTAGGACGGATGCGGGCGAGGTCTTGGCGGCCATGGCGAACACGCCGCAAGCGGGCGGACTCCAGATTCTGTACCCACTGGATGGGACTCTGTTTCCGCCTGAGTTGCCGTCGCCGCTGTTTCGCTGGAAGGATGAGAATCCCCGCTCGAACCAGTGGCTGGTCTCCATCGAATTCTCTGACGATGGAAGGCGGGTCGATTCCTTTGTCCAGGCAAGCGAATGGCGGCCCGGAGCTTCGGTCTGGGGACAGATCAAGAAGCGATCCATCGACAAGCAGGCGATGGTGACCGTCGTCGGGATCGACCGCAGGACGCCGTCGCAGGTTCTTTCTGTCGGTCGGATTGCGATCGCCATGTCGTCGGACGCCGTGGGGGCGCCGCTGTTCTATCGCGAGGTGAACCTGCCGTTTGCGGATGCCGTCAAGGACCCGTCCCACATCCGGTGGCGGTTCGGAGCGATTTCCTCGCAGGGGCCTCCGCCGGTCGTGCTCGAGAAGCTGCCGGTGTGCGGAAACTGCCACTCATTCTCCGCCGACGGCGCCGTGCTGGGCATGGACGTCGATTACGCCAACGACAAGGGGTCCTATGCTCTCGTGCCGGTCCAGGAACAGATGACGCTGGATCGCAATACCGTCATCACCTGGGGCGACTACAACCGCGTGGATGGGCAGGTCACCTACGGCCTGCTCTCTCAGGTCTCGCCCGACGGCCGATACGTGGTGAGCACCGTTAAGGACGAATCCGTCTTCGTCCCGAAGCCCGACCTGGACTTTTCGCAGCTCTTTTTCCCAGTCAAGGGCATCCTGTGCATCTACGACTGCCAAGCCAAGACCTTCCGCTCGCTGCCCGGCGCGGATGTGCCGCGTCTGGTCCAGAGCAATCCGACGTGGAGCCCGGACGGCAAGTACATCGTCTTTGCCGCAACGGAGGCGTACAGTCTCCGAAGCGGCGGCGGCTCTCGCGGTGTGCTCCTGAGTCCCGAGGAATGCCGCGAGTTCCTTGTGGACGGCAAGCCATTCAAGTTCGATCTCTATCGAATTCCATTCAACGATGGCCAGGGCGGCACGCCCGAGCCGCTGGCAGGGGCCTCCTTCAACGGCGTGAGCAATTTCTTCCCGCGTTATACGCCGGATGGCAAGTGGATCGTCTTCTGCAAAGCGGCGAATTACATGCTCCTCCAGCCGGACAGCGAGATGTACATCATCCCTGCCCAGGGCGGCGACGCCCGGCGGCTCCGGGCCAACACGACTCGGATGAACTCCTGGCACAGTTTCTCCCCGAATGGCAAATGGCTCGTCTTCTCGGGCAAGCCGGACTCGGCCTACACCAAGCTCTATCTGACCCACATCGACGAGCAGGGCGAGACGACTCCGCCCGTGGTTCTGGACCACTTGACGTCGCCCGACCGGGCCGCCAACATCCCGGAGTTTGTCAACGCCTCCGCCGTCGCGATTCGCAGTATCCGCGAGCGGTTTATCGACGATCTGTCCTACGTTCGAGCCGCCTGGGAGTTCCTGAAGTCGAACGACTATGACGGCGCGGATCGCCAGGCCCGAAAGGCGTTGGAGTTGAACCCGAAGAACCCCGATGCCCTCTACTACCTCGGACTGGCCATGTTCGGCCGCAAGCAATACGACGAGGCGATCGAGCACATGGCCGAAGCGGCCAAGCTCAAGCCGAAGGATGCCGAAATTCGGACCCAGTTGGGCGTCGTCTGTATCGCCAAGGGCCAGTTGGATCGGGCCGTGGGGCACCTGCAAAAGGCGATCGAAATCGCCGCGGACAACTCGGAGGCGTACTTCAACCTCGGCGTCGCGATGTACCGACGGGGCGACAAAGCCAAAGCGGCGGAGAACTGGCGACAGTCTCTGCAACTCAAGCCCAACGACTACGAGGCCCACTACAATCTCGCTTTGGTCCTGGGCGAGCAGGGCCAGGCGGATCAAGCCATCGAGCACTATCGTCGCACCGTGGAACTCAAGCCGGATCACACCCTGGCGCACGGCGGCTTGGGCGTCGCGCTGTGCGTGAAAGGAGCGTTCCAGGAAGGCGTGGAGCATCTGGCCAAAGCCGTCGAGCTCGACCCCGACAACACGGCGATTCGCTTCAATCTGGCGATTACGCTGGCCCGCCTGAAGCAGCACGAGCAGGCTATCGCCCACCTGGTGCAGATTCTGCATCGTGAGCCGGCCAACGCCGATGCGCTCCTGTGCAGCGCCGTTAGCTACGCTGAGACGGGTCAGATGGACAAGGCCTTCGCAAGTCTGGACGAGGCTCTCCAGATCGCCAAATCAGCCGGCGATGCACAGCTCGTCACTCGAATCACGTCCCAGATCGAGCGCTACAGGCGAGCCGTGTCTCCGAACCCCGCCAGCCAGTGACGGCGGCTTGCTCGTTCTCATGCAGGGCCGCAGGGACGCAGAGGATCTCGAAGGTACTCTCCGACGATCTTCGCTACAGAGGGAAATGCGAAGCGTTCGAGGGGCACCTTCTCAAGCGGCAGGAACAGCACCTCGGCCACCTCGCTCTCCGTCGGTCTGGCGCGCTCCGCGTCGGGCGCCGTGCAGGCGAATCCCAAATCCAGCGTCCGATAACGGATGCCGCCGTATTCATAGACGTTCGGCCAGGACCCCAGGTATCGCATGGTCGTGACCTCCAGGCCTATCTCCTCGCGGACCTCGCGTCGCAGGGCCTCCTCGGCCGTTTCCCCTGGGTCCACGAAGCCGCCCGGCAGGTCCCAGCCGCCCTTGCCGGGTTCTCGGTCACGGACCAGAACAACCAGTCGTCCCTGTCCATCCACGATGACGCCGGCCGTCGATGCCGCCGAATTCAGGTACAGCTCGAATCCGCAGGCGTCGCATCGCAGGAGTTTCGGGCTCGCGAATCGCAGCGCCGCCGCACCGCACTTGGGACAGTAGCGAAACATGTCTCCCGGCCCTGCATTCGATTTCATAGTCAACTCCAGAAACTCAGAACCATCGTTCTCGGATTGTTGTTGTACCCGTCCGGACGTGGCCATCACGCCTCGCCGGAGTCGGACTTGGATTGTATAAGATCGTGGGCTTGTACATCAACACCGAATCGGGGGGGCCCTTTGCTGGGATATGAACCCGGATACGGCTGCATTCCGAGGACGATTCCGAATTTTCTTCCAGAGGGGAGTCCCGCCATTCTGTAATTAGTGAACTGCCCGCCGGCTGTTCTGTATAGAGGGTGACATGGTTCCCGCAGAATCGGGGAATCGGAGTTTTCTGTGGTTTTTGCCTTGACAGTGCGGAGTGATTTGCTACGATGCTCACGGATGAATGATGGCAAGGGGGGCCATCCCCAGGGATAGTGACGGGGCTGGTAGACCATCAAGTTGATGGGCCCATGTGGGCGCCACCGTAAGGAGACGGGGAGATGCGTGTGGGCAGGGAAGTTCGAATCTCGCTTGTCCTCTCGTCCTGGATTGCCGTTCTGTGTTGTGGAATCGGTGCGTTCGGGAGTGAGATGGCACGGGGTACGTCTATTGGCGTGTCCCGCGTCACCCGCTCGGCCTGTCGTCTTCCCGTGCCTGCCTGTCGTTGTGCCTTTGGCGAGACTTCCCTGCTTGGGGATGAATGGGGGGCGCCCTCGCATTTCAGCGGTTTCTATTCGCCCGTGTCCGCTATGGCAATCCCGGACGGTCCCGGAGCAGTGTGGTTGAGCATCTTGGGATTTGTATGTGTCTCCGCATTGAAGAACCGGCGGGCCTGGATCCGCCTGTGTCTGTGCGTGCTGAGTTGTGACCGTATGTGTGAGGCACGTCTGGCCAAGGTCGGAGTCACGAGGCCAGAGGGCGTCACTTCGAAGGGGTCCGATAAATGCAGGTTGCACGTTTTCCCGCGGGGTAATTCTCTTCGGCTTGCGTGTCGGCCTGTTTCGCCTGCGGGCATACCGAGATCTCTGATTCTCGGACCCTGTCGTTCGATTTCCTTTTCCGCCGCGCTGTGCGGCAATCGCGTTTTGCCCAGTCTGCCGCCGCAAAGGGATGTTTCACTTGCCGGCGTGCGGAAGACAAGGCCGGATGGTCCGATGGCAACGGCTCCCATCAAGTCCTTGTCTGTTGAATGGAAGGGGTTGGCCCGCCCACCCCCTGTGAGTTCCCAGACCTCTCAGGATCAAAAGGATTTGTCCTCGGTTTTCCCTCTACTGGCACAACAAAGGAGAAAAGGATGAAACGGTTTTCAGTGACGCTCGCCGTCTGCCTGCTGGCGGCAGGAGTTGCGGCGGCTACCCCAACTGTAGCAATCAGCCGTACGGAAGGGACTTGGTCTAAGTATTGGCCGCAGGGCGGCGAGTACACGCTTGCGCCGAACTCGGAACTCGCCGGATTGATCGGCTCGAGCGAGACGTTCCAGTCGTTCTGTCTCGAATTGTCTGAGTGTGCATACGAAGGCTACACCTACGATGCTTCCGTGAACGACGAAGCGCTCCAGGGCGGAAAACGCTGGCTTGGTGAGCCCAAAGGCGACGACGGCGGCGACATGATATCGCCTGAAACGGCCTATTTGTACACGCAGTTCCGTGCAGGAACCCTGGAAGGCTACACTTTTGAATTGGGCGATGAACGTGGGGCGTCGGCCAGGGGGCTGCAGGAAGCCATCTGGTACCTCGAAGGCGAGAGTTCTCGGACGTTCGACGAGTTGTTGCCGGCAAGCCAGGCGTTTATCGAGTTGGCACAGAACGCCGATTGGACGACGACCGGTTCTGTCAGAGTCTTGAACCTGACGAATCCGGATGGCAGCCTGGCTCAGGATATGCTGACGCTGGCGACGGTGCCTGCCCCCGGCGCGGTGCTGTTGAGCAGTGTCGGCCTGGGTGTGGTCGGCTGGCTGAAGAGACGACGGATCATGCCGATGAAGTGACGCACGTCACTGCCTCTTCGCTCGAAGAGTGCGAATGAACGGGTTGGATGATGGGAAGCTGGATCGCATGGACGTGATCCGCTTCCTGCGTCCACATATCCAATGCCTTCACACCTTGGCCGGTACTCAGCGGAAGAGGGGCTTTCTCCAGTCCCCAATGCCATCCCACCAGTTGGCAATGCAGTCTGAAACGGTGTCGTGATCGGGAACCTGACCGTAGATGGCGATGGTCATGTCGCGAAGCTGCCGCATGCAACTGAGTCCGCCGAGCCGCCATGCACCGGCGCCGATGGCCACCGCCTCCCGCTCGGCACATGCCGCGTCTCTCAGGTTGCGTGTAAGCAATCCGGCGAGCTTTTTGGCCTGTGGTTCCAGATGCTTGTGCCACCGCTGCCGTTCCTGTTCTTCTCGCGCAAAGGCCTCTGCCAGCAACTGTTCCCGTTTCTCCTGCCGCGTTCGTCGGTGGGCTTCCACCTGCGCAAGTCGCTCGAGTCGGTGTTTGCGGCTGGCGGGCAGGAGCATCTCGACAAGTCCAGTGATGGGATCGATGACCACCCACACTGCGAATGTCGTTCCGAGAGTTCCCATCGCTACGCCGAGGAAGAAATTGGCCAGGTTGTCGGTTCCGGCGACCATGCCGATCGTGCCGGCCAACCCGCCCAGCAAGGGAGCCGCCACGTAGAGGCCCATGTAGTAGTTCGTTGTGGTGAGAGGATGCTCAACCTCGATCTGCTGGGATTCGCCGACCCCGCGAAACAGCGCGAACAGGTACAGGCTGATCAGGAGGAAGAGGACGAGTACGGAGTGTCCCGACAGCGAGAAGATGACCCACCAGTGGAATCCGGCCTGATGCAGGGCGAGCACGAGGATGTACCCGATGCACGCCATGAACCAGATTGTGCTCAGCAGATGAGTGAGCCTGATAGCTCGCCGCTCGTTCATAGGACCATCTCTACGCGAACCGGGCCACTGTGTTCTATCTGTCAGTATCGGGTGCTCGTTGGCGAGTAGCCACCTTCATATGTCCCCGGCGGGTTCGAGACCAGGTACGCGCCGTAGAAGGCTCTGGCCACTGGACTGATGAACTCCTCGAGTATCAAACCGGCCGCAGCCAGAATGGTCGGTGGGACGTAGACGATATCCCCTTCTTCGAGCAGCACGTCCTTTCTGGTGTCGCCCAGACGCAGCATCTTGTCGAGGTTGATCTCGAAGATCCGCGGTTCCTCATCTTCCCGGGCCGCAGGACGAACCACTTGGATCTTCGACTCCCAGGCCATCTGATTGGGCTGGGCGGAAACCAGAGCCGCCAGAAGGCTGTCACGCCCGGTATAAAGCCGTGGACCCGGCCGCTGAACCTGCCCGACCACGTAGTAGTTCTTGCTCGCGAAGACGGCGATCCGCACGTCCACACGATGCTCGCCGGGCAGTTGGTACATCACCTTGACGCGTTCGCTGACGACGTCAGATATTTCCTTCGCGGTTTTGCCGGCGACCTCCACCTCGCCGATGGTCTCAAAGCTGATTCTCCCATCCGGCCGGATTCGCTGTCGCTGCATGTGGATCTCGCTGACCTGCGTGCAGTGAATCTCGATCTCGTCAGGCGGTTGTACGGTGTAACTCTCGGCCGTCACGTCCACTTCATAGGGCTTCATCCACGCCTGAATATCCTCCGGGTTGGAGGCGAAACAACCTGCGATCAGACTCACCGAAGCCAACGTCGTCACCATTGGCAGTATCTTGAATCTATCCACCGCAAATCTCCTTCTTGTATGGACTTATGGGACCCTCAAGCCAGGTGTTCCCCGCGATAGACTTCCTGCGGGGCCCCACATAGGTCTTATAGACTACATCGTACTTTGCGTCAAGGATCTTCACAGAAAAGCCGTTTTACGGTACCCTTGATGCCGAAATTAGCGAAATCGCTTGACGATTGTGGCGACCAACTCGTATGGTGAATAGGTCTCGTTCTTCGTGGGTTTGATGGAGGCAGCGATATGGATGGTCTCCGTTTCGCACGTCAGTTTCTGCGGCATCCGAGACAACTTGGCACTGTTGTCCAGAGCGGTCGAACACTGGCTGCGAGAATGGCTGAAGAGGTTGGCGACAGTGTCCAGGTGGTCGAGTTCGGAGCGGGAACCGGGCCGGTGACGCGGGAAATCCTCAGACGGTTGCCGGGGAATGCCTGTCTGACCTCTTTTGAGATCAATCGGGACTTCTGCCGATGTCTTGAGGAGATCGACGATACTCGGCTGCAAATCGTCAATGACGACGCCATCCACTGCGAGCGATATGTGGAGCAACCCGACTGCGTCGTGTCGGGATTGCCCCTGACGCTGTTTGATTGCCGGGCCAGAGAGGCGATCCTCGGTATCGCCGGACGGGCCGGGCGGTTCATCCAGTTGCAGTACACAACGGCCCTGAACAAGGACCTGAAGCGGTATTTCTCGGACGTCAGGCTGAAGCTCGTACTGTTGAATTTCCCGCCTGCGTTTGTTTATGTCTGCCGGTGTCCGAGCGAGGTTCGGGTGTCGTGATCGATACGGATTGACGGAGTCGGACCATGGGGATGACGCGGTTGGCGATCAAGACGGTCAGGAAACGGGACGGATCGATCGTTGACTTCGACGCATCCAAGATCGAGCGGGCCATCCAACGGGCGGCCATGGAGACACTCCAGGATCGCGGTCGTGCCGATGGAATCGCCCGGCGCGTGACGCAACTCGTGGTTGGACGGCTCCTCGGGCGGTACAAGGGCAAGACCCCCGGCGTCGAGGACATCCAGGATATCATCGAAGCGACACTGATGTCCGAGGGCTACGGTCGCATCGCAAAAGGTTATATTCTCTATCGGGAGAGCCATTCCCAGGTCCGATTCACGAAATCGACGCTCGGATTGAAAGACGACCTGAAGCTGCCGGTCAACGCCGTCGAGGTGCTCCGGAGGCGGTACCTGCTCAAGGACGAGTCCCGGCAGATCGTCGAGACGCCCAGCGAGTTGTTCCGACGGGTGGCGCATCACGTTGCGAGGGCTGAGGCCAGCTATGGTTCGGATGCCCGTGCGCACGAGGCGGAAGACACGTTTTACCGGATGATGCGCAGCGGCGAGTTTCTGCCCAATTCGCCGACTCTGATGAACGCCGGGACGCCGTTGGGGCAGCTTGCCGCCTGCTTTGTCATCCCCGTGGAGGACTCCGTCGAGGACATCTTCAGGGCCCTGGCGGACATGGCCCGCATTCACCAGACTGGCGGCGGAACCGGTTTTAGCTTCTCCCGACTGCGTCCTCGGGGCGACCTCGTCGGCTCGACGAAGGGCCGCGCCTCGGGGCCCGTCTCGTTCATGGGGATTTTCGACAAGGCCACTGAGGTGATCGTCCAGGGGGGCCGACGCCGGGGGGCCAACATGGGCGTGCTTCGCTGCGATCACCCTGATATCGTGGATTTCGTCGAGGCCAAGGTCGGGTCCAACGCTTTGCAGAACTTCAATCTGTCGGTTGGTGTGACGGATAAGTTCATGAGTGCGGTCATCAAGGATCGGCCGTTCGATCTGGTGAACCCGCGAACGGGCAGGAGCGACAGGCGGCTCGGGGCTCGTTCGCTCTTCGATCTGATCGTCAACGCCGCCTGGCGGACCGGCGATCCCGGTTTGATCTTCCTGGATCAGGTCAACCGTCGCAATCCGACGCCGAGGCTCGGCGGGATCGAGGCGACCAACCCTTGCGGCGAGGTCCCGTTGCTGCCGTATGAAAGCTGTATCCTGGCCTCCATCAATCTCGACAGGATGACTACCGACGATGGAACCCTGCCCATCGGCAGGGCCCGCGTCGATTGGGGTCGGCTCCGCGATCGAATCCATTGGGGCGTTCGCTTCCTCGACGACGTGATCGACGTCAATCGCTGCCCGCTGGAAGCCGTCGAGGCCGCCACGCGGGCCACTCGCAAGATCGGTCTGGGCGTGATGGGCTTTGCCGATATGTTGATTCGTGTCGGAATCCCCTATGGTTCGAGGGAGGCGGTGGCGTTTGCCGACAAGCTGATGCGTTTCATTCGCCGGGAGTCTCTTGCCGCGTCCGAGCGGCTCGCGAGGCAGCGGGGCGTCTTCCCGGCATTCGCCAGGTTGATCCATGCCGGGAGCGGCCGGAGGTTTCGCAACGCCACGGTCAACACGGTCGCTCCGACGGGTACAATCAGCATCCTTGCGGGTTGTTCGAGTGGGATCGAGCCGTTGTTTGCGATCAGTTTCGTTCGCAACGTTTTGTCGGGCACGCGTCTGTTCGAGAGCCATCCGCTCTTTGAGAAAGTCGCACGGGAGCGGGGATTCCACCGCCGCGAGTTGCTGGCAGAGGTGGCCCGGCGGCCGTCGTTGGCGAAGGTCAAAGGAGTTCCCTCCGACGTGAAACGGCTGTTTGTCACGGCGTTCGATGTCACGCCGCGGCAGCACGTCGAGATCCAGGCGGCCTTTCAGAAACATACGGACAACGCTGTGTCCAAGACGATCAATCTGCCGGCGGATGCGACGGTTGAGGATGTCCGCGAGGTGTACCTGCTGGCGCATCGGCTCAGGTGCAAGGGCATTACGATCTACCGGTATGGCTCCAAAGTCTCCCAGGTTCTCTCGGTGAGTGAGGAAGCCGACGCGCCGCAGAATGAACGGCCCGATTTCGTGTCCGCCGAGATCGACTATTCCGGCGGTTGTGCCAGCGGCGTCTGTGAGTTTTGAACCGACGAATCTGCGATATTCCCGTCGATCCTATTCGTCTTCGCCGCCGACGGTCAGTTTCAGCACATGCCGTGTCCCGTCCGTTATGCGGACAGATTCGGCGATGCGGACGGGACACACCCAGAGGATCTTCTCCCGGTCCGCGAAGACGAGGGTTCGTTCTCGCAGCTCGCGGGGTACTTTCTCTGTTGTGAGGAACTTGCCGACTTTCTTTATGGCTCCAAGGCCGAACGGCTCGAATCGGTCGCCCGTCATGCGAGGCCGCACGATGAGCGGGGGGGTCACGCGGTCCCAGTCCATGTACTCGGTGAAAGGGCCCTTGTCACGTGTGATCCCTCGCATGTCGATTTCGTCCCGATCCAGGATCTCCGCGTTGATCCAGCAACCACAAAACCTGCTCCGTCCCGGGATGGGTATGTCGTCCGACGTTCCGTGCACGGCATTGCTGCTGCCTGCGCCGCGACGCAGTACGACCTGGCCGGATTCATAGCGGGCGGAGAAGCCGCCCGGCAGACTGACCGCCTCGCCGGGTGTCCGCCGTCGGGCGAGACGCAGGATGTTCCCATAGTGACGTTCGGTCAGGTCCCGTTCGCCGGACCCCAGCTTCACCAACGTCTGCCGGACCAACTCGACGGCAACCATCTCGGGCAGCAGTGCCAGCCCTGTCGCGTCGATGCGGATCTTGTTCTCATCAGAATGTGCCATCGCGTCCCATGCCTCTTCGACGCGACGGTGGACTTGATCGCAAAGCCTGCCCGCAGACATCGCCAGGCTTGATAACTCCTCAATGAGACACACCTGCGAATCCTGCTGCAGCAGGGGAAGCATGCGATGGCGGATGTAGTTTCGCGTGTATTCCGTGTCGGAGTTTGTGTGGTCTTCCCGCCACGGCAGGGCACGTTCGCGGAGATAGCGAACGATCCTGTCGCGAGTCACGCACAGCAGGGGCCTGGCGAGCCAGAGATTATCGCCGAGCGGGCGGATCGGTCGGATGCCGGCCAGACCTCGAAAGCCCGTCCCTCGCCGCAGGCGGTGGATAATGGTCTCCGCATTGTCGTCCTTGTGGTGGCCGGTCGCCACCCAGGCGCAGCCTCGGTCGCGGGCGATCTCGGCGAGGACCGCGAGACGCAATTGTCGGCCTGCGGTTTCGATGGACAGCTTGTGTGCCCTGGCATGTGTCGGCACATCGACGGTGCGAGTGACGACGGGCAATCCGAGTGTACCGGCGTACTCGACGACGAATCGTTCGTCGGTATCGCTTGCCTGGCCCCGCAATCGGTGATTGACGTGAGCGCACGCAAGCTCCGCGTGAAGGAACCCCTCGTTTTGGAGCGTCTTGAGGATGTGCAGCAGACAGATCGAGTCGGCGCCGCCGGAGACTGCGATGAGGACCCCGCCGGCTCCGGCGAATATTCCGTGCAGACCGAGGAATTCGGCAATGTCCTTTTCGATGCTGTCCAACACGTGATGTAAGCCCCAAATGAAAACGGGTCTGACAGCACGTCAGACCCGTTGAAGATCAGATCGGGCGACCCACCTCATTTGGTGTCGGAGGTGGTCAGCTCCTTGATCCGCCGTTGGGCAGGACCTCGCCACTCATCGAACTGCGCCTCTTTGATAAGGGCTTCCTGATAGAGCTTCAGCGCCTCGGCCCGGTTGTGCAGCTTGCGGTCGAGGATGTTGGCGGCTCTGAACCGGGCGGGGTACGGCGTGGCAGGGTCCCACTGGTAGGCCCGCTGATAGTACTGCAGCGCGAGCTGGAAGTCGTTGAAGACCTCCTGAATGCCGGCCATTCTGTAGGCGGCGTCGTCGATCTTGTCGCTTGTCGGGTATTGCTTGACCAGGTCTGCGTACTTGCCGAACGCCACTCGCAGTCTCTCCTCATCCTTCAGGCGATCCGGGACATACGAGCCTGCCAGTTTCCTGGTCTGTTCGGCTTCGGCATACAACTGATCCGCTGCGGGGATTCGCTCGGATGCCCGCAGGGTGGCTGGGAAGATCTGTGCCTCGACGATGTAACGATACATCGGGATGCGATCCAGGGCCTCCAGCTCCTGCTGGGCCCAGACGGTCTTTTCGTGATTGCCCACGGCATCATAATGCTGGATCAGCGCTTGCAGACCTCGCCGATACGCCTGACGATTTGCGATCATCTGCTCGACGAGATCGATCTCGCCCGACACGGCGGGGGCGGTCAGAGGCAGCGGTTCCTGCGCGGTCGCCATGTACGGGCTTGACCGCTGCGGTAGTTGCTGGCTGCGGCCGGTATTGCTTTGACATCCGATGGCGACGGTCAACATGAGAACCGCAGCCGCGGTCGTAACGATCCTTGTCATCCTAATGCCTCCTTACGCATGGCAAACGCATTTCTTGCCGGACCAGACCCATACTCTTGGTAATCTCCGCCTCCGCCGCCTGGGTCGTCGGCGGACGACCGGCATATTCATGCGACCAATTAAGCCGAAGTTTCGCAATACGTCAAGTGAAAACGTGCGGAAAAAAAACGACAAATCGTTGTATCTTGCCACGTGACGAGCCGCGGGCTCGACCCAGAGTCTCAAAGAAAACGCGCAACTCATGTATGGACGGTCTTTCCGACGTATCTATATTGGGTAGAACGACATGGGTGACGCAGAGCAAAACGAGTTGACACTGGTGTGTGCCGCACGGCAGGGCGACAAAGGGGCCCTTCAGGCCCTTCTGAATCGCAACTGGGGCTGGCTCAAGGGGTTGGTCTACAGTGTCCTGGCCGGCAAACAGGACGTGGACGACGTGATGCAGGAGGTCTGCGTGCGGGTCATCACGAAGATCCACACCGTCCGCGAGCCCGAGCGGTTTCGCGCGTGGTTGGCGATCCTGGCCAGACGGGCGGCGATCCAGCACTACCGGCGGGGCAGACCGGAGGTTGTGGCGTTCGAGGAACCCATCCACGTGGACGACCCGTCGGTGGATCTCGAAAGAAGGGAGTTGTGCGGCCGGGTGCTGATGGCGGTGCGAGGGTTACCCCCGAAGTACCGCGAGGTGTTCATCCTGGCCCACTCGGGTGAATTGACCTATGCCCAGATGGCCGAGGTGCTGGATATCCCGATCACGACGATGCAAATCCGGCTGGTGCGGGCCCGACAAATGGTCCGGAACCGGGTCGCCGGAATGAGTGAACAGAAGGTGCATGAGAGATGAGTGCGACAGACGACAAATTGGAAGTGTTGATCGGCAAGCTGTTGGATGGCGAAATCTCGCCGGGCGAACAACGTCTGCTTGACCGCGAGCTGGAACAGGACAACCGGGCAAGGACGCTCTTAGAGCAGATGCGCGTACTGCATGAATGCACCGGCTGGATCGTCGCGCAGGAAATCCGCTCGTCTGGGGCGGACCCTCAGAACGTGTTCGAGCGGGCCTGGCGGCAAAGCAAGGGAAGTGCATGGCGCAGAGTCGTTCATATCGGCGGTTTGCCCCGCTTCGCGGCGGGTTTGGCGGCCGGCCTCCTTCTTGGATTGGTCCTTCACCTTGTGTTTGTCGGCGGCTTGAAGCCTCCGGTGAACGTGCCTTCCGAAAAAACGGTTGCCAACGTGGGTGATCGAAACCGGGTCTGGCCAGTGCTCGAGCTGCCGGATTTGCCTCAGATCACCCGCGAGGTCGAATGGTATGGTTTTACGGATCAGGCGGGCAACGAGTGGCTTGTGGAGGGGCTCCGCGAAGGGGTGGTCAAACCCGCCTCCTACCGTGGCGGCTTATGATGACTGGATGAATGAAAGGATATGTCATGAGACGAAGCGTATTGATGTTCGGATGTCTGGTTTTGTTGGCTCTCGGCCCCGTGTCCTACGCCGAGGGTGAGCGGGGCTACATGGGTGTGGAACTGGACGGCGCGCCGCTGCCCGACCTGCTGATTAAACATCTTGGTCTGGGTGCAGGCCAAGGCGTTCGGATTCGCAACATCACCGTCGACAGCCCGGCGGATCGAGCCGGCCTGGAACGGGATGACATTATCGTCGGCCTGCAGGGCGAGACAGTGACGTCCGTCGAGCAGATCGTCGAGACTGTGCGAGCCGCTGGCGTTGGCGGCGAGGTCTCGCTGGACGTCATTCACCTGGGCCAGCGAAAGAGCCTGCAACTGAAGCTGGAGGCCGCTCGCGAGGGCGCCTCGCTCAAGTATCCGCCCGAGCCCGAGGCGATGGAGACGTGGCGTCCAGGCAAGATCTTCAAGATGGCCCCCGATGGCCGGAAATGGATGGAGGTCCCTCTCCACGACATGCCCGAGTTCAACGTGGACGTGAACCGGTTCTTCAAAGATATCCACACGTTCCATCATGTGGAGGATGGCGGGGCCTACACGATCACCATCAAAGGCGATCCTGCGAATGAGGATTCCGAGGTGATCGTGCAGGCCGAGGGGAAGGAGTACCGCGCGACGGTCGGCAAGCTCGATGCGATCCCGGAGAAGTATCGCGACCGCGTCCGCGAGGCGGTCCAGAACGCCCGCGAAAACGCGAAAGAGCATGTGACGATCGCTCGGAAATTCGAGCTTCCCGAGGTCCCCTGGCCCGAGTTGTACCAGAAGTTCCGCGATGCGATGCCCGAGCCGGACATGCGGAGCCTGTCCGAGCGGAAGGATCGCGCCCTGGAGAAACTCCAGGAGCAGATGGAGCGGCTGCAGGAGCGGATGCAGACGCTCGAAGAGCGTAACCGGGAACTGCTCGACCGGCTGCTCGAAAAGAAAGAAGGGAGCAAACCGGAGAATCCCACTCCCGAGACCCCTGCGCCCGCCGAGTCCACCGGCGAAGACGCGACCTGATATCTGCGGCACCCTTTCCTTTCGGGACCGGCCTGTGGAGGGCCGGTCTTTTTTTTATGGTCTTCGCATGCTTATCGGTCCTCAGGTCTTCCTGCCTCGCCGGCGGAGAATCCGTGACCTCTTCTTACTGGACAAAAGCGACAGCAACACACCAATAATGGATTGACACGCACCGGCCAAAGAGGTATACTATGAGGGTTGGGATGGATCGACATGGGGCGGTAATGGCACAGTATCTCGTTCGGTCCTTGAGAGGTGGGTGAGTGCAGTGAAGACCATCGCGATGGTGAACCAGAAGGGCGGTTGCGGCAAGACAACCACGGCTATCAACACGTCGGCCGCCCTGGCCGAGATGGGCAAACGGGTCCTTCTGATCGATCTCGATCCCCAGGCCCATGCGACAATCGGGCTCGGCCTGGATCCGAACTCCTTCCCCCGGACGGTATACGATGTTCTGACGAAACCCGACACGGGATTTGCGGACGTGACGGTCTGCACGCGGATCGACAGGCTGCACCTGGCGCCGTGCAACGTTCTGCTGGCCGGCGCCGAACTGGAACTGGCGGGTACGCCGGGCAAGGAATTGCTCCTGGCTCGCGGCCTGCGCGACGTGCGGGACGACTATGACCTGTGCGTGATCGATTGTCCGCCTGCCCTGGGCGTCCTGACGCTCAATGCCCTGGTCTGCAGCACGGACATCATCGTGCCGGTCCAGGTGCACTACTATGCACTCGAAGGGCTCCGCCGTCTGCTGGAGACGGTGGCCATCATTCGCCAGCGGTTCCATCCTTGCTCCATGGAGAACATCGGCCTGCTTCTGACGTTCGTCGAGGAACGCACGACGTTCAGCCGGCAGGTCCAGCAGCAGCTTCGCGAGATTTTCGGCAACCTCGTCTTCGACACGGTGATTCACCGGAACGTCCGGCTGGCCGAGGCCCCGAGCGCGGGCGAGCCGGTCGTGACGTACGCCTCGCAGAGCAAGGGCGCCGTCGATTATCGGGCACTGGCCGCAGAGGTGCTCCAGACAACGCCGCCGGTCGCAGAACCCGCCGAGGAACGGATGCGACGCGGCATCCAGAAGCAGCTCACCGAGATCTTTCAGGGCGTCTGGATCCCCAAACGCCAACAGCCTTCGAAGCCGTCCATGCCCATCCACCCGCACTCAATCGAATCGACATAGACTGTCGCCGCTGCGGCCGAGAGGGACTTGCCGGCTGCTGCTGGAATTTTCACGACTTCTCCCGGACCGCGCGATAGGTCCGAACAAATCCGCGAGAGCAAGAGTAGATACTATATAGCTCCTTGTCTGAGCAGCGCCGGCCAAGGGGCTGTGGTCTTTGACAATGGGTTGGGCTTCGGGGTCGAGGGAGGCTGGTTCGAAACACAACGTTCTCTCCTCCTCTCACTTTTACCGACACGGTTCTCTTCGTAGCCAGGCTCGTTCGGCCCCGCCCACTCGTTGCCCGTGGGGGATTACTCAGTACGGGTGTGGGGGAGAAATGTCTCGCCGAGAACGTGTGGAATCGGCAGCCGCTGCAACGGCGTCAACATCTTTGGGGTTCGGCTTCTGTGGCACGGCGCCTGCCCGCGCAAGACCAATGACAACTATGGCTTGAGGGGCAATCGCAGCGGCTGCCCGATTCCACATAACGTACCCAATTCTGAAACCAGCGTCCAGCTCCCCCGAGTCGGGACTGTCGCCAGGCGGAGTGTGAATTTCACGATATCCGACACGGCAGAGCAACTCCAGACGTATAGTGTGGATTCGCGAGATGCGCTCAAACCGGCCTGCTTGTTGCCGCGGCGAGCAGGCCTTTCCAACGGTTGATGTGGCCGTCCTCGTCGGCCTGGTCCTTTTCAATCACCAGGCGCGTTTCCTCGTCCCAGTCGATGGTTTCGAGCAACTGGGCGTAATGGTGCACCGCTTTGCTCTCGACCCAGACTCCGGTCTTGAAGATAGCCTTCTTGCCGAGCAGGCGGGAGCCGAAGCCGAAGGCGAATCCGACCATCCAATAGGCTGCCCGCAAGATGCTCGGCCGGAAGCCGTACTCGTAGAGCTTGACCTGGAAGTCCTGGTAGTGGCCCATCTCGTTGCACATTGCGGCGATGAGCATGTTGTTCATCTGGCTCCGCTCCGAGGTGAGCTGGAACTTGTAGATGGTTTGGGCCATCAACTCCAGCGTATGCAGGGTCCGAAGTCCCTTGCGGATGGCGGCCAGCCGTTCGGGGGAGAACCCGTCGCCCCGCAGCTTGAACTGCTCCTCTCGCAACTCCGGCCGAATGATGGTGATGTCGTACTTCGATTGCGCGGCCGCCTGTTGTTCAGCCATGTCAAACTCCTCTTGCATGTTGATCCCATTGCCATTGTCCCACGGTGTCTTCCTATACGTCGGTTCCCGCCGACGGTTCGACGCCTCAGCGAGGGACATTGCCGCTGGGCCTGTCCGACTGTTATCGAGGCACGCGCACCTGGAAGTCGTCAACGTAGACAATGCCCTCGCCGTTGGTCGGATTGGCCCGGTCCCCGAGGCCGATCACCATGGTCTCGACCTGGGCCATGTCAACGGGTGACAGAACGCTGAAGGCGATGGACCACTCCACCCAATCCGTCGCCAGGACGATGTTCGCGTCCGCGTTCACCGTGGTGGCGCTGCGGCCGGCCGCGTCGGCGATTGTCACATACAACGGCATGGCGACGTTGTCTGCGCCGCCTCGTACATACAGGACGATTCGGCCGAGGCCGTGAATGCTCCAATCCTGACGCGACGTCCAACTGCGAGCCGTTGTCGGATGAGCCGTAGCCATCGGTCCAGGTCTGGAAAATCGCC
>CAZDTD010000020.1:0-1416 GCA_964507995.1 uncultured Pirellulales bacterium | reverse complement strand
CTGCGAGCCGTTGTCGGATGAGCCGTAGCCATCGGTCCAGGTCTGGAAAATCGCCTCGTTGGCGTCCATGTTGTCCGTGTAGCTCTCGAAATCATCCACGATGAGGTAATCGGCCACGGTGAAGTTCCAGACGTTGCCCTTCGTGACGGTCCCGTCGTCGGCGATCTCGTCCATACGCCAGAAGTATGTGGTCCCGAATTCGAGCTGGGCGGGGTCGTATGTCGTGTCCGTCTGACCCTGCGAGACGAGCGAGGGAGCATTCGGGTCCGTCCCCAGGTACACGCTATGAGAGGCCGCCCCCGAACCTGCCGTCCAACTCAGAGTCGCATTCGGGTCCACCAGGATTGCGCCGTCGGCGGGGACGGGCTGCGAGGCGAGCTTCGCCGAGACGGTGAAGCTCCAGACGGTGCCGGGGTACACGGTGACCCCGTCCGCCTCGATCTCATCGACACGCCAGAAGTAGGTCTTGCCCAGCTCGAACGGATAGCCGGGGAACGATGTCTCGGTGGTCATACCCCGGTCGCTGTCGCCCGTGCTGTTTCTCACGTCTTTTTCGCTCTGGCTGATGTATACGTGGTGTCCCGTCGCGGTTTCGCCCGCCGTCCAGGTGAGCGTGAGATTTGTGGAACCTGCGGTCGCCTCGTTGGCCGGCTGTGGATTTGTGGCGAATCGCAGCCACTGAGGACCGATCGAGAACACGTTCTCGACATCTGCGGCGCTCAATGCATGGTTCCAGACGGCCACTTCGTCGAGTACGCCAATAAAACGCCGCCATTGGCTGCGTCCATCTGATCGCGGGCCGCCGATGCGGAGGGTGGAGATGGGATCCGACAGGCTGCCCGCCGAGCTTGCGGCCCGGTGACCGTCCAGGTACAGGGCAATCGTGCTGACGCTGCTGTCGTACACGACCGCGACGTGATGCCATTGATTGTCGTTGAGCTTGGCGCCGCTGGAGCCGAACCAGATGGGCCGCCCGACGAAGACATCGGCAGCGCCGTCCGGCTCCAGACTGTGGTCGTCCGTCTGGCCGATCATCACGAAGATGATTCCCCACGCCTGGAACACGGTCGGCATCTTCATCCACAGCGAATAGGACGCCTGCGAGACATTGAGCATCCCCGATGGCATTGTCACATCGCACAGGGTAAATGGGCCGCATGCGTCGGACAAAGGGCTCGCATGATGCATCTGGAACCATTATACAGATCGGAGGATGCCCAGGGAAACGCCTTCTTGCACAGGACCGGCCGCGGTCGCGGACAGCAGCGAAAAGGCTTGCCTGTTTTGTCGCCGGCTGGTATCCTGACCAAGCGTTTTATCGCGAAAAGGCAATGATAACGTCTGTTGATATAGGAATTACTGATGGGTCATCCGGGTTTGTTGAAACTTGATCAGTTGTGCGTCGATACGATTCGT
>CAZDTD010000019.1:0-38583 GCA_964507995.1 uncultured Pirellulales bacterium | reverse complement strand
ACATCTGGAGTGCGATTCCCCACTGCCGTTCGTTGTTCGCGCAGAAGGTGCGCCAACCGCTCTTCCTCACCCTGCTGAGAGCAGGCAACAGGATGGACATGAGAATCGCCAGGATCGCGACGACGACAAGCAACTCGATCAGCGTGAAAGCTCTGGACTGTTTCCTGCCCATCTTCTACACCCCTTCCTAATCGTCGTCACAATGACTGCTCTTATCCCACAACCGCTCCTATCTCACCCGGTCCTCCGTGTCGTGGCACGGCCTGTTCATGAATTCTCCGACGTGCAGCGCTGGTGTCAGCCGTCAGTCCCGCAACCCGTTCAGGCGAAAACAATCGATGACTTCCCTCTGCAACTCCCCCAATGGTCCCGCATGGCGCCCTCCGTACGGGTTCTACCCAACGCTCCCCCACGCGCGTCGGCCCTGCGCTGGACCTCAGGCGAGCGATGCCCCACCCGACGTGAACGCGTGCCGCCCTGAGATGAGGCAGGTTCTGCGAGAATCGTCTGCCGAGTTCTTTGGATGGCGCCATATGCAGATGATACCATACGCACCAGTTGGCCGTCAATGTGGCTGCTCTGGGCCATTGTCTATCTCCTTGAATGACAGATACTTGCGGAAACTCCGGAATGACGCTGTGATAGAGATTGCGGAACTGAATCCATTACAGGGAAGATATCAGTCCGCCGTGGCTTTCACAGCCAAGCGATCCCGTCTGAAGACGTAGTCAGGCCATAACGGACAATTCAGGTCCACCCAGCATTTCACACGATGGGCCTCTTCACAAGTCAAGTGAACATCGTAGTGCCCACCGTTCAGGACCTGCCAGAGTCGGCTCTTGACCGTACCGAAGCTCAGTGGCTCGGCCTTCGAGTGCTCCCGCCCCCAGGTATAGTCGAAGTAATGCACCCAACCCTGGGCAATGATTGTCCTGTAAGAAGCAGGGACCCCCTCGGAGTCGAGCACCCCCGTCAGATTGATTTGCCCCGTATCGTTTGAATGATGACAGCAAACGCATCGGGCATCCCAAACCGGCTGTACAACTCTTTCATATGAAAAGGGGCCGGAACCCCACGGCGGAGGCTCCAACGTGCTCGTCGGACGCCTCATGGCCAGGGGGATGCCGACTTGAGGAGGAGCCAATGTCCGACTCTCGTGGCAACCGATACAACCGCGTTTCTCTCCGCTTTGCAGTTGCACGACACTGCGCATCCGCTGGATCTCGTTGTAGTCTGCGTCAAGCGCCTGGAAGTACAACACCTTGCCCGCCGGAGCGTAGAAACTGGCGGAGCCATCCGCTTCCACCGGCGCAACACCGAGGACGCCCTTGGCGACGTAGCTGGGCCAGCCATAGGGACCAGTGACTTTGTGGGTCGGCGACGCGTACCAATCTTCGAAAGGCTCGTGGTCTTTCTGGTATTCACCGTTGGGAAGCTGCCTGAGTTCGGCCCGGAGTTCCTGACAGACGCGAATGTACTTCACCCTGCCTCTCGCAACGGCCGGTTCGATTCCCTGGTAAACATCCGCCACAAAGAACTGCCCCTCGGGGGGCAAGTCCTCTGGAGGCGATTCGATGTGCCCCAACTCCGGCGGCACGGGGACCGGTCGCAGCAGCGAGGGCGACGTGCTGGCAATCTCCGGGTCGAGGTACAGCAATTCGCGGTTGCCATAGCGATCGATGACATACAGGCCGAACTTGTCGAAGGGTGCATGGCTGCATAGAAAGTAGTCCCGGCTAATCGGAACCGGATCTCGAAAACACTGCTGTCGGGCCCAGCTCATGTGGTAGTGGGGTTTGACATCAGGAGTAATGTTGGTGATCGCGGCGGAATTGAACCGGCCTTTGGCGACATCGATGAGTGCAATCGGACCGTTCAGATCGCCCCCGTGGGATACCAGCGTGCAGAGGATCTCGGTGGAATCGGGAACTTCCCGGCCATTCGCATAACAGTTCAGGGTGTTATTGCCGAAAATCAAATCCGGGTGGCTGCCGTCGGGACGAATGGACCATAGCGTGTGGCCAAAATCGGCCCCTTTGTCGAGATACTCCGAGCGCATCCAGATGATCCTGCCGTCTTTCATCATGGACGGCGTCCATTCGCTGAGATTGGCATAGGAGAGTGGCCGCATGTTGGAGCCGTCGGCGTCCATGCGAAAGAGCACAAACGCCTGCGGCCGCCAGCACAGGAACCGTCCGCGGCATCGCGTACTGGTGAACGCCAGCCCGCCATCGGGCAATGGACAGGGAAAATAGTCGTGAAAGGGCCCGTCCGTAAGCCGTGTCAAGTTGTCTCCGTCGGCGTCCATCACATACAGGTGATAGTACCCATCCGGGGCATCCCGGTAACCGAAGTAGACCCTGCGGGCGGCGAAATCGGCCACAGGATCTCGGGCTATGCCTTTCGTTGCATCGAAAAGAGTTCTCATGGTCGCCCGCTGGGGTTCGAGGACCCCGTCGCGACGAGGCACTTCCAGAACGCAGATGCCGCCGCCTGGCCCCCCTGCGGCATCGAAGATGACACTGT
Source organism: uncultured Pirellulales bacterium (assembly GCA_964507995.1). Lineage (GTDB taxonomy): Bacteria > Planctomycetota > Phycisphaerae > Sedimentisphaerales > Anaerobacaceae > PLanc-01. The sequence continues at coordinate 36,057 of CAZDTD010000019.1, read as the reverse complement.
AGTTGTGCGAAGGCTCGAAGGGATGCCGCTTGACGAAAAGGACCTTCTCAATCGCCTCCAGTTCGGGCGCGCGAAGGAAGAGCCGTCGTTTCGCCATGCGAGCCTGGAAGAAGTGTTCCTGCCGTTCCTTCGATGCTTCAGACAATCCGTGCCATATAGACTCGCCGCGACGCAATTCCGCCACCTCACGGCGTTCTCGCGACACATCCAGCCCTTGGGCCGAGAACCGTTCCAGCATTTCGTCCATTTGCCGCAGGATACGAGCCACTGGATCGGTCGGGTCGAATCTGCGCCATGTCATGTCTTCACATTCAAAAGCATAGCGAAGAAGGTCTACGTGACTGAATTCCCCCGCCGGCAGAGTCGGAAAGGCGCTCCTGCGAGCGACGGTTTCCCAGTTCACCCCATCCGGAGAGACACGAATCTCCACAGAGGCCGGTAATCGATCCTGATAGTGCCCTTCTCGATCGCGGGAGAACACCACCTTGGCAAGCGGCGTGGCCGTGGGGAGTTCAATCTGCACCCATTCGTTCCGGCTTCCCGCGGCAATCCAACTGTGGCCATTGCCGTAGAGGCCGTCGTTGAGGTGAGCGATCTGATGAATGACATAGCCGGTCAGGCACGAAGAAGCAGAGGCTTTCGCCCCTGTGGCGGCCAACGCGAGATTCTCGTCGTTTCCCGGCCCGTACATTTCCAATTCATCGATACAAGGCTGGTTTTGCACGCTGTCAGGTATCACCAGCCGGACGAAACGCGCCTCAACCGGCGTAAACTCGATGGAATTCGGCTTGCCCGGCAGGAATGGATCCACGGCGGACAGAGCCGATGGCCACACGCCAAGCGAGATGAATACGACCACGGATACCTTCACGGTTCGACGTCCTTTCCTGCGACCGGGAAACGCCGGTCCGATGCCGGCGCGTCTGGTGGATTCACGTCAGGCCATTCGCACAGCAACATGGTAGCAATACCGCGTCGAAAGTCAATGGTTGTAGACGTGCCGCCGCGTCTTCTGTCATTGTGGAGTGACATATCGCGGCACTGCTGCCGTGCCAAAGAACGTCTCTCGGCAGCCTCCCTGGGAGGGCTGTGAACAACCTCGTCTTCGCAGCCCTCCCGTGTCGGCTTCTGCCCCCCCCGTAACGGTTTGAACGATGGATTGTGGCCCGTTCACTGCTCAGGGCGCAAGAACTCCGATCAACTCGACTTCCGCGATCTGCATGCTATTCGCCGATGCAGGATCTCGCACGGCAGGAAACAGAACCTGATAGTACCTGTAGGCGGTCTCGTTGGCGAATGTGATCGGCGTGCTGTTGGGGGTAAGCCGCGGCCATTCCACTGCCCCGGCAAAGTCTGCGATATCGCCACTGGCGATCAGCGAGTACGGCCCGTCGATGCCTTCAGTCGCCCCGTAGACCTCGAATTGGACTGGGTCGCGTTCGGGGGCGTCGTTGGCCGTCGTGAACGTCATCTCATTGATGATCGTCGGCCCGCTGGCGGGCTGGACCTGGAACCCGGTGGGTTGCATCGCGCCTTTGAAGTGAAGGTACTTTGTGTCCACGTTGTTGTCGATTGCGTTGGGAGGCGATTCAACTTCCGGCCAGTCCCCGTCACTCGGAATGCCTCGGACTGCGTCGCCCGGCGAGGTCACATCAGTCGGTTCCAGGGCCACATCGTGCGGCACTACGACGAGGGCGCTTCGCGTTGTCGCGTTTCCACAGAAGTCGACCGCGCCATACGTGATCATGTAGATCCGGTTCTGGTTCGTCCCGCTGCGCTCGGCCCTCAGGAAGATGCGTCCATCGGGATCGACATCCATGTCGCCAACCGCCTTGTTGCCATGGCCTTGCGGCTCCCCATCGGGTTCATAGGTGGTGATGTCGTCCCCCTCGGTCATGATGATGCTCTGGAGCGTCACCTCGGGAGAGGGATCGTACGCATCCCACACGGTCCACTCGGGGGTGATCTCCACCATCTTGTGGTTCGGCGGCCACAGGACCGTGGGGTTCACTTCGAGCCAGAGGTCCGGCGGGGTCGTATCGGGCAACAGCATCGCGAAGTACCCAAACGCGTTGTATCCCACCTTGCCGAAGGCACGCGACGTGGCCATCATCCCCACATCCTGTGTGGTCTGGGCGTCCTCAAGCGTCGCGCCGCCCACGCCGGTCCAGGGACCATTCGGGCCGCTCGTGCTGTACGAGCCGGAGATGTCTTTGCCCAATTTCGTAAGTTTCAACCAACAAGGGAAGCTGACCCAGCCATCCTCCACATTCGACTCGATGAAGCCGTCCGGGCCCCACGTCCACCACTCGCGGAGGAACAAAGTGGCGGGGTCGGAGCCGCCGAATCCGAAGGGTTTGACGTGCTTCCAGTCCACGACCTTGGGACCCGACCATTGCACCGCGACGAAATCGTCACCGGAGCCCTCTCTGTGCAAGACCTCGATGCGATACAACCTCCCCGGTTTGAGCAAGATCGGGATCGAGTACTGCTCGGGATACTTGTCATAGTTGAACGGCTCAGGCGCCGGCGGGGATTCAAGACGTTCATTCCATCCGGGCACCTGCGCAATCAATTGCAGGTTCTCCCGCGTTTCGTCCGTGCTCAACCACAGCTCGCTGTTGTCGTCACTGGCGATTCGGAAGGTGTACATGCCTCCCATCTTCTGGTCCGGCGACCTGATCCAGCCGCTGATACGCTGTCCATAGCTGTCTCTCCAGGGTCCCCACCACAGCATCGTCTCCAAGGGCTCGCTGCCTTCGGGGTTGTCCGGAAAGTCGGGGTGGGCTCTGAGGGAATCGACGCTCATGGAGGACTCGCCCGCGTCCCACTGGAAGGTATATCCATGTCCCGGAGTCACAAATAGGCCCGCGTAGCCCAGGGAGCCGGGGCCCTCAGGACTTCCGTTCTGCGACATGCTGTTGCGAACGGCAAGGCCGGCCTTCGACCACTCGTTGACGGGTTCCTGCCACTTCACCTCGGCGATGGCCTCGAAATCCCCTTCGAAGGACCTGTATACGGCCACGTACTCATCGTTGTCCGGTGCGATGTCCGCGCCATCGGCGACGACCATCAGCATGCTGCCAATTTCTGAGGTCTTCTCGTAGACGAAGCCCTCGGTTGATGCGTACACACTCCACGCTGGGTCGAGCGTGAAGTCATCGAAATGGTCTTCGAAGAGGACGCATCCCTCGGCGCTCGGACTGGGCTGATACACGGTCAGGGACGCGTTCTTAGCCTTTCCCACGTTGCCCAGCACATCCGTGCCCCGGACCAGGATCAGGTAGTCGTTGGGGACAGACGGCGCGACGACGAGGACCATGACGTCCTCGCTCACCGCGTCGAAGGCTCCATCCTGCGGGTCCATGGGAGTCCATGTGAGGCCGCTGTCCAGGCTGCATTCCGCCGAGGCGATCAGCGAGCCGCCTGTGTTGCCGTCGTTCACCTTCGCCATGATCAGCACGGATCCGCCGGCGGGCGAAGGATTCGGAACCGCCATCACTTTCGACGTGACGGGTCCTTTGGTGTCGGATCCGCCGCCCGGGTCATAGGCATGGAAGCCGACGTAGACCGGGTCGCTTGGGTTCTCGTGTACGTCCATGCCATACACGCCCACTGTGTAGAAGCCCGGCGCAGAAGGCGCGGTGAAGGTCGCTGTGACCGCCTCGCTGGACGAATCGAACGCGCCATCCGACGCCGTCATTGGCTTCCATTCTCCGCCCTCCATGGCCCACCAGGCCAAGAGGATGTTGGACCCGCCAGTGGTGGTGTCGTCCACCTTCGCCGTAATCCACGCCCAGCCGTTGACAGCGACGGGATTGGGCCACACCTGCACCTGGGTCGTGATCGGCCCCTTGGCGGGGGGCCCGCCGTCCTCATAGTATGTAGCGAAGAGCCGGTCGTTGCCCGGGTAGTTTTCGGGAGGCCATTCCGGACTCCACAAAATCCCTGCGTTCCCGCCAGCGTAGGCATCTCCCGTCCAGAACCAGGTCATGAGCAAGGCGCTTTCGGGCGGCTCAGTCCACTCAATGACGTAGGTTGCGCCGGGCGTCAACGGCAAGGAGGGGAACCAGAAGTAGGCGTCCACGGCCTCCCCAACCGAACCCTCTACCATTGCCGCCGCGCTCCCGAGTTCAGGCCCATAGGGGTCGCCCGATCGGATACTGATGCTCGTCTCGTAACCGGACGGCGGGAATCCGCCCCCAGGGCAGAACGTGAGTCGCACAAGGTCCAGAGTGGACGCGGTGGGCGTGAATGTCTGGAAAAGAACCACCCCCGGCCCATAGGATACGCTCATGGCGTTGGGTGCATCGTTCTGTTGGTCGATCACGAGGGCCGCGTGGGATGGGTAGCTCATTGCAAGACAAACAAAGATCAGGAATGTAAGTCTCTCTGCTATTCGCAAGTTGTACCGTCTCATGGCAGTTTCTCCTTCAGGGGTGATTCAAATTCCCGAACGATACTGGATTGTCAAGTCAGCACGTCCCGCAGGAAACGCCTGCCTCCGACCTACGGCGGCCTCGCGAGATTATTGGGAATGCGGAACATCGTCTGTGACCTCCGTGTTTGTCCGGCATGGGGGGGGGCGACAAGAAAACGGCGCCGCCTTGGGCGCGCAAACCATCCCCCGAGTCAGGCGTCTCCTTGCTGTATGCAAGGTGTCTACCTCTGGTCGTGGGGAACGGTGACCGCTGCGCTTCGGACCGCGACGTTTCCGCAGAAGTCGACCGCCTCGTAGAGGAGCGTGTACACCCGGTCACAGCTCGTTCCACTGCGTTCGGCCCTCAGGAAGATGCGCCCTTCGGGATCCACGTAGATGTCCTCGGTCGTGTTGTCACTGCCGTTCGGTTCCTTGTCGGGTTTGAATTTCTTTCTGATCTTGTCTCCTTCATACATCGTGATGCTCTTGAGCGTGACCACGGGAGATGGATCGACCTCATCCCATACAGTCCATTCGGGCGTGATCTCCACCATCTTGTGGTTCGGCGGCCACAGGACTGTGGGGTTCACTTCCAGCCAGAAGTCGGGAGGGATCGTGTCGTATCGGAGCAGGGCGAAGTATTCGAAGGCGTTCCACGATTGCCTGTCGGGCTCATGAGATGTGGCAATCATCCCCACGTGTTGATACGTCCCGGCCTCATCGAGCGCGGCGCCGCCCACGTAGATCCAGTCGCCCGTCGGGCCGTCGGCGCCGTAGTAGCCCGAGACGGTGGTGCCTCGCTTCTGGAGTTTCAGCCAGCAGGGGTAGCTGGTGCCGCCACTGCCGGTCCAACTGTCGAGGAAACCGTTCGGTCCCCAGCCCGATGTCCACACCTGGCGAGTGAATTCGCCCTGGATAGTCTGCCAACCGAATCCGGGACCTCGCCACTGGACGGTCAGATGATCGCCCTGTGCCCCTTCCTTGTGCAAGGCTTCGATATAGTACTTCTTGGAGGGATCCAGGTCGATTCGCCCGGACTGTTGCGAGGGGTACCATCCGTATTCGTCCGCCGGGGTCCAGCCTTCTACGGAGGCGATCAACTGGCGGTTGTCGGGATTCTCGTCCGTGCTCAACCACAGCTCGCTGCTGTCGTCGCTGGCGATTCGGAAGAAGTACCCTGGTTCGCACTGAGCCGTTATGCGAAGCTTCGCAATGCCCCCGATGAAGGCCGACCAAGGCTCCACGCCCTCGCCTGTACTATCGGCCTGGATGCCCACTCGGACAGGGACGCCGCCATAGGTATCCAGATCAAGGGGCGTCCTGACGCTCTCTTCTCCGCCATTGACGTAGACCGTTGCGGTGGTACCGTCATAGCTGTAGCCCAGTTGCCACCATGTTTTAGGAGCAGGAGCAGGGAAATGGCTGCCCCACCAGCCCATATCGCATGTGTCGCCGCCCCAGTGCGTGACCGCACCCCAGTTGGGGCTATCCCCATAGTTGAAAGCCATATTCGTGCCGTCCGGGCCGCCGCGATGGCCCCAGGAAACGAGCGTCTTCTCTCCTTCCATCGACAAGTTGTATGCCCACAGGTCTATCCAGCGAGAACTTGCGCCTTCCATGCACAGCGTCGACACCGGTCCCTCGAACCAGCTCTCACCGTCAAAGAACACAGCCGGCCAGCCGCCAACCCATGTGAAGACCGGCTTGCCCACCGCCTTGAAGTCTCCCAGCGATCCGCGGTTGGGCCAGATTGTCATAGGCCCCATCTCCTTCAGGTCATCAACGGTCAAGTCCACGAGCACAACGGGCTTGCCTGCACCGGCCGGGGGTTCCGGCGGCTGAATCAGGCCGTAAACCCTCTGGCCATAGCAATCCCCCCAGTCCATTTCCGTCTTGAACTCCGGGATGGTCTCCTCGATATCAGGGTATTCCGGAAAATTCGGATTCTTCCTCAGCGCGGAGACCGTGGTCGAGCACTCCCAGCCGTCCCACTGGAATACGTATCCGTTTTGCGGGGTGATGAGGATCGCCGCATACCCCAGGGACCCGGGCGACTCGGGGGTCCCAGGCTGGGTCATATCGTTGCGGACCGCAATCCCGGCCTTGGCCCATTCATTCAACGCATCCATATCGCCGGAGTACTGCCCCTGCACCTCGACAATGGCGTCGAAGTCGCCCTCGACCGGCAGGTACACGGACCCGTACTCGTCGTTGTCGGTCCAGATATCTGTTCCGTCGGCGACGATGATCATGCTCTCGCCATACTTGTCCGAGTTCTTCTCAAGGGCAAATCCTGAGGTGGAGAAGAAGGTGTTCCACGCCGGATCGATGGTGTTGTCGTTGAAATGGTCCTCGAAGATGACGCAACCGGCCTCATCCGGCGGGTACTCGAGCGTAACCGCCAGGATGGTCAGGCCGAACCAGTCGGGGGAAGCGTACCCATAGTACTTCTGGTCGGTATACGAAGCGGGGTCGAGCGTCAGCTCCAGGTAGGCGAGCGGCTTGGCTTCGAGCGGTATGGCCGCGTAGAAGTGATGGCCATCATACCCTTCACCTGTGTCGTAGGAGAAGCCGGGCGGGACCTTCGTGTGCTGCAAATAGGGTTGCAGGTCGGGGCAATCGTAGGACCATTCCGCGGTGTTGACGCCGACGATGAGGTCCACGCCGGACTGCGAGCCGTCGTCGTAGAAGACGGTGGCACGGCCCGCCGGGACACCGTCGGGCACGTTGTCCGCCCAGGCGCAGTATTGCATGATGTAAAGCGTCCGGGCGGCGCCGTACGCCGACAGATCCAGTGAGGCCGACGGGATGAACTCGTCGGGTTCAACCGTGTGCTTGGTGTCCAGTGAGACTCCCCACTCTTCGAACGGAATCCCCATATAGGCATGGGATACGCCATCGCCCAGAGGGACATACGTGGAGGCCGTTGCGATGGTCGGGATCAACCACACGACCATGAACATCGCGAGGCTTCCTGGAATCGATTGTGTGTGTATGCGTTTCATATCCAGATACCCCATAGACAAGTCGTTCTCGTGGTTTCGTACATTTCCCGTCCACTCCGTGTGACTTCACTCGTGTTCACACACCCAGCCTCGCGGCGGGCCTACGGCGGCCTCGGCAGATAGTTGGGAATCCGAAACATGGTCTGTCACCTCCGTGCCTCACTGATACTTGATGATGTAGTTCACGACAAGGTACGGCTGGAGGTTGTTATGGGCTGCGCCCGAGCCTTTCGAGGCTTCCGACACACCGACCACAACGCTCTGTGCCGATGCGCTGACCGTAGCGCTGGCGGCAGAGGCGGTAGGACTCGTCTGGCCGATGGCGATGCCCGTGGAGGCCTTGTTGATGCTGATGTTGGCGACGGCCTTGTTCACAGAAATGCCGGTTTTGCTCGAGCTTGTCTGGGTATCTTGTCGGTGGTTGACGCCTGAATCGTCCACCTGGCCTTGTCCCAAATGGTCGTGAAGCCAAATCGTATGCGAGTGCCCGGGATCGGTGATGCCGTGGCTGTGTCCGGGGTCATTCACAGAGTGGCTGTGCCCGGGGTCGATGATGCTGTGGGTATGCGCGGCAACAGCAATCGTGTGGGTGTGGGGGGAGATACTGATCTCGTGGGCGTGACTGGAGACACTGACATCGTGCGTGTGGGACGGCATCTGGTCTTCTGTGAGAGTCACTTCTTCCTCGCCACCCGTCCGTCCGAGCTCGCCGCAGTACCAGCAGAAGGGACGTACGCCCACCGCCACCCTTCCCGTCAAGTCCGGCACCCGAAAAGCGGTCTTCGCCGCGTTGCCGCCGTACGTGAATCCGATCACCTCGAACAGCTCGGGAAAGTCGGCCACCTCATAGAGTTCGCCGTCGCAGAGGAGCCATCCATCGGGCGCCTCGCTTCCGGCATATGCAGTGATCGAGCCAATCGGCATGTCCGCGGCAGTTTGCGTCTCAAGAGCCCCCTGCGTGCCGCCTTGTTGGACCGGCAAGACCGTCGACAAGACCAAGATCACGATTAGGATGATTGTTCGCGTCTTCATCTTCCCGTCCTTTCAACGGAGGGTCCCTGCCATCCTGTTACATCGCGATAAATGCACACACGAGTAGTAGGAAATGTTTGATCCCCTTCATGATCGTCTGTCTCCAGTTTGTGGTTACATTGGTTCGAAGAATGGTCTGTGCCTCTGACGTCCGGGGCGTCATACAACACCAGATCCGCCTCCCCTCTGGAATCACGGCGGCCGACGTCTCTGCGGTTGATCGGATGCGTGCCATAGACCGGGGAATGACGCCGGCCCCAATGCGCCATGCCTTGCATAAGGGAGTACTCCGTTTCTCGCCGATCCTGCGCGCATCCGCGAGAATTGCACAAAATACGTGTTTTCCCCAGTAGACAAAATTCACACTTGTTCAATATAATCGGCGCCATTGAATCGAACACAAAACGGGGGGTTCGACGACTGGACAGGCGGTGTCTTTGTGAGGTGTCTATGAGGCACAGGGATCACACAGACATCGGCGGCGTATGCGACCAGTTCCTCAGCACGGAATGGTCGGTAATCAGAGATCTCCAGCAGGGAGAAGATGAGGAAGATGCCCTGATCGCACGGTTTCTGGAACAGTACTGGAAACCGGTGTACTGTTATCTCCGCCACAAGGGCCTGGACAACGAAACCGCCAAAGACCTGACACAAGGTTTCTTTCAGGAGATCGTTCTCGGCCGGGGCCTGATCCGCCGGGCGGATCAGACCCGGGGCAGTTTCCGAAGGCTGCTGCTCACCGCCCTCGAACGCTATCTGCGAAGCGAGCATCGCAAGGACGCGGCTTACAAACGGCACCCAAAGGGTTGGCGGATTCCACTTGACGAGATGGACCTGGCGGATCGGGCCGGGCCGATGACGTGCCTGACAGCCGAAGAATCCTTTAATTACGCCTGGCTGGCCTCCCTGTTGGACGACGTGTTGGCCGAAGTCGAAATGGAGTGTCGTGCGCATGACCTGGAGACGCATTGGCGGATGTTTCACGAACGGGTGGTAGAGCCCATTCTGAACGAGGTGGAACCGCCCCCCCTGACCGAGATCAGCCGTAAACATGGAATTGGCGACTGTGCCACCGCGTCCAACATGATCGTCACCGTCCGCCGGCGAATGCAGACCGCGTTGCGCCGGCGTCTACGACAATACGTCAGCACGGATGCCATGGTGGAAGAGGAGCTGACCCATTTTCTGAACACATTCTGCGAATAGCGCGCAAGATACTCGTCGAATGGCGTACTCCTATTATGGACAGGTATATCCCATACTCCGCGGATATTGCCCTTGAGCGTCGGCCCCAGAGGCGGATTGTATTGTCCTTGGATCCGCGAGAAATGACGAAGAAATCGACCTTTGACTTGACCCCGGCCCAATTGGGCCGATTGTTGGCGGTCAGCGTGTGGACCGCAGATTCGGCGGACGCCATGGCGGAAGATGAAACCAAGGCGAGACTGCTGCAGGAGCACTTGGGTCGCCGTTTGTCCGATGCCCCCTCGTTCGCGGAGACGCTTTCAGCCGGCATGAACCGACCCATTGCCCAGATTCAGGCCTTGCTGGACAGGTCCGTGAAAGAGACGCTGCTGGATTCCCGGTGCGATCTGGCCGTTCTCAAGGCCGTCAAGGACTACAGCAAGAAGCTCTCGGCCATGGTTGCCTCCGGCCCCCAGACCTTGATCACAGCGACGATCTACTACGCCGCGGTCGCGGCGGCAATGCTCTACCACAGCCAGCAGATCAGCCAATACACCCAGGAGAACCTCGCCGAACGCTTCCTGGCTTTGACGCAGCGATCCTGGATAGACCGCGATCTCCGGGATCTGTTCGCCCGTGCGGCAGTCACTTGTCGGCAAATCAGGACGGATCCGGAATGAACGGGGACCTCGTCAATCCGTCGGAAGAAGAGGAAGCTTCCCTCTCCATAAGCCGTTTGACGCCGGAGGAGGAGTTGCGGTTCTCCGCGCCGGCGCCCGAAATCGAGGGCTACCAGATCCTGGAAAAGCTCGCCGAGGCCGGACAAGGACAGGTCTGGCGCGCCGTCCAATTGAGCACCGGGCGGCAGGTCGCCCTGAAAGTTCCTCGCATCGGTCTGCTTTCTTCCCGGAAGACCCTGGCTCGTTTCGAGCGGGAGGTCGAGATCGTCGCTCGCCTGAGGCACCCCCACATCGCCACGATCATCGACAGCGGAATTCATCGCGGCCTGTACTTTTATGTCATGGAACTCGTCGATGGCGCACACCTGGATCATTACGTCCGGGACAACAGACTTTCACGACGGCAAATCCTGATGCTGATGAAGACCGTTTGCGAGGCTGTGCAACACGCCCACGAGAACGGCATCGTCCATCGAGATCTGAAGCCATCCAACATCCTCGTCACACGAGAAGGCCTTCCGTACATCGTCGATTTCGGCCTGGCCAAGAGACTGGTGGAACCTGAGGCAAACGCCACCGTCTCTCTGGACGGAGAGACGCCCGGCACGCCGGCCTATATGTCGCCCGAACAGGCCGCCGGGCATACGGAACAGCTCGATGCCCACACAGATGTCTACAGTCTGGGCGCGATTCTCTTTATGCTCCTGACAAACGGGTACCCACATGACCTCTCGGGTTCACACATCGACGTGTTGCGCCGTGTTTCGGAACAGGAAGTCACAAGGCCCCGCCAGATCGATCCCACGATCGATCGCGACCTTGAACGCCTGTTGCTCAAGGCTCTCGCGCACGACATCGCCAACCGATATGCTTCGGCCGCCGAACTGGCGATGGACATCGACACCTACCTCAAGGGAGGACATCTCGACGCATGCCGCAAATGGAGACACAGGGTCTTCCTCTTTCTCCGGCGACACCCTGCCGCCACGGCGACCGTCGCGTTTTTGTCGGCGATTGGCCTGGCGGCGGGGCTGGCAGCCTGGACACGCCTGGGCGCGCTCCCGCAACGAGGAGGACAACCCCTGCGGGTCCGACCAACGGGGAAGACGCCGTCCCAAACCACAGAAGACACGCCTTCCCCGACCGACGCCACTCGCAAATCCCTGCTGGACGGCGCCCCGCACAGCCTCAGCGCGTTGACGCACTTCAGAGCGGGGCGATGGCAAGAGACAATCGACGCATCGGAGGCTGCCCTGGATCTGTACTGCGGACCACGATGTTTCGATCTGTTCCTTCAGGCCATGGCGTATTGGCAGCTCGGCAGCCGCCAGATCGCGGCGAGGCGGTATTGGTATGCGATCCAGCGAATGCGCGAGGAGCCATCCCTTCCCCTGGAGACCGAGGACCTCCACGGCCAGGCCGAGGCAATGCTGCGAATGAAGGCGGCATCGCCGGGATTCGACTTCGTGCTTGGCGGCGAGCGCATTGCGCATGTGACTGCGACCAGTACGAGCGATTCGATATCGGGCCTCGATCCGGCCATTCTGCTGGGCGACGACGGGCTCATGGATTCGAATCAGGACGGTGATTTTGAACACAACAGCAACAGCATTCACATGTGGCTCGCAATGGCAAACCCGGATGCGGCATCCCTCGAGTTGGATCTGCATGGCGTCTACACTCTTGATGCCGTCAGAGTATGGAATTACAACGCGGCAGGACAATCCCATCGAGGACTCAAGACTGCACGTCTTCTCATCTGGACAGCCGATCAGGGCTGGGAGAGTATCCTGGACTCCGTGTACTTCGACGCAGCGCCCGAGCAGGACGGTTACGACACCCCCGTCGTGATCCCGCTCGGCGGGATGCGAGCCGAAAGGCTGCGATTGGAGCAAATGGCAAGTTTCGGTGACCCGGCGCACGTGGGATTGGCGAAGGTGCAGTTGTTCGACGTCAGAAATCGCCAAGCAGGCAGGCCAATTCCGGCCGATCGATCGGACGTGGGCGCCACACAGGTTGTGAACCTCCAATGGACACCCGCATTGGATGCCATTGGCTACCGCGTGTATCTCGGAGACGATCCGCGACACCTGTCGCTTCTGGGCGAAGTCCAGAAGGAAAGCCGCTTTCGATGCTCTGCGATGGAAACCCACAGATGGTACTATTGGAAAGTCGATGCCGTGAGGACCAACGGCTCGACGGTGGAAGGCGCAGTCTGGACATTCTCCACGGGCGATCTGGTCGCCTGGTGGCGACTTGACGGCATCGACGGAGACTTGACGCTCGATTCTTCAGGCCATGGCAACCACGGTCGACCGGTGGGCAGTCCCCAATGGCAACAGGACCCGTCGGGAGGTGCGCTCGCATTCGACGGCTGGGACGACTACATACTCGTCGGGAACGGACCGGACTTCGACATCACTTCGGAAATCACGCTTGCATGCAGAGTGAAAGTGACCCAGTTCACAGCGGCCTGGCAGCCGATCTTGACCAAAGGCAATTACTCCTGGCGGCTCATTCGCGAGGCCAATCGGCGGGGCATCGAATTCGCCTGCACCGGCCTGGACGTCCCCGGCACAGTCTGGGGCAACGTGTGCGGCACGACACCCGTGGACGATGGTCAATGGCACCATATCGCTGGAGTCTGCGACGGGAACAGACTCTGCCTGTATATCGACGGCCTCCTCGACGCGTCCATCCATTGCTCCGGCAGAATCAACAGCAGGAGCGACCCTGTCCTGATCGCGGCCAACTCGAACGATCCCTTATCGAAATCGGACTTGGACCCGTGGTGCGGCTTCATCCAGGATATCCGCGTCTACAGCTACGCTCTCACGCCGGAGGAGGTGGCCGCGGTTTCCAGCGGCGCCGGCCCTGGCCCGTTGGCTCGACCCAGATCAAGTGCAGAGGAAGCCGACGAATGAACTCCCCTGACATATCCCAGGAACGAGGCCCCCACATCCTCAGAAAACCCCTCAGTTCACCTGTCGTCGAGACCACGGTTGCCGGCCCGCTATGGACGCCTACACGAGGTCGGCAAAGTGGCCGTAGAGATCGGGCGAGATCGGCCCGATCGGCTCGTCGGTGAGCACCTCGATCCTGCATTTCGAATCGGCTGCACGAAGGGCCGAACCGCCGGTCAACAGCAGGGCGCTCGTGCTGGCGGCCTGTTTCAGAAAATCACGTCGCTGAATCATCGCCATGTGAATACTCCTTTCCCAGTCTGATCATTCGAACGTCAGGAGGGTGAACGAGTGCGCGGGGAACGTGTAGAGGATATCTTTTCCATCCGCGTCCTTCGTCACGGACCACGTTCCCTGCGTGGGGACGATGCGTTGCGGCTGTTCGGGGCTGTTGATCTCCTCCGGCCGACCCGTCAGCGTCACGACCCTGGCGGTGTCCTTCCGCCCAGAGTAATCCGCGAACTGGATGCGGGCGTCCATCGGATTCGCCGTGACATTCACGACGCTCAGAACGACCGTGCGTCCATCCTCGCTGCGCGTGGCCGTCACATCCAGGCCTCGGTCCGGACACTCGACCGCGGTCTTCAGGCACAGAGGCTGATAGTGGGCCGAGAGCATCTGGGTGACGTAATACGGCGGCTGGCTCCAGACCTGGGACGAATTCAGGAAGAGCAGGCCCTGATCCCAACCGTTTTCATTCTGTTTGTAGGGTTGCAGGCAGTTGGCCGAGCAGACGACAGGCACGTCGTCGCCCAACCGCGTCAGTTCGTTGATGGCGTGGGCGTTGGACAGGGCCCGTCGCAATGCGTGATTGCCCGCGTTGAGCTCGAAAACCGCGACCTTGAAACGGGCCTCGGGCTGGATCCGACGCAGAGCCTCGATGAAGCTGGGAATCCCGCCCAGGCCGTCGGGGTCGCGAGGCTGGTCGGTTCCCACGTGCACGTCGAACCAGACCTCGCGGTTGTGTTCCACGGCGAGGTCCAGAATCTTCTTCTGGATTGCCAGACTTCGGATGCGCGGAGCGCCGTCGAAATTGTATGGATCGCGGATGGGCTGGCCGTATGCGAAGTCGCCGACAACCACGGTGATGTTCGGATCTTTTTGCCAGATGGCTTCGGCCATGGGTTTGAATCGCTGCCAATAGGCCTCGTCCACGGACTCTTCGTTGCCGAGCTGGATGTACCTCAGGCGATAGGGCTCGGGATGCCCGTCCTGGACGCGTCTGCGTCCCCACTCGCTGTCGGCAGGGCCGTTGACGTACTCGACGAAGTCGGCCATATCCTCCGGCGTCTCGCCCATGTTGAAGTCCGGGATGCAGAGGAACCCGGCCGCCCGGCAGAAGTCGATAAAATCGACGATGCCCCAGCCGTTGCTGGAGTAAGGGAACCAGAAGCCCTTGTACGCCGGACGCAGGGCGCGAGGGCCGATCATGTTCTTCCAGCGATACGTGTCGATGTTGACCATGCAGCCGCCGTAACGGAGAACCGTGAGACCTTGCTCGATCAACGCTTCGGCCACATCTCTGCGGACAGGCAGGTCTTTGAATCGGCCCCAGGAGCCGGGTTGCAGGAAAGCATAGCCCAGCACCACGGACCCGGGGCGTGTGAGCTTCACAGCGAACCGAGCGTTCTTGTCCGTTTTGTCGGGAGTCAGCGAAAAGTCGAGACGCTGCCAGGAGCCGGCCTTCAACGACAGGACGCTCTGGGCGTAGATCTGCCCGCCGTCGGCGCTCTCCAGGGCCACGTTGATCCGGGTGGTTTTCTCGCAGCGTGCCCACAACAGGCCTTCATACTGCTTATCCGCCTGAACATACAGGCCCCAGCGGTTCAGACCCTGGTTTTCAATCCCGACTTCGCCCCGGCCGCGGACGAACGTCAGTCGTTGACTCTGTCGGCCCTTGAACGGATTGTCCACGCACAGATCGTACGACCCCTGGGCCGAACCGCGTTGCAACGACCGCCACATCCGGCTGACGCGGGGCGAATCCTCTCGCACCTCCAGGTTGAGCCGGGCGAGGCGTCCCTCCCGGCGCACCGCGAGATGGCGGAACTCGGCATCGACGTTCCAGGTCCGCAAGCCCACGCTGCCCGGCTGGAGCGGATGTTCCGTGTCGGTGAACTGAACGATTTCCTTTTCATTCAGCGCGATCCGCAAAGTTGGACCGCTGATGCGGACCTCCAGCCGCAGCCACTGCTCCGGCGGCACGACACACGGCGTATCACGGATCGGTTCCCAGTTGTGCCGGTGACGCCCAAGCCGAAGGACCTGCCGGGCGGGATTGAGGGCGATTTCGTAGCCAAGGAAGGCATCGGCGCCCGAGGCCGCTTCTGCGACGCCCACGAGAAGCCCGACAAACCCGTCCTGGTCCCGGGGCAACCGGATATCGACTGCAACCTCGCCTTCGTCGAGACGAAGGTCCCTGGCGACGATCTTGGCGCCGGCATCGGCCGCCACACAGAGGGTCTTTCCCTGCGACGTCCATTCCCCTCCATACACGTCGAAGTCGTCAAATGACGCGGAAGAGGCCGGCTCCTGGAAGCTTTCTCCGTAGAGCATCTGGCTGTAGATGCCGCCGTAGACTTCGTGGTTGACGTCTTCCAGGCAGGCGCCGGTCAGAAAGCGAGTGACGCGGCCGGCGACCTCGCCGCCGACGACGATCCGGGCGGTTTCGCCGCTATACGATGTGCCTGGGGACAGGATGCAGAGGGTCAGCAGAATCGCTGCATATGTTCGACTCATGACGGGTTTTCTCCTTTCCAATCGGACAGATCCCCGGTTCACCCAGGGCATACATATGTCGTTCCACAATATGGTCCTGATACTCCGGGGCCAGCTCGCAGAAATATCCACTCCAGCCCCAGACGCGAACGATGAGATTCCTGTGCCGCTCGGGGTGACGCTTGGCGTCCTGCAACGTCTCGACGTTGAGGGTATTCAGTTGCAGTTGCTGGCAGCCGATCTGGGCAAAGGCGCGGATCAGCAGCGCGACCCGGTGAATGGCGTCGTCGTCGCGGAAGACGGAATCCGCCAGCTCGAGGGTGATGGGGCCGCCATTGCAGACACGGCTGTAGTCCAGCTTGCCGTAGGTCTGCAGCACGCTGATGGGACCGCGCACTTTCACCCCCGGCGACGGCGCCAGGTTGGCGCTGAAGTATTCGCTCCGCCGGCGTCCCTCCGCAGTCGCTCCCACGACGGGTTCGGACATCCCCGGATGTCCCTTGCTCAACCACACGTAATACATGGCCGATCCCGTGCCGGGACGCAGGAGACCTCCCCTGCCGTTGTCGCCATACGACTCGCAGGCCCGCGCGAACTGCTCGAACAGCCACACGAGAAGGCCATCCACCGAATCCTCGTTGTTGCCCACCTTGGGGGGATTCTCTCTGAGCTGCTTTTGCAGGGACTCGAAACCCTGGAAATCGCTGTCCAGCGCCTGGAGCAGATCGCAATCGCGAACCGTTTTCCGCTCGAAGACTGTCTGCCGGACGGCGGCCAGAGCGTCGGCTGCGTTGGACGAGGCCGCGCCATGAATCCCGAAGTTGTTGTACTTGAGCCCCTGCGACAGATCCCGCCCGTTTTCCAGGCAGCCGTCCATGAGCACTGAGTAATAAGGCGCAGGCGGCAGCAGGAGACGACGATACGCATCGGCCAGCGACCTGACCTGCGCATCGATATCCTGGGCGGCATAGGTCAGAATCCGTTCGAAGCCCTCGTGATGGCCGAGCCCCTGGACGATCCCCTGATGAACGGCCGCTGGAAACGAGACCGCGCCGATGTTGACGACCTCCATGCCCTTGCCCGGAATGATGTATTCCCAGCAGGCTGCCACGGTGTAATCTCTGGCGTCTTCGAGGTCGTATCCGTGCTGGACGAGACCGGGAATGACCACGGCGTCGTTGGAATACTGCGGGAACCCCAACCCCCGCCGGGTCAGCTTGGCCGCCAGTTCCAGCAGGCCCAGGTCCATATCCGGCGTTACACGCAGGTTGATCTTGGGATCGATCATGCTGACTTCCAGCGCGACGCGCAAGGACATGGAAGTCAGCGGATTGACGCCGCACGAGCCGTCGCGACGAACGCCGCCCAGCATGAGGCTCTGCCCGTTGTCGCCCTGCTGCACGCCGGGATAGAGGTCGCTGTCCTTGTTCAGCGAGAGGAAGAACTCGGCCAGCAGGTCCTCGGCTCCGCGTTCATCCAGACGTCCGGCCTCCAGATCGGCCTTCAGATACGGCCACATGTACTGATCGAACCGGCCCAGGCCGCAGTGATAGTGGCCGCTCATCCAGAGCGCCGCGTGACAGAGCCGCAGGGACTGAAGGGCCTCCCAAAACGAGCGAGGTGGCCGGGCGGGCACCTGTTCCAGCACGTCGGCCACATCTTGCCGACCCTGGTCTCGCGCGGCCTGCGCGTAACGCTCCGCCAGAGCCAGAACGGCGTCGATCGTCTCGACGGCGCAGTCGAGGAACTCCGCAACCGCCGGATCGGAGGCGTGCTTCGCGCGCGTGGCTTCAGCCGCGGCGCGACGACCCAGGAGTCCCTGGCTCAGGATCATCCCCCAGTCGGCGCAGATATTGCTGATCGGCCCCAGTTCGTGCAGCTTTCTGCCTGCGGTCAAAGCCTTCCAATCCGAGGGGCTGTACAGCGCCGGAACCTGTTGAATCGTGCGCGTGAACACGATGCGTTCATCCGGCCCGATCACAACCTGCTCGGCCTCGCACATCCGGCGAGTCAGGCGAGCGCTTCGTCGGATCCACGAGAGGTCCTGGCGCTCGCACTCGGCGAGCAGATCGACCTGCGTCCGACAGCGTCGGACCCTGTGATCGCCATTGCGTATGGATTGTCGCATCGTTTCGAGACGGTTATTCATCCTGCTTGGCCTCTTTCGTTGTCAGTCCCAGCGCCGTGGCCTTCAAACCGGCGTCCGTGAAGATCGCCGTGTTTGCGTTGACGGCCTGCATTTCGTTCCAGGTCGGGTTGAAGGGAATCCCCAGACCTGGGTACTTCCCGCCTGCGGCCCGGTTGTAGGCCAGCAGATTCACCTCGACCAGGCCGGGAAGATCCCGGATCGCCTCGGCAATCCCGGCCAGATTCCGATCCGTATCGGTGACGCCGGGCACCAGCGGAACGCGAATCACATAGGGAGTTCCCAGTTCCGCCAGAGCCAGGAGATTCTCCAGGATCGGACGATTGTCCCGCCCGGTGAACCGCCGATGTTCCGCCGGATCGATCAGCTTGAGATCGAAGTAGACCCAGTCGCAGCGCTGCGCGACCCGGCGGAAGTCCTCGCGGTCGGAGTAGCCCGAAGTGTCCAGCAACGCGGAAATCCCATCCAGCCGATCGATCACTTCCGCAACGAAGCGGGCCTGCATCAGGGGCTCCCCGCCGGAGAAAGTCACTCCCCCCTCGCCCGCCTTGAGGATGGAGGCCTGGCGATTCAAAAGTCCCGCCAGGTCCTCGGCGCCGAGGGTCTGGCCGACGACGCGGTCGCCCACCGTCGTGGACATCGTCTGGCGTTCGGAGACGAACCCCTCGGGATTGTGACACCAGGCGCAGCGCAGGGGACAGCCCTTGAGGAACACGGTGGTCCGTATCCCCGGGCCGTCGTGAACGGCGAACTCTCTGATATCGAAAATCGTGCCTGAGACCATGATGGTTCCGACCTGTGGGCGACTGAGGATCACACGGCGTTCGCTGCGGCGGTGTCCCGCACTTCCCGATTGAGTCTTCGACGTTTGAGCAGCTCATCCGTGATGACCCCGATGAAGATCACCGTGCCCATCACCGCAAAATCCAGGGAACTCCTGATGCCCAGCAGGTTCACAAGGTTCTTCAACACCTGCAACAGGGCGGCGCCGAGGACGATTCCAACGACCGAGCCCTCGCCGCCCCGGAGGGAACAGCCGCCCAGAACCGCGGCGGCGATGCCGAAGACTTCGTAGAAGTTGCCGTGAGAAGACGGCTGGACCGCGTTGGCATAAAAGGCGAAGAAGATCGCCGATACGGCGCCCAGGCCGCCGGAAATCACGTAGGCGGACGTGACGATCCGTTTCGTGTTCACGCCGGAGAACCTCGCCGCTTCTTCATTCTGTCCCACGGCCATGAGATACCGGCCATAGACGGAACGATGGAGCACGACCCATGCGATCGCGCCGATGACGCACAGGAGAACGAAGGGAATCGGAATCCCGAGCAGATTCCCCGTCGCGAAGGCGGCCAGAGGCTCGAACCCCTGGCAATTGCCGAATCCCTTGGTCGAATCGTTCGCCAGGAAGCTCGCCAGGCCCCGGTACCAGAGCATGCCACACAAGGTGACGATAAAAGGTTGCAGCCCGAGCCGGGTCACGACGAGGCCGTGAAACAATCCGAGAAGTCCGCCCAGGCCCAGGACGGCAGCGACGACCAGAGGCCAGGGAAGCTGGTAATCCACCAACCCCAGGCAAAGGAGCACGCCCAGAAACGAGAAAAGCGAGCCGGAGGACAGGTCGATTCCGCCGGTGATGATCACGAAACCGACGCCGATGCTGAAGATGCCGAACATGCCGATCAGACGCGAGGTGTTCTGAAGATTGGTCGCGCAGAGGAAACGCGGATTCAACAGGGCCAGGATCGCACACAACACGACGAAAATCAAAAGGATGCCGATGTCTTTCTTCATGACCTCGCCTCCTTGGCCTCTGCGAGAGAAGATCCCACGGCCAGATGCATAATCGTTTCCTCGGAAAAAGCTTCATGCTGGACTTCGCCGGCGATGCGTCCTTCGTGCATCACCAGAATGCGGTCGCTCACGCTCAGGAGTTCCTCCAGGTCCGAGCTGATCACGATGACGATCACCCCGCGATCGGCCAGTTGGCGCATCAGCCGATAGATCTCCGCTTTCGCGCCCACGTCGATCCCCCGCGTCGGCTCGTCGAAGAACATGACCTGGGGGCGCATCGATAGCCATTTGGCCAGCACGACCTTCTGCTGGTTGCCCCCACTGAGGTTCTGGACTCGCGCTTCCACCGAAGGCGAGACCACATTCAAGGTTTGACACTCCTTCGCGGCGGCGCAGGTCTCCCGGGCGCGGTCCACCCATCCCCTGCGGGCATATCGACGAAGACCGGGCAGCGTGACATTCTCCCGGATGCTCATCCGTCCAATCAAACCCGACCTGCGACGATCCTCCGGAACGAGGTAGATTCCCTGGTCGATTGCATCCCGCGCGCACTGAATGCGAAGCGTCCGTCCGGCCAGGCGAATCTGACCGGAGGACCGAGGGTCCATGCCGCAGATCGCCCGGGCCAGCTCAGACCGACCGGCTCCCACCAGGCCGGCGAATCCAAGGATCTGCCCTGCGCGGGCGCAGAAGGAAACCGCGACATGGGGATTCGCGAGCGTGCACACGGACTCCGCCTCGAACGAGCCGGACAGCGTCTGCGACGCCGCACGCTGCGGAATCGCCAGGTCCCGGCCGACCATGAGCCGAACCATGGCCGGTTCCTGAATCTCGTCGCCGCACAGCGAACCGGCGTTGCGACCGTCGCGCAGGACTTCCACCCGATGGGCCACCCGCTTAACCTCGGACAGCCGGTGGGAAATGTAGATGACGCTCACCCCCGTGCTCTGGAGATTCGCGATGACCGCCAGGAGTCTGTCGGTCTCGGCCGGAGTCAGACTGGACGTGGGCTCATCCATGATCAGAATGCGGGCCTCCAGGGCCAGCGCCCTGGCGATTTCCACCTGCTGGCGCTGGGCCAGCGACAACGAGGCCACCAGCGTGCGGGGTTCGACCTTCAGGCCCAGTCGTTCCAGGTAGGGCCGCGTGGCGGCGTAGAGCCGGCCTCGATCGATCAGTCGCAGGGGCCCGCCCCAGCGAGGCTCGCGTCCGAGGAAGACATTGCCGGCCACGTCGATGTTCTCCATGTTGTGGAGTTCCTGGTGAATGAAAGCGATTCCCAGGGCGATGGCGTGACGGACATCGCGAATGGCCGTCTGGCGTCCATCGATCCGAATCTGGCCGGCATCCGGCTGGATCACCCCTCCCAGGACGTTCATCAGGGTGGACTTGCCGGCGCCGTTTTCTCCGATCAGAGCCAGAACCTCTCCTTTGCGGACGTTCAGGCTCACCGACTTCAGGGCGTGCACGCCGGAGAATCGCTTGTCGATGCCGCACAAGGCAAGGATGGGATCGCCGCAGGGCTTCATGACTGGAGGGGCTCTCCCCGGCGCAACGCCTCGATCTGCTTCATGAACTGCGCCGCGTCTTGCTGTTTGATGACCCGGGTGGGGATGATGATCTGCTTATTCTCGGGAATCTTAGACGTGTCCCCTTTGACCATTCCGGCCAGCAAGTACATCGCCTGGTAACCGAATTCATACGGCTGCTGGACGACGGAGGCGTAGATGTATCCGTCGAGGATGCCCTGCAGTGCGTCCTGCTCCTCGTCGAAACAGACGACTTTGATCTTCCCCAGTTTACCGGCGTCCTTGAGGGCATGGAGAATGGCCGGGCCGTTGTAGCTCCAGAGCCCGACGAAACACTCCACCTCCGGATGCTTGATCAGCGTGTCGTTCACGTTGGCCTTGGCTCGCACGCGATCGATATCGTCCGTTCGAATGTCGACCACCTCGATCTTCGCGTCCTGGATGATCTCCATGAGACCGTCGATGCGTTCCTTGGCGTTCTGCGCGTCCTTTTTGCCGACGAAGAGCATGACCTTGCCGCCGTCGGGAAGGAGTTCCTTGAGCAGGCGGCCGGCCTCCCTTCCGGCGTCCACGTTGTTCGTGCCCACATAGCACTGCCGCTGGCTGGTCGGAATGTCGCTGTCCGTGATCACCACGGGAATCTGGCCGGCCAACTGATCGATCAGCGGGCCCTGGTTGGCCGGGTCCAGCGGCGTGACCGCCAGACCGTCGATGCCCCGCGCCCGCAGGTCCTCCAGGACCCGTCTCTGTTCCACGGCGGTGCCGTCCGTCGTAAAACGGAACTCGACAGTCAACTCGTCAAGCTCTCGGTCCGCCTGTTCGCAGCCGCGACGGGCAAAGGTCCAGAAATCGGTGGATGCGCCGGCCACGAAGGCCAGGGTGACCGTCTCCGGGTTCTGGCCTCCTCCCTGCTTGCCACAGCCGGACAGCCCCCAGATCAGTCCCAGACACGTCAGCAACGCAACGACGCTACGTCCTCTCATGTTGCACCTCACCTTCAACCTTCGATTGTCGATCCATCCCAAACCGGCTACGAGTCCAGAATACCGCCGGAGTTGACACGTGTCAATACCGGCGGATTCCTTTTCCCATTACTATTTCACCTTCCACTCCAGAATTCCACCGGAGTACTCCGCTTGAAGCTGCGCCTCGATTCGCAGGCCGGTCGTCTCGACCTCGTCGAAGGCCACCTCGTTGAACCGATCCGGCTCCACGCCGGCTGGGGCCGCGTGGCGAACTTCGTTCCACCGGCCGTCGTTCGCATACAGGACGCGCCATGACTTCGGCGCCGCGCACTCGCCGCCGGCCGGCCGGTCGTCCCACCAGTAGACGGAAACGGCACGGACCCGTCGCGGCCGGTCGAAGTCGTACTGGACCCACTCCGTGCCGCCTTTGTGGTCCCACCAGGTGTGACGGGGAATCGAATGATCGTTGGAGTTGGCCGGCGACATGCCGTCGTTCAACGCGAGGACGGTATCGCGGTCGAAACAATGAGAACATCGCGGCGTGAAGTCCGCCGCCAGCCCCAAAGAGAGGGCGAGGTCTTCCTTTTCCGCGATCCATGTATCGATGCGAGCGCCTGGCCCCCGATTGCTCTGGCAATAGAACGGGATCGCCGTCAGGCGGACGGGTTCGCAGGCCTGTCCCTCTTGCCGGCGCAGCGCCTGCCCTTGGATCACGTTGACGCCGCCCAGGAGTTTCGGCTTGTGGACCAGGGACAGTTCAGAATCGGGCGGCAAATAATAGGAGGTCTGGCGGAGATTGTCGATCCCTTCCAGGCAATAGACCAGGGGCCCCGAGGCGAGAACCACCCGTCCCAGGTCGGCTTGGACGCTGGGATGGGCATAGACGCGTCGAACCGACATGGGGAGCTCGAGCGAAATCGTATCCCCTTTCCGCCAGAGGCGATGGATCGCGGCATAACCACGAACCAGTTTGAAATCGTTCGCCGATTTTCCATTGACCTTGATGTCCGCCAGGGTCGAATCGCCGGAAAAAGGCGGATCGGAACGGTACAATCGCAATGGATTTTCCTGCCCCTGCGCCCACCCGGGCACGCGAACGTAGACGGTGAACGCCGTGGGTTGTTCCGGATCGACGGCAATGGAGACTTGCCCCTGCCAGGGATAGGCGGTCGTCTGCGTCAGAGCGACCTGTGTCCCGCCCCAGTTCAGCTTGGCCTTGCTGCCGACAAACAAGTTCACATAGATCCCCTCGTCGTCGTGGGCATAGATGTAGCCCGGAAGCGCCGCCACGATCTTCAGGAACATGGGCGGACAACACGGACAGCCGTGCCACTCCCAGCGAGGCCGCCCGGTGTGCGTCAGAGGATTCTCATAATAGTAGCTATTCCCCTCCAGGGACACGCCGTTGAGCACGTTGTTGTACAGGGCCCGCTCCAGCTCATCGACGTACCGCGCGTCCCCGAGAAGAAGATTCATGTTCCGATGGAAGAAACCAGCTCCAACGGCCCCGCAGGTTTCCAGATAGGCGCTGTTGGGCAGATCGTAGTCGGCGCCGAATCGCTCCTGGTCTGCATGTGTCCCCACCCCTCCGGTGATGTGCAGTCGCCGGCCGACCATGTTGTCCCAGGCGCGACAGGCGGGCAGGACATAGTCCTGTTGGTGGGCATGGCGAGCCGCGGCGGAAACCCCGGTCCAGAACAGCGTGGCTCGCACCGCGTGGCCCTCAATCGTGTTCTGCTCCTGCAACGGCAGATGATCCTGTGAATACGTCCCCAGGCGGCGAGTGCCCTGCGGCCGATCGTGGCCTCGATCATCAATCCAGTACCGAGCCAGCGCCAGATACCGCTCTTCGTCGACGGGAACCGTCAGTCTGGATTTCAGGGACGGCGTCTGGCGGAGCAACTCGTACAACTCGACGAACGCCTCTTCGGCCAGAGAATGTCCCGGGATCACGCGATGTTTCGACGCCGGTCCCAGGACGTCACACATGTGGTTGGCGAACCGGACGGCGGTCTCCAGAAGCGTGGTCTTCCCGGTGGCCCGAACGTGGTGGACGGCCGCTTCCATCAGCGCGCCGGCGTCGTACGTTTCGTGCTGCCAGACGATGTCCCCGCCGTTCAATCCCCATCGCTGATGAGGCCGGTCGAGCTGAGTGAACGTCATGATGTATCCGTTCGGGTCTTTTGCCGCGGCCGCAGCAATGCGTTGAATGTATCCGTCGAGCCGGGCCTCCAGGGCCTTGTTCGGATGCGAGGCGAGAAAATCGGACGCGCCACGGATCGTTTCGTAGATCAATCCATCGAACCAGGGCGGCCCCTCGTGGGCCCCCGTCTCGACGCCCGCCACACGGTCGAAATTGCGGAACGCACCGCTCTTCTCGAACTTGTCGAACACGTCGCAGACCGTTTTCTCGCTCCAGAGCTCCAGTTTGGGGGCCCAGAACGCATCGGTCACCTGGACTTGTTGAATGGGCACAGGCTCCAGGACGTGAATCTGCTGCGCGTGGGCCGGGTAGACCGGCAGCAACGCCACGATCAGAACGCCCGCTCCGCTCAAACTCCATCCGATTCGCTCGCGGTTCCCACAACGTGTCCTTCGCATCATGCTACTCCAACTTTTCGATGATTCCTTGTTTCAGGCCGACTCCCGAATGATGAGTTCGGAGGGAAAGGTCCGCTGGATATACTGGTCCGGCTCGGCCTTCTGTTCAATCCGGTCGACCACGATCTGCACCGCCGCACGCCCGATTTGTTCCTTGGGTTGCCGGGCGGTGGTGATGGACGGCTGCGTGTAGGCGCTGAAACCCAGGTCGTCATGCCCCGCCACCAGCACGTCTTTGCCCGGCCGAAGGCCAACCTCGTACAGGGCCTTCATCGCGCCCAAAGCCAGGCTGTCCGTGGCGCAGAACAATCCCGAGGGCCTCGCTCCCTGTTTGAGCCAGGCGGCCATGTTGTTGTACCCGAACTGGGCCGTATCCTCGCCCCCTGTCCCTGCGACGAGCGGCACGAGCACAGGCTCCTCGCGAAACCGTTTCATGGTCTCCAAATACCCGTGTTCCCGCTGACAGGCCGCCACATTCTGCAGACCGTGCGAGCTGCCCAGATACGCAGGCGTCGCGCCCCGAGAGATCAGGCGTTCCACGAGCATTCGGGAACTGGCGATGTTGTCGTTCATAACAAAACTGCTCTGCTGCCGGAGGTACCGATCGACATAGACGACCGGCAGCAGCGTTTCCAGTTCGTTGAGGAGCTTGCGATTGGCCTTGGGCACAACCGGCGCGATCACCACGCCGCAGACGCGAAGGACTCGCAGGGTCTCGATGATCTGCCGTTCCTTTTCCGCGTCCCCATAGGAACACTGAACGAGCAACTGGAAACCGCGGGAGACCGCTTCATGTTCCGCGGCGCGGATGATCTCCCCGTAAAATGGGTCTGTGATATACGTCACGATCATCCCGATAGTGCTCGAATGCTGGCGTACCAGGCTCACGGCATGGGGATTCGGAGAATAGTTCAATTCCTTGCACACCTTGAGGATATGCCTTCGAGCATCCTCGCCGACCGTCAAGTTGCCGTTGAGGACCTTGGACACAGTGTAGCGAGAGTATCCCGCTCTCCGCGCCACCTCCCCCATCGTCACGACATCATGCATATGTGTTTCTGTCCTCTTCGACCTGCGCATCATACTTTGAATCCCTCGTATCCCACCCAGGAACCGGACCCGATCCGGCTGGCTCGCTCCCGGACCGACATGGGATTCTTTTATATGCGTGTGTCTGTCGCGAGTCCAGATTCCTTTCGCGGGAATCCCCCTTTTCACCACCAGAAGGTCGGGCTGCCATACCGGTTCTTCATCCCCGTCCAGGGCCGCCACTCGATGTGGCCGTCGAGGAAACCGACGTTCCCGCCGCGAGGTTCTTCGTCTGACTTCAAATGGCTGGTCCGATCGATGAATCCGCCCTCGGTCCACGAACCGCCGACGGTGATCTCGCCGAAATTGTAGCCGTGCTTGGTCTTCGCATCTTCCTGGCCGAGCGTGGCGTCGATGACGACTTCTTTTTCCCCCGGGTTCTTTTCCAGGGTGGTCTTGCACCAGATCTTGTTGGTTCCGATGTCCCCGTCGTTGGGATAGGTCTTGATCTTGGGCCGCTTGGTGGAAGAGGCCACTTCGAAGATATAGCAGTAGCCGGAGACGATGAAGTCCGTCGGCGTCGGACTGGTGAACTGGTTGTTCTCCCACGCGCTCTTGGTGCCGTACGTCCAGAAATGATCGTTGTATTTCTGCTGAATCAGATTCGAAGGGCAGTAGAACATTTCCCGCGTCAGGCCGGTCTTGAGCATGTAATTGACCGTGTTGCATCCGACGTCCCACAGCCAGTTCCCCGCCGTCAGGGGCAGCGGCAGTTTCGAATCGTTGTCGTCCGCATACATCGTCACCGCCAACACGTGCTGACGGACCTGCGATCCGCAGGACTGGACTCTCGCCTGCTCCCGAGCTCGGTTCAGGGCGGGCAGCAGAACGCTCATCAGGAGAGCGATCACGGAGATGACGACCAACAATTCGATGAGCGTGAATGCCTTTGTTCGCATGATTGTGTTCCTTCCATAGTCATCCAGGGCGTCGATCACACTGGAGGAGCTGCGACCGGCGCCGCGTGCAGCTTCGCGAAACCGAGGCGAAGCTGCACGCGTCCGAGCCGCTGTGGATTCGAGCCGTCCATTGGGTCCGGCTTGAATCGGAGAGTCTCTTGTGTTATCGATCGCCAACCAGGTAGCGAATCTCCGCACCCGACAACGTGCGTCGGTAGATGCGGAAATCGTCAAGCGAGCCCTGGAAATAGGCGTCCGTCTCATATTGCGAGCGGCCCAGCCAGTTCTGTGAGGTCGTTCCGAGATCGGCCGGCAAGGTCGCTGTCGAACCTTCTGCGGCCAGTTCACCATCCACGTAGATCCGCACCGTCATGCCGTCGCTGGCAATCGTCACGGCCACGTGGTGCCAGCCCGTCGGCAGAGTCGAGTCGGTCGTGACGATGGATTCGCCGCTCCCGCTGGAGGTCGTGATGGCAAACCAGATCGGGCCGCTCGTGTTCGAACACGGACACAACAGCATATAGCCGGTGGTGTTGCTGTTGCCGAAATCGAAGACCCGCTGCCAGGCGTTCCCGTTGTTCGCGAAATTCACGAACGTCGCGATGGTGCAGTCCTTCAGCGTGGAAATGAGCGAACCGATGGCCAGATCGACGTAATCTCCGTCGCCGTTCAGAGTAACCGCCTGGCCGTAGTCGCCGGGGCCCTCGACATAGGTCAGCAGCCAGGGCGAAGACCCGTCGTAGCCGTGGCCCGTGACATCTTCCAGGTTGTTTTCGAACGTATAGTGAGCGGCCAGATCGCCCGTGCCGGGATCAACCGCCGGTTCCGGCAGAGACGGCGCAGCGTGATACAGCCGGATGTCGTCGACAAACAGCAGACCCGAGCCCTCGCCGGATACGCCGATCGTCAGAGTCGTGACCTTCTCGGCCGCGTTTCCGAGAGACGCCAGGTCGACGTCCCACTGTTTCCAGACAGGCACCTTAAGCTGAGCCGTGCTGCCGCTGTAGTTCACTTGGACGCCATTGACCTTGATGTACAACTGTGCGGCGGCGTTGTCGAACAAACCGCAGAAGTGCACCACGAGGGTCGTCGCTCCGGCGTCGGTCCAGTCCTGCGCCGTGTCGAAGGTCAGATCGGCTTCGGAGTACGACACGTCGGCCGTGTTCGTATAGAAGAACGGCATCGACTGCTTCCCGCTGTGAACCATGACGCCCTCGGCAAACGGGGCCTCGATATAGCCGACCTGCGAGCCGCTGCTCTTGTCCACATACCCGTCGAGCCACGTCTCATAGATGAGGTTGTCGCTGTCGTTGTAGCTTTCAAAATCGTCGATCAACCTGTACTGCTGGGTGGTGAAGCTCCACAAATCGCTTTGCCAGCCAGTGACAGCCTCGGCCTCGTTGACCTCGACGATCCTCCAGAAGTACTCGGTGCCCAGATCCAGGGTGTCCGGTTCGTACTCACTCTGGGCGACGGTGTCGACCAGGGCCAGATCATTCGCATCCGTTCCCAGATACACCTCATGGGAAACGGCCTCCCGGCCGGCTCGCCAATCCAGGGTCAGGTCCACGCCTACGTCCACGGTCCCCGGCTCGGGTTGCGGCTCCGTGGCCAGAACCCGCACGGAGTAGAAGCGGACTTCGCTCAGACCATACGTATCCGTCGGGCCGTAACCGCTCTTGGCAGTCAGACGGACATATCGAGCCACTGCACCGTTGAAATCCACCACCGTGTCGGCCGTGTAGTTCGCCTTGCCCGGAGCCTGGAGAAACTGGAAGTCTCCGAGAGTCGTCCATTCCACGCCATCGATCGAGAGCTCGACAGCAACGTCCTTGAATCCGAATCCGAAGGTCGACTCGAACGAGAGGTTGTAGTTCCAGATCCACAGCTCGTGCAGTTTGTAGACCCGGTCGAACTCATACTGAATCCACACCGGCTCATCACTGCCCGTCCTGCCGGCCCACATGTCGGTCTCCAGCGTCGAATGCCGATCGTCGGCGCTCAGGCCGGACCCATCGATGGTCTTCTCCGGTCCGCTGTCGGCGTCCGAGACGCCGTTGCTCGTCGCAACAATGCCATCGAGCGCATAGGCATACGGTTCGGTGTGGAAGCTCCACACGTCGCCCTTGAAGATCGTCCCATCCGGCAACGCATTGACCTCGTCGATGCGCCAATAATAGGTTTGGCCGTAGCCGAGTGCGCCAGCCAGATCGTAGGCGATGTCCGTCTGCCCCTCGCTGACCAGCACGCCCAGCGGATTGTCCCGGCTGGCATTGCTCACATCCTTCTGAACCGTGCCGAAGTAGACATCGTGCACACTTGCGTGCGCGCCGGCGACCCAAACAAGCTCTTCGGCGACAGAGACTTCCACGGCGTTGTCGACCGGAGAGATCACTTGGGCCACATTGACCGGGAGGATCGCGTCCGGGCCGGCCCGGTGTAGTTCCTCCCGTTCCGTTTCCGACAGGGCGCCGACCCAAAGACGGACCTCGTCGTAACTGGCGTTGGGCGCATTGTCATCGTAATGGGAACGCCCCAGCCAGCAGTTGATGTCGTTGAACTGCGACACGTCGCTGATGGCGAACGACCCCTTGGCCGCTCCCAGCGCCGCGTTGTCGGTTGGCGCCGTGTACCAGGTCAGCAATCCCGGCTCGAACACGCACACGATGTGGAACTTCACTCCCAACGCGTAGGGAGCGTTTGTGTTGTCCACTCGGTTGCCGTCGTTGGGACCGTAGTACTCCACGTGGTCCGTGTTCAGATCCGTGCCCATGCTCCAGCTCATGCACGTGTGCTCCTCCTTGCTGCTGCCGAACTCGAAGATACGGGACCAGGTCTGCACGGAGATCTGCGTCGCCCACACTTCGATCGTGACACT
The DNA here is from genome assembly GCA_964507995.1 of uncultured Pirellulales bacterium. Lineage (GTDB taxonomy): Bacteria > Planctomycetota > Phycisphaerae > Sedimentisphaerales > Anaerobacaceae > PLanc-01. The sequence continues at coordinate 6,156 of CAZDTD010000019.1, read as the reverse complement.
ACTGCCCAGACTGCTGAGCACGTGTTCCGGAAGACCGACGTAATCCGAGCTGCTCTTGCTGCCCCCCGCCAGAGTCACTTCCGTGTCGGACAGAATGGCGTCGTTGGACCCCACGTCCACGATCGTCGCGTCCTTGTCTCCCACCGCATCCTTCACGTTTCCGTTGAAGCTCCAGCGATGGGCCAGTTGCGCAGCCTGTGCCTGCGAGAAGAATCCGAGTACAACCACTCCCACGATCCAGTACATCAGTTGCCTGCTCATTCCGAGACCTCCTACCAGTACCCCCCCGAGAGAGTACGACAGAAATAGAAGACTAATTGACAAGGGAATCCATCCGCTCAGTGTGTCATCTTTGCCCCCTCTCTCCCCGAACCAGCCGGCGCGCGGCGGAATCGAGCTCTCTCTCCGCAAATCCAACCTCGATCGCTCATATGACCCCTTTCTGCACTCTGCGATCCACCATCGTGGCGCCGACTCCACCGGTCCGGGAACGAGGCGTTCGACCGAAAACCCCCGCACGGGGACTCCGGAACGTCGCGTTCCCCCCGCCGGAGGGGTCGGACAACGACATTATCGCCATACTAACACATGGAGTTTACACGTGTCAACTTTTTTCGCACCTTTTTTTCCGCCGGTTCGAGATGGAGTACCCGAAGATCGCTCAACTCAGAATCCGATGTGCACAAGAGCCAAGGCAGGTGCTTGTCGGCAGGCAACACCCGCCCGGCGGGATCGCGGCGTCCAGAGGGAATCGTCGCAGTCGGTCGCAAGCCAGAATTCTCCCGCGTCAGTCCCATTCAAAACGAGATCTGCCGCTCCCAACTGCGAGTTGTCCTTGGGGGCAGTGTAGGCATCGACCTCGGCCGTGCCGATGATCTTGTTGATCCTCTTCCAGTGTCTTCCGAGCACACGGCGGAAACCCAAAGCCCGGTCTTGCCCAGGCGGCGATATTCCATCTGCGGATTGTAGCTCCGAGCTTTGCGGACCTCCGTCGATTGCTGCTGTCCGGCGGCAGCCAGCCCGACGCCGCTGACGCCTCCCGCCAGCGCGCCGGATCAAACCGCGTACATACCGATGTCCGACAGTGTTCCATGCCCTCCGCTCTACTGTAGTTCCTGCTTGAAGGCGATGTCGTCGATGTAGATCTTGCCGACGCCGCCCGCGGTGGAACTCATCCGATTGCCAATCCCGATCGCCAGAGCCTTGATCGCAGTTGCCTTCACGCCGGCAGAGATGAACTCCGTCAGCGGGATCGACCATTGTTGCCACTCTGCAAACGTCGTGGCCGCGACATTCGGGTACAGGACTGTCTTGGACTTGGAGTTGTCCTCGATTGTGACATACAGACTCTCCGCGGAGTTCGTCGCGATGCCCTGGAAGTACAACGACAACGTGTCCGCCCCGTGGGCGGTCCAGTCCTGGGGCGAGTCGAAAGTTCGTTTGGTCTCGGAATAATACGGGGACTTCGTGTTGTCGTAAGTCAACGGCATAGACTGCTTGCCGTCATGCACAACGCCGGTCTCGGCAAACGTACCGCCCTTCGACGTTTCATAACCGACGTAGGAGCCGGTGTCATTCGTGACGCCGTCGGCCCATGTCTGGTAGATCGCGGTCCCGGCGTCGATAACATCGTTGTAGTTCTCGAAATCATCGATGACCACGAATTCGTCGGTCGTGAAACTCCAGACGTCGCCGGCATAGGTGCCTGTGTCACCGACTTCATCCACCTTCCAGAAGTATTCCGTTGCAAGCGTCAGATCCGAGGGGGTGCAGCGATGCTCGGCGACCGCCTCGCCCGAGACAGCGCCGTCGGCGACGGCATTCTTGTCCGTGCCGATATACACGATGTGAGATGTCGCCTCGCGCCCGGGCCGCCAGGCGAGATCGGTTTCGACGTGGACGTCCACGGCGCCCGCCTGCGGCTGGGGCTCGAAGGCCTGCACCGGCTTGTAGAGGAACCGTACCTCGCTGAGGCTGACTACCGCGGTTTCCCCCCAGTCGTCGTGGATCGTCAGTTTGACGTGCCTGGCCAGGACCTCGCCGAAATCGACAATCGTGTTGGCCCGGTACGTGGCGGCGCCGGTTCCCGGTGCGAATTCAGGCACGTTCTCCAACGCGGTCCAGACTTCGCCGTCGGCGGAGTACTCAATCCCAACGCCTTTGGCTCCGAAGCCGGCGATCGACTCAAGTTCCGAGTTGGCGTTCCACACCCACAGCTCGTGGACCTTGTACACCTTGTCAAACGTATACTGGATCCAGGCGGGCAGGCCGCCGGGCGTGACCCACATGGTTTTCAGGTCGACGCCATGCTGATCGAGCTCATCAAGGCCGGAACTGTCAATGGTCCGAATCGCAGGCGACGCGGCCTCTTCGGCGGACGCATGAACCGTCAGGCCGGTAATCGGATAGGCGTACGGTTCCGTGGCGAAGCTCCAGACCTCGCCTTGGGAGATCGCGTTGTCGGACTCGTTGACTTCGTCGATCCGCCAGTAATAGGTCGTGCCGAACTCCGGCAGACCGGCCGGATCGTAGGCGGCCGCCGGCTGCCCCTGGCTGACGAGAACATCTCGCGGGTCCGACCGGCCGGCCTCCTTGACGTCTTCCAAGACCGTCCCCAGGTACACATCGTGCGAGGTCGCAAAATCGCCCCCGCTCCAACGCAGAGTGGCATCGCGCGGCACGTCGAGGGAACCCTCGGCGGGAATCGGGTCGTACGCCAGAGACGGATCTCTCAATCCCAGCATGATCTCCTGAATCTCCGCGTCGGTCAGCGTCCGATCATAGACCTGGACATCGTCGATCATTCCGTTGAACCACTCCGGCACACGATCTGCACGATCCGGCCTCCAGAACGTGCCGACGAGCGTGTCACCGGTTGTCCCGAGATAGGGAGCCGCAGTACCCTCCCCCACGACTGTGCCATTTACATAGACCCTGCGGTTCTGACTCGCAACGTCATACCGGAACGTGAGGTGATACCAATTGCCCGCTTGCACCGTCCCTGCCGGCACGTCAAGGTCATTGGAGTAGAACCCCATGCGAAGACCTCCAGTTCCCGAGATCCGGTAGTGCAGACCCTGGTTCGCACTGCTTGCCTGGTACTGGGAAAAGACAGATTGATCCCCCGCCAACAGCGCCGGATTCACCCAGAGGGCGTGCGTGAAACTACGGCTGTTGAAGGGGATGTGCGGTCCCCTCACAACCGCGTTGACGCCGTTGAAGGCCAGCGCCGTGCGGAGCACACCCGAGACCCAGAGAGCGCCGCCCTCGACGACACCATCGTTTCCGTTGTCGCTCAGGTCCCTGACGACAGTCCCCTGCCCCTCGTCGAACGGCCAGTACAGGACCAATCCCTCCGGGATAGCCAACGCCGACCAAGCCGGAACCAGGATCACAAACGAGACAACCACGAGAAACGATCGCTTGAACATGGCACATCCTCCTTCAGACAGAATGAACCCACTGATCCACTCCCGGCCACACACCGCATCGTTGCCCCCGCGTATGCGTCGAATTGCCGTTGCTCCCCCTGCTCCCATGCATAACCTGACACACCTCGTCAGGAACTCCGATCCCGGCCCAGGAGTACAACCCATTGTATATCGTCTAAGACCTGTCCTGCAAGCCAATTTCGGCGAATCGGTCGGCTGCCTGCTGCCTGTTGTCGCTGAAGCAGGAAAAGACCTGCACGCAGGGCAGCCAGGAATACATGGCGCAAAACAGCCTCCGGCGGCGACCGGACGGATTTCCTGTGATTGCCGCGGGATTCCGTCGCTTCCTCCTTGTCTGTCTGGCAATCGGCAGGTAATATCTGTGGGCCTCTGGATTCCGGATTGTGACAGATCGTTTCGCTTTTGAGGGCGTGACTGACATGGACTTACCTGTTCTGGATGTGGGCATCATCGCTGCGTATCTGGTCGCCACGATTCTACTGGGCCTGTGGGTATCGAAACGCGCATCCCGAGACCTGGACTCCTACTTCCTGGGCGGCAAGACCATTCCCTGGTATATCCTGGGCATCTCGAACGCATCCGGTCAGTTCGACATCACCGGAACCATGTTGCTGGTCTACTGGTGCTTCGCCTACGGCCTCAAGAGCGTGTGGTTTCCCTGGGTCTGGCCCACGTTCAACCAGATTTTCCTCATGATGTATCTGGCCACCTGGCTGCGGCGTTCCAACGTCCTGACGGGAGCCGAGTGGATTCAAACACGCTTCGGCCGAGGCACCGGCGCCAACCTGGCGCACATCAGCGTCGTCATCTTCGCCCTGGTCACAGTCATCGGTTTCATCGCCTACGCGTTCAAGGGCATCGGCAAGTTCGCCGACATCCTGTTGCCCTGGGACCTCGAACCGAACACCTACGCACTCGCCATCCTCTCGATCACATCGGTCTACGTGGTCAAGGGCGGCATGCACAGCGTCGTCCTCACCGAAGTGCTCCAGTTTACAATCATGACCGTGGTTTCGATTGCCGTCGGCATCATCGCCATCGTTCATGTCAGTCCGGAGGCTATCGACGCCATCGTCCCCGAGGGATGGCGCAATCTGTGGTTTGGATGGACCCTGGATATGCGATGGACCGGAGCGTTCGAGATGGTTCAAACCAAGATGGCCGAGGACGGGATGTCCCTCTTCTCGGCCTTCTTCGGTCTTATGGTCTGCAAGGGAATCCTGGCCAGCATGGCCGGGCCGTCGCCGAACTACGATATGCAGCGGGTCCTGGCCACGCGCAATCAGCGCGAGGCATCCCTCATGAGCGCAACTGTCAACGTAGCTTTGTATTTTCCCCGGTACATGCTGATCGCGGGCCTGACCGTTCTGGCACTGGTCCCTCTCCGCGAGACATTGGCCCAGATGTGGAGCGCCGCAGTTCAGGCCGGCGACAAGCCGGACTTCGAGCAGATCCTGCCGGTCGTGATCCAGAACCCGGTCATTCCGACCGGCCTGACCGGATTGCTCCTGGCGGGACTGCTGGCGGCGTTCATGTCCACGTTCGCCGCGACCGTCAACGCGGGTCCGGCTTATGTGGTCAACGACATCTACAAACGTTTCATCAATCCCACGGCCTCGAACAAGGTCCAGGTGCGCATGAGTTATGTCGTCTCCATCCTGGTGGTGGGCATCGGCATCCTGTTCGGATACCAGGCCGAGAACATTCTGGGCGTCACGATGTGGATCGTCGGCGGGTTGTTCGGCGGCTACGTCGCGGCGAACGTCCTGCGATGGCACTGGTGGCGTTTCAACGGATACGGCTTCTTCTGGGGCCTGATCACCGGCATCGTCGGCGCGCTGTTCGTACCGTCGGTGGTCCAGCGATGGTGGCCGGGAACCAACACCTTGTACACCTTCCCGCCGATCTTCGTCCTGTCCATCGCGGGATGCTTCCTGGGGACGCTGTTGAGCAAGCCTGAGGACGACGAGGTGCTCAAGAGCTTTTACCGCACGGTCCGGCCCTGGGGCTTCTGGGGTCCGATCCGCGCCAAAGTCATGGCGGAAGACCCGAATTTCCAGCCCAACAAGGACTTCGGACGGGATGTGTTCAACGTCGTCATCGGCACCATCTGGCAGACGACTCTGGTGGTCCTGCCGATCTGTCTGGTGATTCGAGAATCCAAGGGCATTGTAATCTCCCTGATCGTCCTGGCTGTGACCAGCATTGTGTTGAAGAAGAGCTGGTACGATCATCTGCCGCCAGCCGAGCCGGGCAGGAAAGCCGCACGGTGAACGGCAGAATGAAGGATTGTGGAATCGCCCCATTACGGCGACGATTTCATCAACTGGGATTTGTGACATCTGATCTTCCCAAGGAGGTTTTCGATCATGGATACGCAGGTGTTCGAAAGGCGATGCAAGGAGCTTGTGGATGCTCATGAAGCCTTGATCGTTCGAAAGAACCAGAAGCAGACTCCTGGCAACGGAGTGTTCGACCGTTACGTGCATCCGGTGCTCACCGCCGATCACACGCCGCTGTTCTGGCGCTACGATTTCGATCCGGCCACCAACCCCTATTTGATGGAGCGGATGGGGATCAACAGCGTCTTCAACGCCGGCGCCATCGAATGGGAGGGCAAGTGCTGCGTGGTTGCCCGCGTGGAGAGCTATTGACTGTACCCCTTCCTTAGTACCAGTCTACTTGTTAGGATTCCCGACTTCAA
>CAZDTD010000018.1:11632-39356 GCA_964507995.1 uncultured Pirellulales bacterium | reverse complement strand
AGTCACAGGGGTAATCAGCCGGGCCCCCGTGTCCAACTCCGGCGGATTTGCCGGCGGCTTCGACGGCGCCGGCCACGTCATTCGGAATTGCACGATCTGCGCGGAATCCGGCGGATCGAACGCGGCCCTGTTTCACCGTGTCAGTTCACAGGGGCACGTGCGGGACCTTCGCCTGGAAGAAGTGACGATCCTCGGCGTCGCCGATGCCTACAGCGGCTGCTACGCCGCTCTGGCGGGGTGGAATGCAGGACTTATCGTGGATTGTTCCGCCAACGGATTGGTCGTGGCGGGCCAGGAGAGCAGCCTGGCGGGGGGGCTCGTCTGTCGAAACGCCGGGGTCGTGCGCCGTTGTTTCTCTGGCTGCGATGTCTCCGGCGGTGTCGCCGGCGGTCTGGTCGCCCAGAACGACGCGTCAGGCCGGATCGAGTTCTGCTCCGCGACCGGTATTGTCTTCGATTTCGATACTGCCACGACTGGAGTCGGCGGTCTGGTCGGCACGAACGCAGGCATGGTGCGATGTTGTTCCTCGGGCGGGTATATCGTGGGCGATAATGCCGGCGGAGTGGTCGGCAGGAACACTGGAACCATCCGCGAGAGCTGCACTCTCGAGACTCTGTTCGATGGCCAGTCCTGTGCAGGGATTGCCGGCCTGAACTCGGGAACCATCCTCAACTGCTACGCGCTGGGATCTGTGCCCGGAGACGGACTATGCTGGAGCAACGAGGGGACGATCCTGTCCTGCTACAGCACAACAGCGTCTCGGGTCATGCCGTCGAGGCGAGGGGCAACACGCGCCAGGTCGATAAGCAGCCAAGCGAGTGCCATCGGCAACATTCGATACGTCTACTACCTGGACTCGAACAAGGCGGACACGCTGATTCGATCCTCCGTGTCATCTACGTATGGAATGCCTCTATCGCCGTCGCAGATGGTGCAGCAAGGCAGTTTCGTCGGATTCGATTTCCATGGCGACGCCAATGACGGCGCCGAGGACCATTGGTTCATGCCGGCGGAGGGATACCCGGTGCTCTCCTGGCAGACGGAGTATACAGGTCTGGTGGGGACGCCGGAGGTCGCGGGTCTCAGCGCCGAGGAGGCCCAGACCCTGCTGGAACAAGCGGGCTTCGAAGTTGCAGGCGTGGACCGTGACTACTTCACGCCCCAAGGGCAGGTCGTTCGGATGTCCCCCGCCGCATATGTCCCGCCGGGGACGTCCGTGAGGCTCCTCGCAGGTACAGGACCCTATGACTTCGCCCTGAACGCAGGCGACGGGAGCGAAGCGAATCCGTTCCGGATCGAGACGGCGGGCCAACTGGAGGCTCTCCGCGGCCGGCCCGACCTGTGGGCCGGCCATTTCGTCCTGACTGCGGACATCGATCGGACGGGTCGCACGGTGTCGGGCGCTCTGATCGACTCGTTCGAAGGGACCTTCGACGGCGGCGGCCATTCGATCCAAGGCCTGAAGATCCAGAGACCTGAATCTGCGTCCGATCCGCTCGGACTGTTCGGTACGATTGCGGAAAGCGGCGTTGTACGCGACCTGACGCTTCAAGGTGTGACGCTTGACGACGACTCCGGCGGGATCATGATCGGCCTGCTGGCCGGTCAGAACCAGGGGATCGTCCAGGGGTGCCGTGTTTGGGGCCGGCTCGGCACGTTCGGCAACGAGTGCGGCGGGCTCGTCGGGTTCAACCGGGGGCAAGTCCTCGACAGCCGATTCAGCGGCTCCGTGTGGGCGTATGACAGCAGCCGCAGGACGGGCGGTCTGGCCGGCGAGAACTACGGCCTGATCCAGGGCTGCTGCGCCTGGGCTGTCGATGTATATGGAGACGAGCAGGTCGGAGGTCTTGTCGGCCGCAACCACGGCGACCTTGCCTCCATCGAGGCCTGCTATGCACAGGGTACCGTCCTGGGCTCGGATCGCGTCGGCGGTCTGCTCGGCGAGAATGGCGCCCACGAAGGCCTCAGGAACGCACGTTTCGAAGCGGGCGAAGTCCGCGATTGTTACGCGGCCTGTTCCATGCCGGCGCGAACTGGGGCGGGAGCCTGCATCGGAAACGCCAATTCGGTCGCCGTGCAAGAAGGGTGCTACTTCCTCGCCCCCGAAGCCGGCGGTGGGCCGGACAATGGCTACGGCACAGCCTTGACCGATTCCCAGATGAAACAGCAAACCAGTTTCGCCGGCTGGGATTTCGAGAATACCTGGACGATCTGCGAGGGGGTGGACTATCCGCGACTGCGGTGGGAGGGGGTGGAATGCGAGGATGGGCTTTGAGATTGCCTCGCGGTTTTTGTGAACAACGGTTCAATACCGTGCGATATAATAGATACTATTCATTTATGGGAGACGTTGTTATGAGAAAGGCACAAATCCTGATTGTAGCGCTCCTGACCGGGGTCCTGGCCTGTGCGGCCACTGCCGGCGAGCGGGACGACCTCTGGAAACAGGTGGGCAGCGCAATGGATCGCGGCCTGCCCAGGACCGCCATCGACCTGCTGGAACAGATCATCCCCGGTGCGCTCGAGGACGAGGCCTGGGCCGAGGCGACCAAGGCCGTCTGCCTGCAGATCGTCTACGAGGATCAGATTCAGGGTCGGAGCATGGAGACCGCGATCACCAGTCTCCAGGAGGAACTCGCGACCGCGCCGGAGGCGATGAAGCCGGTCCTGGAAGCGGTCCTGGGCCACTGGTTCTGGAACTACTTCAATGCGAATCGCTACCGATTCCTCCAGCGGACTGCATCGGGCGAAGCGTCGGGCGAGGACTTCACGACGTGGGACCTGGCTCGCATCTTAGACGAGATCGATGCGCACTTCACCGCGGCGTTGGCGAACGCAGAGCAGCTCCAGGCCATCGACGTCGCCGAGTGGGACGACCTGCTGGAGAAGGGGACCACGCCGGACTCGTATCGTCCGACGCTCTACGATTTCCTCGCCCACGATGCCTTGTCGTTCTACAGCGCAGGCGAACAGGCGGCCCTCGGGGAGAACGCCTTCGAGATCATGGCGGACAGTCCCATCTTCGCGCCGGTCGCGGAGTTCCTCGCCTGGGAGCCCCAGACCTCGGATGCGGATTCCGTCCTGCTCAAGGCGGTCCGCCTGTATCAAGACCTGCTGCGGTATCACCGGAATGATCGCGATGAGACCGCGTTCACTGACGCGGACCTGTTCCGCCTGGCCTTCGGCTACAACCAGGCGGTGGGACCCGAGAAAGACGCTCTGTACATCGCGGCTCTGGAACGGTTCGCAGACGAGTGGCAGGGCCAGGAAGTTGCCGGCCGTGCGATCTACGCGTGGGCCGAGGTGCTGTACAGCCAGGGCAAGTATCTCCAGGCCCATACGCTCGCGGCACAAGGCTGGGAGGACTATCCCGCCAGCTACGGCGGCGTCCAGTGCTACAACCTGATCCAGCAGATCGAAGGCAAATCCGCGTCGATCAAGACGGAACGGGTCTGGACCGATCCGCTGCCCGAGATCCAGGTCGCGTATCGCAACGTGACGCAGATCTTCTTCCGGCTGGTCAAATGGGACGACGTGTCCCGCCCGGCCTGGTCGATGCTGAGCGAGGCGCAGGAGGCCGCCGTGCGAGCGGCCCAGCCCGTTCGCCAGTGGAGCGAGGCGCTGCCCGCCACCGACGACTACCAGACGCGGACCGAGTCGCTGCCCGCGCCGCAGGGTCTGAAAAAAGGCCTGTATTTCCTGCTCGCCAGCTTCAATTCCTCCTTCTCCGGCGACGACAACCAGATCAACGTTACCGCCGTCTGGGTGAGCGACCTGGCGCTGGTCGTGCGGACGCTGGGCCAGGAAGGGGCGGTCGAGGGATTCGTGCTGAACGCCAACGGCGGCCAGCCCGTCGCCGTCGCGAAGGTTACACGCTGGGTGTACAACGGCACGACACGGGAATACGAGCCGCGGGATGACACGCAGACTGACGACAACGGGATGTTCCGCTTCGCCGCAGAAGCCAACCAGTGGCTGACTTTCATGGTCGTGGCCGAATCGGGAGACGACAAGCTGGCCAGCGCGAGCGCATATACGACGTCGCCGGGCTACGGCGACCCGTCGCCCTCCGAGCAGACGGTCTTTTTCACCGACCGCTCGCTCTATCGACCGGGCCAGACGATCCAGTACAAAGGCATCTGCATCCGTGGGGACCAGACGAAGGATAGTTATCAGGTCGTGTCCCGCCGGAAGGTGACCGTGGTCTTCCGGGACGTCAACTACCAGGAGATCGCCCGCCAGGCGCACACCAGCAACGACTACGGCTCGTTCAGCGGCAGCTTCACCGCGCCCGAGGACCGGCTCACCGGCCGGATGTCCTTCGTCGTGGATGGCGGCCCCTCCGGCTCGACGAGCTTCAACGTCGAGGAGTACAAACGTCCGAAATTCTACGTCGAGCTGACCGCGCCCGAGGAGGCCCCGCGCCTCAATGAGCAGGTCATCGTGCCGGGCGTCGCGACCGCGTACACCGGCGCATCGATCGGCGGCGCGGATGTGGAATGGCGTGTCGTACGCGGCGTGCGGTATCCGGTGTGGGCCTGGTGGGCCCGCTGGTACGCGACGAGCACGTCGCAGCAGATCGCCCACGGGACGGCAACCACCGCCTCCGACGGCTCGTTCCGCGTCGAGTTCACCGCCAAGCCGGACCTGTCCGTCCTGGAGGCCGATGAACCGGTCTTCCGGTACACGATCTACGCCGATGTCACGGACACCACGGGCGAGACGCGGTCCGCCAATCGCACGGTCAGCGTCGGGTACACCGCTCTTGCAGCAACCATCCGTGCGGCTGACTGGCAGACGCCCGCCATCCCGGCGGAGTTCACCATCACGACCGATTCCCTCGACGGCGAGCCCGAGCCCGCGCAGGGCACGGTCCGGATCTACGCGCTGAAGGAACCCGAGGCGGTGGTTCGACCCTCGCTGCTGGCGTCGGGCTCCAAGCCGAACGCCTCCGATCCGCAGACCTGGGAGCTGGCGGGACTGGTCTATGAGCAGGCGTTCCAGACGGACACCATGGGCTGGGCGACCGTCTCGACTACGCTGGAGGCCGGTGCCTATCGCGCTGTGCTCGAAACGCAGGATCGGTTCGGCAAGGCCGTCACGGCGCAGGAGACGATCACGGTCGTCGATCCGCAGGCGAGTGAGTTCGTCGCGCCGATCCCCAACTACTTCGAGGCGCCGACGTGGTCGGTCGAGCCGGGCGGGACGTTCACCGCGGTCTGGGGCACCGGCTACGACGCCGGCCGGGCCTACGTCGAAGTCGAATGTCGCGGCGAGGTCCTGCGCTCCTGGTGGACCGAGTCCGGCCGGACGCAGGAGGTCATCAGCCAGGACGTCACCGAGTCCATGCGCGGCGGCTTCACCCTCCGCGTGACCTACGTCCGCGAGAACCGGGCGTACATCAGCCAGCAGATCGTGGACGTCCCCTGGACGAACAAGGACCTGTCCATTTCCTGGGAGCACTTCACGTCGCTGCTGGAGCCGGGACAGAAGGAGACCTGGACCGCGGTCATCACGGGCGCGGACGCCCGCAAGGCGGTGGCCGAGATGGTCGCAGGCCTCTACGATGCCTCGCTCGATCAGTTTCTGACGCACGACTGGATTCACAAATTCTCCGGCTTCCGGTCGGAGTCCAGTCGGCTGAGCAGCAAGTTCGAGAACGCCGCGGTCACGTTCACGGCGGTTTCCTACGGTTGGTCCGAGTCCTATCTGTCGGCGTCGCACACCTACCGCCACTTCCCCGACGACATCATGACGTCTTACTACTGGTACTGGAGCCGGGGCGGCAGCGGCGTCGTCCAACGCGGCGACAGTCCTTCGGCGGACGATTCCGGCGCCAATGCCGAGGACGACGACAAGACGACCGACGGCGAAGAGCAGGTCACAGCCGATTCGGGCGTGGACCTGAGCACGGTCTCCGCCCGCACGAACCTCAACGAGACCGCGTTCTTCTTCCCGCATCTGCTCTCGGACAGCAACGGCGTCGTCCGCATGGAGTTCACGATGCCGGAGGCCCTCACGCAGTGGAAGTTCCTCGGCTTCGCGCACGACAGCGACATGCGCAGCGGCTCCCTGACCGGCACGACCGTGACGGCCAAGGACCTCATGGTCGAGCCCAATCCGCCGCGATTCGTCCGCGAGGGGGACGTCATCGAGTTCACCGTCAAGGTCACGAACCAGTCGGCCGCACGCGTGCAGGGCAAGGTCGCTCTGACGATGTCCGACGCGTGGACCCTGGAATCCCGCGACGAGGCCCTCGGCAACGACTCGCCCGAGCGGGACTTCGATGTGCCCAGCAAGGAATCCCGCACGCTGTCCTGGCGTCTGACGATTCCCGACGGCTGTGAGTTCCTCATCTACAAGGCCGTCGGCGCTACGACGCGGCTCAGCGACGGCGAAGAGGGCTATCTGCCCGTGCTCAGTCGCAGAATCCTCGTCACGGAATCGCTGCCCCTGCCGATTCGCGGGGCCCAGACGAAGGCGTTCGAGTTTACCAAGCTCCTCAATTCCGGCTCCTCGGACACGCTGATCCAGCAGAGCCTCACGGTCCAGATGGTCTCGCAGCCCGTCTGGTACGCGGTCATGGCGCTGCCCTACCTCATGGAGTATCCGTACGAGTGCAGCGAGCAGATCTTCAACCGGCTCTACGCCAACTCGCTGGCGGCCTACATCGCCAATTCCGACCCGAAGATCCGACGGATCTTCGACCAGTGGAAGGCGACGCCGGCGCTGGACAGTCCGCTGGAAAAGAACGAGGACCTCAAGAGCGTCACGCTCGAGGAGACCCCCTGGGTCCGCCAGGCCATCGACGAATCGCAGGCGAGGCGCAACGTCGGCATCCTGTTCGACGAGAACCGCCTGAGCAGCGAGACCGCGAAGGCCTTGTTCAAGCTCCAGCAGATGCAGCTCAGCGACGGCCTGTGGCCCTGGTTCCCCGGCTGCCCCGGCAACGAGTACATCACGCTCTATATCACGACCGGCTTCGGACGCCTCCGCCACCTCGGCGTCGATTCGATTGACGTCCGTTGCGCGGTCAAGGCCCTGAATGTCCTCGATGCCTGGATGGACGCGCGGTATCACGACATCCTCCTGCACAGCGACCCGAACGACAACCACCTGAGCCCGACGATCGCGCTGTACCTCTACGGCCGCAGCTTCTTCCTGTCGGACCAGGCCGTCGCGAGGGGATACCAGGACGCTCTGAACTACTGGCTCGGCCAGGCCCAGGAGTACTGGCTCTCGCTCTGGCGGCAGTCGCAGGCCCATCTGGCCATCGCGCTGAAGCGGTTCGGCGACACGGAAACGCCCGCCGCAATCATGGCCTCCATCAAGGAGTTCAGCGTCACCGACGAGGAACTCGGCATGTTCTGGCGTGACACCGAGCGAAGCTGGTGGTGGCACCGAGCGCCGATCGAGACGCAGGCGTTGATGATCGAGGCCTTCGACGAGGTCATGGGTGACGCCCAGGCGGTCGAGGATTGCCGGGTCTGGCTGCTCAAGCAGAAGCAGACGCAGGACTGGAACACGACGAAAGCGACCGCCGACGCGATCTACGGCCTGCTCCTGCGCGGGGTGGATATGCTCAGCTCGAACGCGCTGGTCGAAGTGGCCTTGGGCGGCGTGTGGATCGAGCCCGAGGACGTGGAGGCCGGCACCGGCTTCTATGAGGAGCGGTTCGTCCGCAGCGAGATCGAGCCTGCGATGGGCCAGATCACGGTCAAGAAGGTCGATGACGGCGTCAGTTGGGGCTCCGTGCACTGGCAGTATCTCGAAGACATGGCGAAGGTCACGCCCTACGAGGGCACGCCCCTGACGCTGAGCAAGGCGATCTACGTCAAGGAGACGACCAGCGAGGGCGAGGTCCTCGTCCCGGTCGCCGGTCCGGTCTCTGTGGGCGATGAGCTGGTCGTGCGGATCGTGCTCCAGGTCGATCGCGACATGGAGTACGTCCACATGAAGGACCAGCGAGGCAGCGGGACCGAGCCGGTGAACGTGGTGAGTCGCTATCGCTACCAGGACGGCCTGGCGTACTACGAGAGCACGCGGGACACCGCGACGCACTTCTTCATGGACTACCTGCCCAAGGGGACGTACGTCTTCGAGTACAGCAGCTTCATCCAGCTCCGAGGCGAGTACCAGACGGGCATGGCGAGCATCCAGTGCCTGTACGCGCCGGAGTTCAACAGCCATTCGGAGAGCTTTGAGCTGACCGTGGAGTAAAAGAGAACTCCACCACCCAGACACAGAGGACACGGAGAAGACGAATGTAGGGTGCGTATCACGCACCTCGCCGCCTTCGGGCGCGTTCCGCCCTCGAAGGGGGTACAGATGGTGCGTGGTACGCACCCTACTACGCCGTCCATGTTAATTTGGGGACCGGCCAAGTCTGTGTCGAGGGCATCTTGCCGGGTACTATGCCCACGCAAGCGCGGGCATGTTCTTTGGGCGTCTCCGGCCCTCGAAGGGAGCCAAGACCGCGTAAACGCGGAACTCCGAACCAGCGTCAGGCCCCGCAACTTTCCGTTTTGCGCCCATGGCATGGCGACGCCGCTGACTTGGGTTGTCGCGGGCTTGCCCGGATTATGCTATTGGCACAACGCGGAAAATCTCCCCTGCACGACCGCTTCGGGCGTGCCTGGATCAGGAAGCACGCAAGAATCGGATGAACTGGAATCACCGGTAACTGGCTGCCCGGCTTGGATTCGCTTGTGGACCGCGGCGGGTGGCAGTAGAATGAAAAACGCGGATTCTCGCCGCAGGGGACATCGGGAGCGCGGGGCCTTCCTGTCTCTGCTGCGGATTTCTTTTGAGGTCCTTGTGAGAGGAGAACGAGCATGAAACGACGCGAATTCCTGACGAAAGCGACTGCGGCGGGTCTGGCCTCCGTGGGCGGCGGCGCCCTGATGGCCCAGAATCAGCAGCCCGGCGAGAGCGATGTAGCGTACCGAACTCGTCTGGCCCGGACTCGGGCGGCCCAGGCGGCGGCCGGCCAGATCCCAACGGCGACGGTACTGGAGTACTACGAACTGCGGCGCTACGAGATCGAGAGCGACGAGCAGAAAGCGGGCCTGGACCAGTTCCTCAGCGAAGCGATGATCCCCGTCGCGAACCGGCTCGGGGTCCAGACGGTCGGCGTGTTCTATCCGGCCGAGGGGCTGGGCCCGGTCTACGTGCTGCTCGTGCACCCGTCCATCGGCTCGTTCGCCACGCTTACGCACAGGCTGTACGGAGATCGGGAGTTCCTGGCGAAAGGCGCCGATTTTGTCAACGCCCCGGCGGACAAGCCTGCCTACAAGAACCTGGAGGTCCAGCTCATGCTGGCCTTCACAGGGATGCCGACGCTGAAGCGGCCGACGGATGCGCCGGGCCGGATCTTCCAGTTGCGGACCTACGAGAGCCCGAGCGAAAAGACCGGTCTCAAGAAGATCGAGATGTTCAACAATGCGGAGATCGCCATCTTCCGCAGGGTCGGCCTGCACCCGGTCTTCTTCGGTCGGACCCTGGCGGGCGCGAAGATGCCGAATCTCACCTACATGCTCGGCTTCAAGGACATGGACGAGAGCAAGGCCAACTGGGACGCGTTCCGCGTCGATCCCGAGTGGCAGAAGCTCAAGGCGATGCCCGAGTACGCGGACGGCACGATTCTGCGAAAGGGCGGGATCACGAACCTGTACCTCCAGCCCGCAAGCTATTCGCAGATCTGACGAAGTAGGCTGATGGGCAGGCGTTTCTTCGTAGGTTGGGCGTCCTCGCCCGACCCTCTTTCAGACGAGCGGGGACGCTCGTCCTACGAAGAGCCGAGCGTTCGCAAATGGCACAGCACCAGCCCAATCGGAATGGACTGCGTAGCGTCATTCCACCCTCGCCGTCTACCGCAGTCCGGCGGGCTGATGGGCAAGCGTTTCTTCGTAGGTTGGGCGTCCTCGCCCGACCCTCTTTCAGACGAGCGGGGACGCTCGTCCTACGAAGAGCCGAGCTTCCGCAGAGGGCACAGTGCCCGCCCAATCGGAATGGACGGCGTAGCGTCACTTCATCTGCGTGTGTGTCCGAAGATGGTGCGTGATACGCACCCTACAACTACAACTCTAAACAAACGTTGGGTGCCATGCCCACGCTTGCGTGGACATGTTCTTCTGCGATTCAGGGACATGCCAGGGACATGCTTACGCAAGCGTAAGCATGGCGCCCAACGTCGCCCGACGTTATGACCCGCTGCTGTTGAGTCCGATCTGGACGTTGCCGGCGGATTCGTTGCTGATCCGCTCTGCGCCGGTGAAGACGTTCTCTGCGATGACGGCCCGCCGGACGTCCTGGCCCAACCGGATCTGCGGGCGGTCCTGGCGGAACTCGCAGCCGCGAACGAGCACGGTCCCGCTCGATGCCTGGATGGCCGGCAGCGTGCCTTCCTTGCCGCCCCACTGGGTGAAGGTGCAGTCGCCGAAGCCGACGGTTCCGGTGCCCGCGATCTTGGCGATCTGATTGCACGGCCCCCAGAAGGCGCAGTTCACGAATCGGACGGATCCTGTGTTGGCCGCCATGACCTCGATCATCGTCGGGTCGGGACCGTGGAAGGAGACGAACTCGCCGTTGGTGATCAAGAGGCCGAAGGGCGCCGATTGCTCGACGACGAGGGCGGTCCAGCAGTCGTCGGCGCCGATGCCGAGGAAGTTGCCGTTGCAGACACCCGTGCCGCTGGCGGCGAACTTGTAACCCACCTTGTACCCGAAGCAGAAGGTGTTCAGCACGTACTCCCAGTCGGAGCGGGCGAAGATGAAGGCCTCGCCGTTGGCCATCTGCCATTGGAACAGGCCGGGCTTCATGCTGAACCACGGATTGAAGTGCACGTTCTCGATCCTGCCGATGTCGTAGATCGCATCGACGTAGATGCCCCGACGGAGGGGCTGGCCATGCACGTTGCGGATCAGGTGCCGCTCGTTTTTCGTCGCGTCGATGCCGTTGTAGGGATTCAGCAGCTCGACGTCCAGGACCGCGGGATTCTTGCCTCGCATGGAGATCGCCCAGGGGTACGCCTGGGGCACGTTGTCGGCGATCTGGTTCGGATAGTAGAGGACGACGCCTTTGAGCGTACTGTTCGTGTTCAGCGTGAGGAAGGAGGTCCCGTCCTCGCTGCCTGCGCCTTCGGTGACGAGAAACGTGGTCCCGTCGTCGGTCGGGCGGGGCAGTCCGCGGTCGCGGAGACCGTTGTGGGCCGGGACCGATTCCCACATGCCGGCCAATGTCACGGCGTTGGGCACGTTCAGATGTCCCGCGAAGAAGTAGCTGCCTCGCGGGGCCAGCACCGTCCCGCCTCCTGCCTGCGTCGCGGCGTCGAGGGCCTTCTGAAACGCCGCAGTGTCGTCCGTTTTGCCGTCTCCGACGGCGCCGAAACTGCGCACGTCATAGGAAGCCTGACCGGTGACCTGCGGCGATTCCTGCGCGTGGACCGCGACGGAGGCCGGAAGGATCATCCCGAGGACACAAAACCCGCGAACGATGGACGCTTTGCTGTGAAGATTCCACGACATGGACCTGACTCCTACTGCTCGATCGATGAAAACCCTGTCTGCACGCGCGCACCCGGAACGGCCGTCGGCCGGCGGTGTGCGTAGACCTATATTACACCCGCACAGGCGAAGACGCAGCGCCCGACCCGGTTATTTCGGAAAAGAGGAGAAGTCGCGTGGCGTGCCCTCTTGACCGCTCGGAGGCGCAAACCCTCGACACGCGACTGTTCGGAGTCCCGCCTTCAGGCGGGAAGACCGGTCCGACCCGCGTAAACGCGGGACTCCAAACAGGATTCGCGACATAGAAGGTCAGTCCCTGCAATAGGGACTCTGTTGCTCGAAAGTTGGCACCGATACGACCCGCTGCGAACGGTGGTTTTCGGTTTGACGGCCGGTGGAGGCGTGACTACAATCGGACCCATCCAGGTTCAGATAGGCGAAGGATCCGCCGCCGAAACCGGGTCCATGTGAATTGTGATGAGGTGAAGGAGCATGAACACACAATCGAATCACCCCAACTTGTCCCGTCGCGGCTTTCTGGCGACGACTGCCTCGTTGGCGGCTGCGAGCGTCCTCGGCTCGGGCTGCGCAAAGGAAAATGAGGAGACGAAGACCGTGACCATGAATGTGAAGGGCCGGATGCCGATCGGCGTGCAGGTCTACTCGGTCCGCAGTGCGGCGGAGAAGGACCTGCCCGGCACGCTCGCGAAGATCGCCCAGATGGGCTACAACGGCGCGGAGTTCGCGGGCTACTACGGCCACAACGCCAAGGATATCCGCAAGATGCTGGACGACAACAACCTCGTCTGCTGCGGCACGCACACGCAGTACGCGGACCTCGCGGACGACAAGCTGGCCGCGACTCTCGATTTCAACGAGACCCTCGGCAACAAGTACGTCATCGTGCCCTGGCTCCAGGGCGATGAGAAGGATTTGAAGAACTCGTGGCTGAAGTACGCCGAGCGGTTCAACGTCCTGGCCGACAAGCTCAAGGCCCGCAAGATGATGGTGGGCTACCACGCCCACGCCCACGACGTGCACCCGCTCGGCGACACCACGTCCTGGGACGTCTTCTTCAGCAATACGAGCAAGGACGTCATCATGCAGCTCGACACCGGCAACGTGATGAGCGGCGGCGGCGATCCCGTGGCGACGCTGAAGAAGTACCCCGGCCGGGCCGTCACCGTGCACCTGAAGGAGTACTCTGCGACGAACCCGAACGCCCTGCTCGGCGAAGGGGAGGTGAAGTGGGTCGAGATCTTCAGGCTCTGCCGGACTCTCGGCGGCACGAAGTGGTACATCATCGAAGCGGAGACGGAGCCCGCGTCGACGGCGAACATCGAGACCTCGCTGAAGAACCTCAGAAAGTACCGGACGTAAGAGGCCGCCGGCCGGGCCTTTGGGCCATCCGGTTCATATCGTTCCGATGGACAATTACGACCCGGGCGAAGCAGGGGACCCCATTCTCCGCTTCGCCCGGGTCTGTTTCTTGGCGGCAGCCATGGATCGCCATTGCCCGAGATGAAGACATGCCCACGCGAGCGTGGGCATGGCACCCAACGTCGTGAACTTGCCGAGCATTGGAGAATATGCTGGGCGCCATGCTTATGCTTGCATAAGCATGCTTCTCGGGCAAACCAGGTAGGGTGCGTATCACGCACCATTTCATCTGCTTGTTTTCTTGCCTGGACGGGGGCTTTTCGGGTATGATAAGAGGGTCTCTGGCGGATCGGGTGGTTGAGAAAATCAGGAGTATGGCTATGCGCAGACAAGGCGGATTCACACTGATCGAGTTGCTCGTCGTCATTGCCATCATTGCGATTCTGATGGGTATCCTCATGCCGGCCCTGAACCGGGTCCGCACCCAGGCGCGGGGCGCCGCGTGCAAGTCCAATCTGCACCAATGGGGTCTGATGTTCGCGATGTACACGGACGACAACAACGGTCGCTTCTTTAACGGCCTGGTGAAGAACAGCACCTCGAATGTGGCGGATGGCGAGTGGTGGCGGGTAAGCATGTGGGATCTGTCCAAGGATAAGAAAATGTGGTTGTGTCCCACGGCGTTCAAGAGCCGGTCTGCCAACGCATATACCACGACTGCGCCTGCGGAGAACCCCTTCGATGCCTGGCGGGTGACCGCGGCCCAGGGTGGCGACGAGGGCAGCTACGCGCCGAACGGCTGGACGTGCAACATCCCTGCCGGATACACGTCCATGTGGGGACGCGGTCCCGCCGCGAATTACTGGCGGACCAACCTGGTCAAGGGCGCGGACAACATCCCGGTTTTCACCGAGGCATGGTGGGTGGATGGCTGGCCGCTGGATACGGACAGTCCGTGCCCCCAGGGCGAGAGGACGCCGACCCTCAGCAGCGACGAGATGCAGCGGATGTGCGTCAACCGGCACGGCAGCGCCCAGTTCTGCCTTTTCGCCGACTGGTCCGTCAAGCGGGTCTCGCTCAAGCAGCTCTGGCAGCTCAAGTGGCATCGCAACTTCAACACCGCAGGCAAGTGGACCAAGGCCGGCAACGTCACCGACGACGCCTGGCCCGCCTGGATGGCCGGCATCCCGGACGCCTTCTGACGGTCCGGAAAGAACTGTCTCACACAGAGCCACGAAGGCACGAAGAAATGACCGAAAATGAAATTGGCAAGATCGTGGTTGATTCTGCCGTTCGTCTTCATAAAGAGCTTGGCCCTGGTCTGTTGGAGACGGTATACGAAGTCCTGCTGACACACGAATTGCAGGAGCGTGGGGTACGCGTTGAGCGGCAGGTTTCCATTCCGATCACCTTCCACGGAGTCCGTTTTGATGAAGGATTCCGTGCCGACATGATCGTTGAAGGCAAGGTGGTTCTGGAGTTGAAGTCGGTGGAGAAAACGACGAACGCACACAAGAAGCAGGTATTGACCTATCTGCGTCTGACAGGAATGAAACTGGGATATCTTCTCAATTTCGGCGAGGGCCTGATGAAGGACGGAATCTCTCGCATCCTGAACGGTCAAGTCGAGTAACTACAAGAACGATTTCACACGCAGGCACAAAGAACGCAGAGATGGGCTCGAAATGAATACTCTGTGACTTCGTGGCTTTGTGTGAGAACCAATCCAACCCGGGCATCAGTGCACGTCCGGCGGCTCGCTTTTGTTCTGGTCCTCCATGAAGTCCCTGTAGACTCGGTAGTGGTCTGTCTGTTCGTAGGGGATCGGCGCGATCGGGCTTTCGTCGAAGCTGTAGATCGTCGCGCCGGGACAGGCTAAGAGGATGGGCGAGTGTGTCGCGATGAGAAATTGGGCGTGGCCGGCCTCGCTCAACTTCGTCAGCAGGTCGAGCAAGGCGATCTGGGTCCTGGGAGAGAGGGCCGTCTCCGGCTCGTCGAGCAGGTACAAACCCCTGATCGCGCAGCGGGCTTTGAGGAAGGACATGATCGACTGGCCGTGTGACTGGGTGAGCAGGGACTTGCCGCCGAAATAGTCGAGCAGGCCGGGGTCGGCTTGTGCCCATTCTTCCAGCAGGCGGGCGAAATCCTGGAAGACGCTGGAGCCGAAGAACGAGCCGGGCACGAGGTCCTCGACCCACTCGATCGAAATGCCGCGATAGAACTTGTCCTCGTAGATGTTCACCACGCAGCGGCTCCTCGCGTCGTCGCGCCAGATGTGGATGCCCGCCCGCTGGGCGATGGCCTCCAGGAGCGTCGATTTGCCGGTCCCGTTCTCACCGACGAAGAAGGTCACCGGCGTGGTGAAATCGAGCCTGGTCGTGTCGCGGAAGATGTCGAGACTGAACGGATAGCGCTCCCGCGTCGGATACCGGTCCGGGTGAAACCGCACGCTCTTCAAATGCATCACGATACCTCTTGGATCAATCAGCCTTCATCTGCAAACGGGGCATCATACACCAGACGAAGTGGATTGGGTAGCCTGCTGTCGCTCTCGCCCTCGCGGGGGTGCATGGTCGCACTTACGCATACGACAGGAGTTCATGGAGACCCTGGATTGTCATTCCCGCGAACGCGGGAATCCAGTTCCTGGGATGTGCCACACGCCATGGCTTGTGGATTCCTGCTTGGCGCGGGAATGACAGGGTCCCGCCCATGCCTCGTCGGCCCATCGGAAGGCGCTATAGCGGTCATGCACCACATCGCGAGTCTGATCTGTGTTATTGCCGTGAACTCGGATGGCCAATCATCCATCATTCATCATCAATAATCAATCTCTTTGGGGTGGGCGCGGGGCGGGCGAGACGGTACAATCCCCCAGTGGTCAAGGCCCGGATGGTTTGTGCTTGGCGGCGGTTTCGCCAATCATCAATCATCGATAGTCCATTATCCATGAAGAGGAGAACGCCATGTCACACAATCACTCCCACCTGTCGCGGCGAGCATTCCTGGGCACGGCGGCTGCGATGGCCGCGCCGTACATCGTGCCGGCCTCGGTCTTCGGCCGCAACGGAGCCGTCCCGCCGAGCGAACGCATCATCCTGGGCGGCATCGGCATCGGCAACCGCGGCTCGGGTGTCCTGAACTGGATGCTGCCGGAACGCGATGTTCAGTTCGTTGCCACGTGCGACCCGCAGAAGGCCCGGCGCGAACGAGTCAAGCAGATGGTGGACAGCCGCTACGGCAACACCGACTGCGCCCTCTATGCCGACATTCGCGAGTTCTTGGCTGTTCGGACCGACCTCGACGCGGTTCTGAGCACGACCGGCGACCGCTGGCACGCGCTGGCGGCCATCCTGGCCATGCGGGCGGGCAAGGACGTGTACTCGGAGAAGCCGTCGGCCATGACGATTGCCGAAGGGCAGGGCGTCGTGGAGACCGCCAGGCGGCATCGTCGAGTCTATCAGAGCGGCCTCCAGCGGCTCAGCGAAGGCAACTTCACCTTCGCCAACGAGCTGCTCCGGCTCGGCTATCTCGGCAAACTCCACACCCTGCGTGCGCACATCGCGCCGTGGGACGCTGCGGAGATGCGGCACGATTGGCTGCCCGAACAGCCCCTGCCTCCGAAGGAAGAGATGGATTGGGACGCCTGGCTGGGACCCTGTCCCTGGCGGCCGTACAATTCGGAATACACCCGCGGCGGCTGGCGCAACCACTATGATTTCCACACGAGCTGTATCGGCGAATGGGGCGCCCACACGTTCGCCCAGGTCCAGGTGGCGGCCGGACTGGCGGACACGTCGCCCGTCGAGTACAAGTACGTCGCCAACGACAGCGGCGACGGCATGGTCGCGACCTTCGCCAACGGCGTGAAGCTGGTCCTCGAACGGGACATGGCCGGCAAGATCTGGCACGGCTCCTGCGGTGTTCGCTACGAAGGCGACGAGGGCTGGGTCG
This sequence comes from uncultured Pirellulales bacterium, assembly GCA_964507995.1. Taxonomy (GTDB): domain Bacteria; phylum Planctomycetota; class Phycisphaerae; order Sedimentisphaerales; family Anaerobacaceae; genus PLanc-01. The sequence goes on along the minus strand of CAZDTD010000018.1, from coordinate 22,518 downwards.
CCATCGCGGATGGCTACTCGAAGTGCGAGGTCTCCAACCCCGCCTGGATGGCCGATTTCAAGAAGCTGGTCGATGACTACATGGCCCGCACGCAGCGGCCGATGAGCCACGTCCGCAACTTCTTCGACTGTGTCAAATCGCGTCGGCTCACCGTGGCCAACCCGGTCGTGATGCACCGCTCCATGTCCACCGTCCACGCGGCCAACGTCTGCATGTGGCTCAAACGCGACATGAAGTTTGACCCGACGAAAGAGGAATTCGTGAACGACGCCGAGGCGAACCGTTTCCGTTCGCGTGCGATGCGCGAGCCGTGGACCATCTGAGAAGTCAAAGCAGGGTGCGTACTACGCATCATCTTTTGGCATACAGGACGGTTGAAATGGTGCGTGATACGCACCCTACATCTGAGGAGATTGCTATGTTACAGTCGAGGATACATCTCATTCTGATCGTTGCGCTGCTGGCGGCCTGCGTCGGATCGGCGTTTGCGCAGACCGTCGCGTCGAAGAGCGATGAACCCAAACTGATCGCGACCGTGCAGGATTCGTCGGCCCCGCTCAAGGCCCGGGTCGATGCCTGCCGGCAGCTCGGCATCATCGGCGGCAAGGACTCGATCGCTCCGCTGGCCGCGTTGCTGGGCGACGAGCAGCTTTCGCACATGGCCCGTTACGGCCTCCAGATGAATCCGGACCCGGCGGTGGACGAGGCCCTGCGCGACGCGCTGGGCAAGGTCAAAGGCCTTCCGCTGGTCGGCGTCATCAACACCGTCGGCTACCGTCGCGACGCCAAGGCGGTCGCTGTGCTGGGCAACCTCGTGACCAGCGGCAGTCCGGTTGTGACCGACGCCGCGGCGCGGGCATTGGGCGACATCGGCAACACGGATGCGGTCCAGGCCCTGCAGCAGGCGCTGCCCAAGGTCCCGGCCGAGTGCAAACTCGCCTGCTATGAAGGACTCCTCCGTTGCGCCGAATCGCTCGCGACCGAAGGCAAGGCCCGGGATGCGATCGCGATCTACGACCCGTTGTACAAGTCGGATGCGCCGCACCAAATTCGCGGCGGGGCCCTGCGGGCCGCGATTCTCGCGCGTCAGGCTGGGAATCGGCAGAAGATGCTGAAGGAACGCTTGAGCGACGAGGACTACATCCTGTTCTCGGCCGCTGTCCAGGCCTCGCACCAGATGCCCAGCCCGCAGGCGACGACCATTCTGGTCGATGCGATGAAGTCGCTGTCCGCCGACCGTAAGATCGTCGTGATCCAGGCTCTGGGCGTGCGAGGCGAGATGAGCGCGGCGCCGGCGCTGCTCGACGCCGCCAAGGCAGGCGAGCAGGCGGTTCGCGTCGCGGCGGTGCGGGCTGCCACTGAGTTGGGCGACGCTTCCGCGGTGCCTGTGCTGGTTCGACTGCTCGATGACAGCGACAACGATGTCGCCAGGGTCGCGCAGGATTGCCTCGCGGCGTTCCCCGGCCGACAGGCCGATGACGCGGTGGCGAAGATGTTCGCCGGCGACAACGCCGACAAGCAGCGGCTGGCCCTCGATCTCATGGGACGCCGACGGATGACCAGCGGCATCCCGGCCCTGTTGAAGGCCGCAAACAAAACGACCTCGAAGGTCCGCGCCGACTCGATCAAGTTGGTCGGCGACCTGGGCGGTCCCGACCAACTGCCTGCGTTGTTTGACCTGCTGAAGAACGCCGACCAGCCGCAGGATCTGGCTGCGGTGGAGCAGGCGATCACCACGATCTGCCTGAAGGCGGCCGATTCGAAGCCTCTGGCCGACAAGGTCATCGCACAGCTCGACGCAGCCAAGCCCGCGCAGAAGGCATCGCTGGTTCGCGTGCTCGGCGCGGTCGGTGGTCCGAACTCGCTCCAGGCGGTGGTCGCCTGCGCCAAGAGCGACGAGGAGGCCGTGCGTTCCGCAGCGGCCCGCGCCCTCGGCACCTGGAAGACCGTCGATGCCGCTCCGATCCTCCTGAGCATGGCCAAAGAGACGAGCAATCCGGCGGAGAAGACGCTCTTCCTCCGCGGCTACGTGAGCATGGCCGCCCGAGGCGATGTGCCGGTGGCGGATCGCGTGGCGATGTGCCGCCAGGCGGCGGGTCTGATCGCCCGCGACGACGAGAAACGCCTGCTGCTGGGCACGTTGAGCAACATCGAATCGCCCGATGCGGCGGAACTGATCGCGCCGTACCTGGACGATGCAAACTGCCGGCAGGAGGCAGTCCTCGCGGCTGTCACGGTGGCCGAGAAGCTGCTCAAGGCCCAGGATGCGGCGTCGTTCGCCGGCAGGCTGGTCCCGTCGCTCGAAAAGGCCGCACAGGCCGCTGAGAATGACGACCTCGCCAAGCGGGCCAAGGCTGCCCTGGACCAGGCCAGGAGCAAAGCGGGCAGCAAGTAGTTTCCTTTTGTTTTGAATTTCCGCGGGTGGCGTCGCCGATATACTGACAGACGCCACCCGTTCCCTTTTGAGCCATACAACAGTCGGAGTAAACCATGGGTCTGTCGCCTTCCCAATCCTGTCTGACCGCGGATATCCGCAAGCATTACGATACGCTCTCGGGCTTCTATCAGATGCTCTGGGGTCCGCACATGCACCACGGTTACTGGGAAGGCGGCGAGTCGCCCGCCGAGGCTCAGGTCAAGCTGGTCAAGGAACTGGCCTCGCGCCTCGACATTGCGCCCGAACACCGCGTGCTGGACATCGGGTCCGGCCTCGGCGGCTCCGCCTGCTGGCTGGCGAAGACCTTCGGTTGCTCCGTCCTCGGATTGACGCTCGGCGCAGCGCAGGTGCAGGCCGCCCAAAAGCATGCGGCCGACGAGAAGGTTTCGGACCGCGTGTCCTTTCGCGAACACGACGCCAACTGCCTGGACACGCTGACGGAGCCGTTCGACCGCATCTGGATCGTCGAGTGCAGCGAGCACATCTACGACAAGCAGGCGTTTTTCAACGACTGCGCCAGGCTGCTTCGCCCGGGCGGTCGGCTGGGTCTGTGCGCGTGGCTGCGAGGCGATGTCGACGGTCCCGAGCAGGAACAGCTTGTCCGGCAGCTCAGCGAGACCCTGCTGTGCCCGACGTTGTTCACCCTGGGTGAACAGATCTCCTCGCTGGAGACGGCGGGCTTCCGGATCAGCCGGGCCGACAATATCGCCTCCGGCGTCCTGCCCACCTGGGAGCACTGCAACAAACTCGTGAGCAGCCCGATGGCCCAGATGTTCCTGTACACCAGGGGCAGCAAGCTCCGTCGGTACGTCGAGTGCTTCAAACTGCTGGAGCGGGGCTACCGCGAAGGGGCCCTCGCCTACGGCATGATCGTCGCCACGCGGGCATAGGCCTGCCGGTTGACGGCGTGTCCGATAAATGTGTCGTTCTTGCTCTGTAAAAGTGGCTGATGTCTGCAATGTGCTTGCCAGCGACCAAAGACGACGCAAATGTACGCAGCCGACGCCGTATGCCCGTCTGGTCCCCCGAATGCCGCGAAAAGGGTTAAGCCTCTTGATCTGTCAGGACCGATATCTATAATGACTCGGTTCTCTGCTTGCGCGCTGTTGTTGCGCTGCAGGCCGAGTTGTTTTGTGCGTGGTAGGAGTTCATTCTTTGAACGATGAATCCTTGCAGTCTCTCTGGGACCAGTTGTATCGCAGTGAGACGGATATTCCGTGGTCGGTGATCGAGGCCTTGGCCGACGCCGTGGCTGCTGAGCCGGACCTGACCGACAAGCTTTTCCATGCCTATGACGAGGCGAGAGAAATCGTCCTCGACACGGCCAATTACGTGCATCTCTACGTGCCGGCCATTCTTGCCCTCGCCGCGCCGAAGCTCGATGCGCGTCGCCGGCGGGAGATCGGCGAATCTCTGATCGCCCGGCTCGTCGAAGCGGGCGAGCAGGATGACCACCTGATGATGGAGGTCCTGATTGCCGCAGCCGGCGCGATGGGACCCGCGATTCTGCCTCTCGTCTTCGGCGTGGTCATCGACGAAGGCGTCTCGCCCGGCGCCTGGGGCCAGCTCTGGGGACTCACCAAGCTGGCGGTCGGCGCCGAGAAGGCCCTGCAAGACCAGGTGGTCGCGGCCTGCACGGGATTGCTCGAACGCGTGGCGCGAGATGAGGTCGAGTGCGAACTCGGCGCCGAGGCCGCCTGGACCGTGGCCGCATTGGGCCAGGCCGAGCAACTCGCGCTGCTTCGCCGGCTGGAACTCAAGTCGCGATGGACCCTTGCCCACATCGACTACAGCGGCGCCCGCCAGGCCCTCGAAGAACGACGGGACAACCTGCTCTCGCAGGAACTGTGGGAACTGCCCGTGCGGGACTGGTTCGAGCCCCGCTGGCGGCGGACCCGCGATTGGCTCGTCACCTGCGACAGCGGCGCGCGAAACTGGGAGACGCTGCAGGCGACGTATTGCGGCGAACCGTTCGCGTCCCGCGTCCCCATCGTGGAAGTCTCGTCCAGGACCGGCCGCAGGGATTCCTGCTACACGACCATCCGGTAGCGACGGTTTACTCCAGAGATCGCAGGGCCTTGGCGGAGTCGATGAGGCTCTGGAGGCCGCCGGCGCGGAGGAACTGGTCCGGCGGGACTTCGAGAATCACCCGGCCGTCGAAACCGCGGCTGCGCAGGAGCCCGATGAATTCCCGCCAGGGCACGTTGCCGTGCACGAGCGGCTGATGATCCTCCGTGGAGGCGTCGTGACAGTGGACGTGGAGTATCCGCGCCAGCAGCGCCTCGGGCGGCGCGATCGGCCAGCCGTAGAGACGGGTGTTCCAATAGGCGTGACCGAAATCCCAGCACACGCGCACGTCGCTTCGCGTCGCGACGTCGAGCAGCTCCGCGTAGGTGTCCCCGATCCGCTGCACGGGTTCGCCGGGATTCGGGCTCATCTGCAATTCCACCGTGACGTTCACGCGAGGGGCGTTGTCCCGGCACCATCGGCCCGCCCACGTGAAAAAGGCGATGGACTGGCTCCGCAGGTGCTCGCGGGCGTGGTCCGCGCCGCCGGCGGCGCTGTGGAGGTTCACGACCGTGGGACATTGTTGTATCCGGGCCGCCTCCTCGGCGATGGCGAAGAACCGCTCGTGCATCCGTCGGCAGGGATTGTCCGCGTCGGACGAGAAGTGCAAGGGGTTGCAGATCGTGGCCTCGGAGTAGGGATGCAGCGAGATCCTGAGTCCTGCGTCGACGCAGCGTGCGATGTGCTCCTGGAGCCGGTCCGGGTCGGTCTGCGGACCCACCGGCGTCTCGACCGCGCCGAAGCCCAGCTCCTTCAGAAACGCAAGAACGTCCCGATCTCCGTAGAGCCGGCGGTACAGTTCCTCGTGCGCAAATCCGATTTCGAGTTTCAATCCGATCAGAATGCCCATAGCGTCGAAGATCCCAATCCAACACAAAATCAGCAGGCTACCTCTGCGGCCGATGGGAATCAAGCGGAAAGGAACCGTAGGATCGTGCGACATCGCAACCGCGAATCTGAACGTACCGTTCGATGCAGGGTTTCGCTTGCGATTCCCGACTGTTTCTGATAAACTAACTACACCGGAGCGGTTGATTTCCGGGTCCACATGCCAGGCGCGAGGCTGGAAAAGCCTGGGGCATCAGGACTGAGCCTTTTAAGGCCATATGATCCGGTATTCCGGAGTGCCTGCCTCTTTTGGGAACGACCGCTCCGGCATTTGCCGCGTTGCGTCAATGGCATGATAGGCAAGATGGCATCGCGTAGGGTGCGTAATACGCACCATTGCCCCCTCGTAGCAAGAATTGGTGCGTGATACGCATCCTACATGCCGGTTCCCATGCTGCTGGCCCAAGAGAAGATTGCCACCCTCGATGATCCCCGGAATTAGGTGAAGAGCCAAAAGAATCGGGGCCTGCACCGTGTGAAACAGTGCAGGCCCCGAGGTCATGCCTACCGTCCGTTGAGGTCCGATGCGACGAGCGACTACTCGCCCGCGAGCGCCTTGACTTCGTCGGCCGACAGGACCGTGTCGTACAGACGCACGTCGTCGAGCGCGCCGTTGAAGGCGTTGCCGCCGTTCGGATCGTCGGAGCCGAAGTGCACGCCCGCGTCCTTCTTGGGACCGAACGAGAAGGAGCCGCTGCCGGTTTCCACGCCGTTGAGGTAGAACCGTGCGGTCGTCCCGTCAAACGTCACAGCGACGTGAGCCCACGTGCCGACCGGCAATTTGGCTTCGCCGCTGCCGGGATACACTTCCCAGCGGGCGAATCCGATCGTGCCGGCGTCGTGGTTGACCTCGAGATGCCACATCGTGTCCTCCGCGGTCCAGGCGTCGCGTTTGCCGATCAGGCCCTGCCACTGGTCGCTGGGGCCGTCCCACTTCGCCCACAGGGCGACGGTGAGCGTGCCGGTTGCGGCCGAGGGGTTGAACGTGCCCAGCTCGACGTTCTGGTGTCCGCCGGTTCCGTCGAAGAGCAGGCCCTTGCCGAAGCCGGTCGGGCCGGTCACGTACTGGGCGGGGAAGTTCGGGTCGCCGCTGAACGCGCCGTGGTGGCCGTTGCCGGAGCTGTCCTCGAGAGTGCCTTCCAGCTCGTAGTGCGCCACCAGGCCCATCGGCTTGACTCCGGCGCGGATGTCGTCGACCAGCAGCGTGCCGACCGCTGCGCCGGCGCCGGCCTTGTTCTTGATGCCGATGGCCATGCTCGTCACAGCAGCCATGTTCACGCCGGAGAAGTCGCTGAACGACAGTTCCAGCTCGGACCACGTATCGAGCAGCAATTCGTCGGCGACGTCGCGCTCGACCGTCGCGACGGCTCCGCCTTCGTCCTCCAGCGTGATGTACAGCAGGCCGGGGACATTCCACGTCTTGCCGGCGATGAAGAGCCTCACGACGTTGAAGCTGTTGATCGTCCAATCCTGCGGCTCTTCCCACGTGCGTTTTGCCTCGGAGAACTGGGCGGTCGTGTTGTCGTACCGCAGCGGCATGAGCTGGTTGCCGCCGTGCGCGGCCGTGATCGGGTCCGTGGCGAACGGCGATTCGTCGTTGCCGACGATGGAACCATTCGCCTCGTCCTGCCAGCCGTCTTTCCAGGTGTCGAAGATCGCCTTGCCTTCGTCGAGCACGTCGAGGTAGCTCTCGAAGTCCTCCACGACGAGGAAGTTGCCGGTCGTGAAGGTCCACACCCCGCTGATCCACGGGCTGTCCGGATTCACGTCGTTGACCGCGTCGATTCGCCAGAAGTACTGCGTGTTGAACTCCAGGCCGTTGGGGTCGAAGCTGTTTCCGTCCAGCGGGACAAAGAGCACGTCCGGGTTGCTGTTGCCGTCGGCGCCGGCCACCGCGCCGCTGGCGGTGCCGAGGTACAGGTTGTGCGAGGCTGCAAAGGCGCCCGGCGTCCAACTGAGCAGGGTTTCGACGTTGACGTCTTTGGCCCCGTTGGCCGGTTGCGGATTCAGCGGGATGCCGCCGCCGGACAGTCTCATGTTGTCGATGTAGAACCACACCCACTTGGTGTAGTCGGCGCTGTTGGCGTTGACGACTACGTTGAGCTCGAGATAGGTGACTTTGTCCCAGTTGGCGTTGAGATCGCTGATCACCGAGCTGTAGTCCCAGGTGACCGTATCGGTCCGGTCGCCGTTGTTCTGCGACCAGCCCGCCTTGTAGCCCAGATCCACATATCCTCCGTCCCGGCTGGGCAGCGCTTCGGCGCTGGTGTTGATGATGAAATGGGTCCCGTTCCAGGGCGGGATTTCGTCCGTCGGCCAGTCGACGACCAGGTGCGTGATGTCCATGGTGATCTTGGTGTTCGCGCGGAAGGCCGCCAGGATGTCCGCGTTGTTCGGATCGAGCAGGTTCATCGTCAGCACGCTGGCCCAGGCGCCGGTGGGGGTGTAGATGTCGAGGCTGTAGCTGTCGAGGGTTACGCCGTTCGTGTCGCTGTAGCGGACGTCGGCGCCGCCGCCCACGACCCAGCGATCCATGTCCTGCTCGAAGTTGCCGAGGATGAAGTCGGTGCCTTTGCCGGTTTCGATCGGGACGCCGACGATCCGGACGTTGTCAACGTAGAATTTCACCGTCGAGGCGCTGTCGGCGTTCGAGACCAGCAGGAACTCGAACCATGAGATGTTCTCGTCCGCTCCGGCGATCCTGTCCGCTTGATCGTCCGGAATCGCCCAGGTGAGCGTGTGGGGCACGCCGTCCATCGCGATGTCCTGGAGGCCGAGGTCGATCCAGCCGAGATTGTTGTTGACGCCGCTGTCGTCGTTGTTCGTGCAGTTGACGACCATGCCGACCTGCATCCACGTCGAGGTCATGTCGGCCGCGAACGCCGTGATGTCCGCCGTGACCGTGACGCCCTTGTTCGATAGTTGCTCGAGATAGGGTTTCACGTTCACTTTGGTGAGCTGCTGCCATTCGCCGGGCCCTTCGACCTGCATCGCCTGGTCGCCGTCTGTGGCGCCGGTTGCGCCCAGAGCGGTCGTGCCGGCCGTCCAGGTGTCCGTGTACCAGCCGTCGAAGCCGCCTTCAAAGCTGCTCACGAGGATGCTCTCGCCCGGCTCTTCGGAAACCACCTGGATGTTGTCCACGTAGAATTTGGTCACCGATGCACCGTCCAGGTTCGATATCAGCGCCAGCTCGAACCACCCGATGTTGTCGTCCGCTCCGGCGATCTTGCCCACCAGCTCGTCCGAAAGCACCCACGTGTACGTATGAGCCTGTCCGTCGCGGATGACGTCCTGGCTGCCGAGCTGGTTCCAGCCGATGTTGTTGTTGGCTCCGTTGTCGTCGTTGTTCTGGGCGTTGATGACGAACTCGACCTGCATCCAACCGGTGGTCATGTCGGCCTCGATGACGGTCACATCCGCGGTGATTTTCACGCCCTTGGCGGCCAGCGCGGTCCGCTGCGACTTCGCGTCCAGCAGGGCAGCAATGTGCCATCCGCCGGAACCATCGACTTGTAGGGCTTCGGCGCCGACCGTGGCGCCGACGGCGCCGAAGGAGACCGTCATTCCCTCTCCCGCCTGCCAGCCGTCGAGGCCGCCTTCGAAGTTGCCCACTACGATGCTGCCGGCCAGAACGGGCGATGCCAGCATCACGCTCACAAGAATTGCATGCATCAATTTCGTACTCATGTCATTCACCTCGCTTATGCTGTTCGTTTGGCTCACATCGGTACGGCACGGATGATCCTGTTCTCACACACCTCCTTTCGCTCGAGGGATGGCTTGTCGCATACGATCTCGCACTTCGCATGGGGCTGCACTGTGGCCGGGATGAACGTGCCGTACAGCGCAGTTGAGAATGCCTGTCGGAATGAAGATGGTTCGGCTTTCGGTCACTCCTCCTACCTTTCACAGTCGTTGCCCGGTTCGCGTCTTGTGCTGATGAACGGGAACCGAAGCCGGAGTCCGCGAAGACAAAGAAACGCCGCATCGTGATTGTCTTCCATCTGTATTTATACCAGATAGGAGTCTTGTATGCAAGTCCGATAAGCCGGTTTGTCCGGTGTGGAGAATTTCCGGTTCACGGAGTCTGGTAAAACCGGCCGATGGAATCCGCCAATTTGCGAAACCCCTCCCGGCTGCCGACCATTTGCACGCCGCGAAGGATGTTGCCTTCGAGGACGACCGAGCGGTAGATCCCTTCGTCATCGCTGGAGAGAATCTTTTCCTCAAGATCCGGGCCTGCCGGGACGCCGGCGGAGTGGAACTCGATCCGGTCGTGCTGGAACGACAGGGGGATCGCGCGGTCGGCGACCGGTTTCAGCGGCCCGCCTGTCAGAGTCGCCATTGCGTTGAGAGCCGCGCCGCGACCCTGCTCGGTCGCTCGGACGATGCTGGCCGTGCGGATGTGGTCGCGTTGCGCGATGTCGCCACAGGCGAAGACGCCTGGCTCCGAGGTCTGCTGGCACGCGTCCACGAGGACGCCTTTGTCGGTTCGCAGGCCGGCCTGGGCGAACAGCGCCGTGTTTCGGACGGCTCCGACGGTTGTGAGCACCAGATCGCTGCGGAGGACCTCGCCGTTGTCCAATGTCACGGTCAGCCTTCCGTCGCTCTTGGCCACATCGGTCACGAACCGGCTGGTGCGCAGGTCCACGCCTTGATCTCGCAGACGCTGGGCGAGAACCTCTGCTGCCGCGGGACCGAATTGCAGAGCCATGACGTGCGGCGACTTCTCCACGACGGCAACCTCGATGCCCGCGTCCCGGCTGTACACCGCGGCTTCCAGGCCGCTGATGCCGCCGCCGAGGATGGTCAGATGCCGCACGGTTTCGAGCCGGCGCCGAATGGCGAGGCTGTCCTTCGCCCGCCAGAGGGGAATCACATCCTGGGGCAGCTTCTGAACGAAGGGCAGGAGGAAGGGGCCCGCGCCGATCGCGAGGATCAGTGCGTCGAACTGTTCCTGTTGTCCGTTGGCCGTTACGGTCTTCGTGTGGATATCGATCTGCGCGACGGGACACCCCAGCCGCAGGTCGATCTTACGGTCGTCGTACCACCGTTGCGGCCTGATCGCGATCGCATCGAGTTCCGCTCGACCGAACGCCAGCAGAACCACGCGAGGCCGGATGTATGGCAGAAACGGTTCGTCCGAATAGAGAACGACGTCGCCGCCTTTCTCGCTGATCTGCCTGGCGGCCTCCACTCCCGCATGTCCGGCCCCGATAATTCCGATCCGCATTGCTGGTTTCCCTCTATTGTTCCAGTTCGATCCGTCCGCCAACGATCTCCAGCGTCCAGGCGTGTTCGCAGGGCGGCGACTGACGCACGCTCTCGGGAATCGATACGGTCAGGCCTTCTGATGCGATCTTCCATTCCACCGCGACGGATGAGCCGAGCAGCTTGACGGACGTGGCGCTCTTGATCGGCGGGATCGAAATCCGCTCAGGCGGCGTTGTCTGCCCCGGTTCGGCCAGGCAGATCGCGTAGAGCGTCTCGCCTT
>CAZDTD010000018.1:2922-11532 GCA_964507995.1 uncultured Pirellulales bacterium | reverse complement strand
GGCGGCGTTGTCTGCCCCGGTTCGGCCAGGCAGATCGCGTAGAGCGTCTCGCCTTTCTTCGTCAGGCAGACCTGGCCCGCCTTGTAGGGAGGCACGGGACGCGTGCCGTAGATCGCGTCGCCGTTGATCTGCATCCATCGTCCGATCTGCTCCATTCGCTCCAGGGCCTGCGGAGGCAATTCCCCATCCGGAGAGGGACCGACGTTCAGCAGAAAATTGCCGCCCTTGGCGACGATGTTGACCAGCAGGTGAATGAGGTCCCGCGTGGATTTGTAGTTGTCGTTCGGTTTGTACGACCACTGGCCGGCCATCGTCATGCAGGTTTCCCAGATGTAGGGCAGGGCCTCTGCGGGGACCTCCTGCTCCGGCGTGGAATAGTTCTCATATCGACCGCCGACCGTGCGGTCCACGACGATCAGGCCCGGCTGGTGACTGCGGGCCATCGTCGCCAGTCTGGGCATGTCGATATCCTGCTGCGGCGGGCGGACCTGGCCGCCGTCCAGCCAGAGGATGTCCACCGGGCCGTAGCCGGTCATCAGCTCCTTCACGATGTTGTGCGTGAAATTGACGAATGTCGCCCACTTCTCGGGGTATTTTTTGATGTCGTAGTTGACGTTGCGGTCCTTGTGCGGCCAGTCGGGGGCCCAATAACCCGGATGATTCCAGTCGGATTTCGAGTAGTAGGCTCCGATGCCAAAGCCCTCGGCTCGGAACGTCTCGAAGACCTGCTTGACGACGTCGGCCTTCGGATTCGTGTGGAAGGGACACGAGGGATGCGTCGTGCGGTAGTCGGTCTGGCGCGTGTCGAACATGCAGAAGCCGTCGTGGTGCTTCGTCGTGAAGACGACGTACTTCATGCCGGCGCCCTGGGCCGCGGCGACCCATTTGCTTGGGTCGAACTTCTGCGGATTGAAGGTCTTGTTCAGGGCCACGTAGTCGCGGAAGAACCGCGGAAAGTCCTTGCCCCGCTCGGTCCAGGCGGGCAGATCGTCCGGCCGGGCCCACGGGTCCGCTTCCACCAGCGGCCACGACTCGATGCAGCCCCACTGGCTGTAGATCCCCCAGTGCATCATGAACCCGAACTTCCAGTCCTGGAACCGGTCGAGTTTCTCCCAGACAAGCGGATCGGTTTCCTGGTCGGCGGGCGACTGCCCCGGCCGAGGCGGATAGGAGAGATAATTCGCGAGGATGTGCCCGAGGATCTGCTCGCCTTGTGCGTTGGCGTGGACCATGTCCCGCTTGAACGAGTCCAGCGTCCGGCCGGAGGCCCGCACGTACTGCCCCCACGCGGTCTCCATGTCGAGGAACGCAGCCCCCGCCTCGTTTGCAAGGGCCTCAAGACTCCGATTGTAGGGTGTGCCGTGCACACCATCTCCATCGGCAAAAGCTGCGTCTAACGGATTGACCGATCCAAAGGCCCCGGTCATCAACAGGATATCCGGTTGGGCCGACTCGCGGATCTGGCGAATCACGTCGCGGATCGAATCGATATCTTCGCGATGGCTGATGCCGCCGAGGATGACCAGGTTCGGGTTGTGGTCGAGCACGAACTTCTGCACGCGTCCGGACTCTTTGTACCACCAGCACCCGGTGGAGCCTCGGACGCTGGTCGTCTTCTCGATGACGCATCGCGGGTGTCGCCTTGCGACGACATAGTCCCACCCGGACCGGCTGGTATCGTTGACGATGCTGTCGCCCAGCATGACGACGCGAAGTGTGCCGCCCTCGATCAGCAGTTGTCGGGTCCTGGGCAGCTTGTCCCATCGCTCGACAGGCGGCGAGTACCGCACCGGCGCAATCTCCGAATACGCAGTCTGAACCGCTTCCAGCGTCCGCTCGTTGCCGCGAAGAATATACCCCTCGTCCCCACCGAGGGCAAAGGCGTTCAGTGAAATAGCCAGAATCGACGCGAACACCATCCGATCTGATGAAACCACCTGTGATCCTCCTGTGAATAGGTGTGAATTGCGTGAGGGGTTTATTCCTGCGTCAGGGACCTGCGGATCTTCCTGGGGTTTCGACGCAGATCGAGAACTCGCCAAACCACTGCGATAGATTCCTCTTCAACCCTGTAGTAGATGGCGTACGGAAACCTCTTGGCCAGGAGACGATGGTAGCCGAAGACTTTTGGATGAATCCCGCCGTACAAGGTCAACGAATCGATATCAGAGAACAGCGAATCGAAGAAGTACTCACCCAATCCCTCCCCTTGTCTCTCATAGAACAGACGGCCCTCATACAGGTCCTCCATCGCTGAAGAGAGCAGCTTGATTCTCATTTGAATCGCTTCCTGAGTCTCTTCTTCGCATCTTGCCAGTCCACAAGGTGCTCTTGTCCCACCTCAAGGCGACGGCTGGTTTCCTCCAGAGCCTCGCGGTGCCAATCGGGAGATTCAACTTGCCCCGAATCTTGTGAAAGGTCCTCCCATATGGCCTCCATGATCCTCAGCTTCTCCTCTCTGGAGAGGTGAGCGATTTCAATGGTATCCGACATGGTCTATCCTATCACTTTTTCAATGAGTTCTTTCGTAGTCACTGGCCAATATCTCCTTTGCCACAATGATAGTCCGAACCTGGGGAGGAGTCAACAACACCTGCTTGGGCGACTGGAAATCGCCAAACAATCGACGCCTGGAGATGGTATAGATCGTATAGGCACTTGCAAAAGGTGTGATCATGAATGCGAAAAGACACTGGCGAACCGCCATACTGATGGTTCTTGGGGTTATCGCGGGGGGAGTCGTCGTGACTGCCCTCGGGAGTCAATCGAGTGCAACGAGAATTGGAAAGGCCGGATCGGCGGCGGGGGATCGCCTGTCGATCGGGCTTCATCGAGAGGGGACTATGCTCAGACCACTGACGCCGGAAGAGGAGCGGGTCATCATCCACAAGGGCACCGAACGGCCGTTCACCGGCAGGTACGTCCGGCACTTCGAAAAAGGTGTTTACACCTGCCGGCAGTGCGGGGCCGAGCTGTTCGAGTCGTCGTCCAAGTTCCGCTCCGATTGCGGCTGGCCGAGCTTCGACGAGCAGATCCCCGGCGCGGTGAAGTGGCAGCCGGACGCCGACGGCATGAGGACCGAGATTATCTGCAACCGTTGCGGCGGGCACCTCGGCCACGTCTTTCTCGGCGAACGGCTCACCGAGAAGAACACCCGTTACTGCGTGAACTCGATCTCGATGGACTTCACTTCCGCCGAGCAGCGACAGGCGAAGGCAAGGCCGAAGACCGAGCGGGCGCTGTTCGCGTCGGGGTGCTTCTGGGGGACGGAATACTACCTGCAACGCGCCCCTGGCGTGATCTCGACGACCGTGGGCTTCACGGGCGGCCGCGTTGCGAACCCGACCTACAAGCAGGTCTGTACCGGGCGAACCGGTCACGCCGAAACGACTGAGGTGATCTACGACCCGTCGAAGACCAGCTACGAACAGCTTGCCAAGCTCTTCTTTGAGACGCACGATTTCACGCAGTTGAACCGACAGGGCCCCGACGTTGGCACGCAGTACCGCTCCGCCATCTTCTACCTGAACGACGAGCAGAAACAGATTGCCGAGATACTCGTTCGTCAATTGCGGGACAAGGGCTTCAGCGTCAAGACGAAGGTCGTGAAGGCCGGGACGTTCTGGCCCGCCGAGGACTACCATCAGGACTACTACAACAACAAGGGCGGAACGCCGTACTGTCACGTCTATCGGAAGATCTTCTGACCCTGATCGGAGTGACGCCGAAAGGCGTTATCTTCAGGACCCTGGATGTAGACATATAGGGTTCCTTCCCCGAGGCAGCGTTACACTGGGGAACCAGGAGGCTGCCGGTGGGACGGCTCCGGATTCCGCCACCCTCGGGGCGGCGGGAGTTTATCGCGTTGGAGCCACCAGCAGCAGGCGTGCTTTGCACGGCCGCAAGCGAGCGTCTCGCTCGCGTACATGCCGGAGGCCCCAAAGCGGAAAACTCCCCCTTGCAGGCCCTCTCGGGGCCTGCGCAGCGACGGCGGGCCTCGCGGGATCGCAACCGTTGGACAGGCAGGGTACTCCCGGCACGCCTGACAACCTGCCCTGACAGGCGAGAGCCGGTCGTTCCATTATAAACCACTCAGTCGAAGCTCCGCGCGTTTGCCCTGTCTCCAGGCGACATCGGGGTTGCCGGCAGCTCCACGTCGTTGTAGGATCTGGCTTTGAACAGCCTGCTTCAAAGGGGCTTGGCATGGATCGGTCGTATGAGCGTGGAGGTACATCGATGCGGGAGGTTCGGTTCGGGATCATCGGGTGTGGGGTGATGGGCCGGGAGTTCGCCAGCGCCGCGGCGCGGTGGCTGCATCTGCCGGCGATGAGGGCAAGGCCGCGAGTCGTGGCTGTCTGCAATCGCACGCTGAACGTTCCCAAGGTGGACTGGTTCCGCGAGAACATCCCGACGGTTCGACAGGTGACGAGCGACTATCGCGAACTGCTGCGCAATCCCGAGGTCGAAGCGGTCTACATCGCGGTACCGCACAATTTCCATGAAGAACTCTACATCGCGGCCCTCGAGGCCGGCAAGCACCTGATGGGCGAGAAACCTTTCGGTATCGATCGGACGGCTAACGCCGCGATCCTGGCGGCTGTCGAGCAACACCCGAAGTGTTTCGTCCGATGTGCATCGCAGTTCCTCTTCTTCCCTGCGGTCCAGCGGATCGGACGGATGATCGAGACCGGCGCGTTCGGCCGGATCATCGAGGTCAACGTGGGTTTCCTGCACAGCAGCGACCTGAACCCGAACAAGCCGATCAACTGGAAACGGATGATCGAATTCAACGGCCGGTACGGCTGCATGGGCGATCTCGGCCCGCACGCCTGCACGGTCCCGCTGCGAGCGGGCTGGATTCCGCGCAACGTGCGGGCGGTCCTGTCCAACATCGTGCCCGAGCGGCCGGCCGGTGAAGGCGGCTTGGTCCCCTGCGAGACATGGGACAATGCGTCGCTGCTGTGCGAGGCGACGGACCCGGCCTCCGGCAGCGTCTTTCCGCTCTATCTCAAGACCCAGCGGATCGCGCCGGGCGAGGAGAACAACTGGTACGTCGAGATCTACGGAGCGCAGGCCTCCGCGAAATTCAGTCTCAGGCAGGTCAACACGCTGGAACTGCTCGAATACACCCCCGGCGGCGAACAGGCTTGGCGGCGGATCGACATGGGACACGAGGTGACGTACGCGTCGATCTCGCCTGCGACGTTCCAGTTCGGTCTCTGCGACGCGATCCTGCAGATGTGGGCGGCGTTCATCGACGAGCTCGACACGGGCCGGACCGTGGGACGATTTGCCGGTTGCGTCACGCCGGCCGAGAGCGCACAATGGCACAAGCTGTTTGCCGCCGCCCTCGAATCGCAGGCGACCGGCGCAACCGTGAGGGTCGTGGAATAGGTCCCATCGGTCCCATTTTTCCTATGGCAAAACTCATCGACACATGGCATATCGCCGACATCGGCCCGATCGCGGTGGAGTCCTCCGACCGGTCCAAGTACACGCGGATCACGCTGACTCGCGACGGCGCGGTCCGGCTGACCGTGCCCCGGAGGGTCCCCCTGGAGCAGGCGGAGCGATTCCTCCACTCGCGGCTCGATTGGATCCGACGGCATCGGCGGGACTTTCGGCCGCTTGGCCAGATGCCCGTCGCGACGTGGTCCGAGGCCCGCCGGCTCCTGCTCGGCCGGTTGCGGGAACTGGCCGACCGTCACGGCTATCGGTTCAACAAGGCGACTGTGAAGAACCAGCGGACGCTCTGGGGCAGTTGCTCGCGCCGCGACAACATCAACCTGAACGTGAACCTGCTCCGGCTGCCCGAGGAACTGCGGGACTATGTGATCCTCCACGAACTCGTCCACACGCGGCACAAGAACCACAGCCGGGCGTTCTGGTGCGAGCTGGATCAACTCGTCGGCAGCGGCAAACGACTCCAGCGTCAACTCCGCGCGTACCGCCTGGGCCGGCCCGTTAGCTGAACTGCTTCTCGATCATGATCTGGAGGATCGTGCGATCCGTCTCGATCATGCCCTTCGTACTGATCTGGCCCATGTTTCGCATGGTCTGTTCCGGCGTCAGCGCGACGATGCCGTCCCGCTCGCCGACGGTCAGTCCGTGCAGGGAGAACAACGCCGCCTGCACCGCGGTTCCCGCCGCGGTCGCCAGCTTCAGCGAGCAGCTCGCCTTGGCGCCGTCGCAGATCACGCCGGCCAGGTCACCGATGAGATTTTTGATCGCGCCCGCGATGTGGGCGAGACTTCCGCCCATGAGGTAGGCGATCCCCGCCGCGGCTCCTGCGCCGGCCGCGATCGAGCAGCCGCAGACTGCGGACAGCCGCCCCGTGTGGGCCTTGATGTATGCGGTCACGACGTGACTGAGGCCGATGGCCTTGAGAACGTGCGTATCCGTGATGTGATGCAGGTGAGTCCTTGCCGCCCAGATGGGCAGCACCGCGGTCAGGCCGTGATTGCCGCTGCCGGCCGAGCTCATCGCGGGCAGTTTCACACCCGCCATGCGGGCGTCGGAGGCCGCGGAGGTCAGGATGCGGGCGTCCGTCGCCATGTCCCGGCATGCCAGACCCTCCCGGACCAGCCGCTCCAGCGTGCTGCCCACGCCCAGCCCGTCGTGGAAGACCATCCCGTGCTCTGCGAGCTTGACGTTGAAGTCGACGCCCCGCATGACGAACTGGAGGTCCTCGTCGTCCATGCCCTCGACGAGGACCAGCAGTTGTTCGAGCGTCCGGCTGCGCAGGAAGCTCTCGAGCTGTTCGCTCTCGCTCTGATCGGCGCTGGCGCCGGACAGCAGCGGATGACGCTCGACGATCTGCCCGTTGTGCTTGAGACTGATGAGGTTGTCATGCGTCCGCTCGATGACCGCCTCCACGGTGTCGGGTCCGGCCTTCAGCGTGGACCGGATGTAGATGCCGGCCTGGCCTTCGAGCAGATTGACGCTCACCTTGCCGGCGGCAACGAACTGCTGTGCCTTGCGAAGCGAGTCGGCGTTGACGGGTTCGAGGACTTCGAGCTTGCGTTTGGGATCGCCCGCGAAGAATCCCAATGCCGCAGCCAGTCCGATCCCCTTGGCGCCGTCCGTGCCGGGGATCGCGACCGCGAAGGCGTTCTTGTAGATGCTCGGGCTCAGCCACAACTCGATCGAGTCGAGCGTTTTTTCCGGCAGAAGCGAACCGGCGGCCGCCGTGCACAGGGCCACCGCGCCGGGCTCCGTGCAGCCCAGCGCCGGCGCCACCTGGATTCGCAGAATGTCTTTGATCGTGTACATCCGATTCCCTGACGACGATTTCCGCTGTGTGTCACGTCCTGTCGAACTGGGGGACCTTGAGCGTCTCGCCGTTTTTGAGGGCGGACTGGTGTGCGATGATGCCGGGCACGGTCATCGCGAGGGCCTCGTAGACGTTCACCATCGGATCGCGGTCCTGGAGGATCGCGGTGACGAACTCGTTCATCAGGGGTCCGTGAGAGCCGCCGTGCCCGCCGGCGTCCACCGAAGGCGGCAGGGCCGGACGCGCCAGATCGGGCAGTTCCTTCAATGTCCCCTGGTAGTTCATCTTGTTCATGTAGCCCTTCTCGCCGAACACCCGGCCCGTCTCGTCCACCAGTCCGAAGACGCCTTTGCACATGAGCATCCGCGATGCGCCGCCTTCGCTCGTCTGGAACATCGCAATCTCATCCGAGAAGGGGTTGTCGTACTTGTTGGCTCCCGGCTGGAAGGCGGAGTAGCCCGCGTTGAAGCCGACGCACGAGACGGATGTGAACCGCTTGCCGGTGGTGCCGATGTAGTAGGCGGTCGAGTGCGTCGGGTACCACAAAGGCGGCAGGCCCACGCGCCATTCCTTATACGACGGGATTGGCGTCGGGCTGTAATGATAGTACTCGCCTTCCGAGAAGAGCAGCCGGCCGAATCCGCCGGCGTGGTAGATCTTTCGCATAGCGTAGCAATCCTCGTGGAAGCAGCTCGTCTCGGCCATCATGTACTTGAGGCCCGTCTTCTGCACGGTCTCCACGAGCCGCTGGGCCTGTTCGAGCGATCCGAGCACGGCGGGCACCGCGGTCATCACGTGCTTGCCATGGTTGAGGACCTCCATGCAGTGCCTCGGGTGGCTGGGTGCGTCGGTCGCGACGAAGATCGCTTCGATCTTCGGGTCCTTGACCATCTCCTCCAGGGAGTCGTACGACTTCTCGCATCGGCACGCCTTCATCAGGCCGTTCCGACGCTCGGGGATCAGGTCGCTGACCGCGACGATCTCGACGTTGGGATGGTCCTGGAAGCCGAACTGGGCTCCGAACTGGCACACGCCGTAGCCGACGATGCCGACGCGGACCTTGCGCTCGGAGACCGGCTCCCACGTCTTGCTCGCAGGTTGATTTTGGGCAAGGGCCTGACCGGTCGGCAGACCGCCGGCAGCCATCGCGCCCAGCGAGACAACTCCGAGTTTCTCCAGGAATTCGCGTCGAGCCATCGAATGAATGAAACTGTCCACCATAGCCGGCCTCCTTCACCATTTTATGTCAAGGTCTTCCGACGGCCCTCACGCTGCGGCTGCCGCCGGGGTCACGGGATGTATTCTAACGGCCCATCCCACCCCGCGCCAACTGCCGG
>CAZDTD010000018.1:0-2822 GCA_964507995.1 uncultured Pirellulales bacterium | reverse complement strand
GCCGGGGTCACGGGATGTATTCTAACGGCCCATCCCACCCCGCGCCAACTGCCGGGCTGGCGTCGAAGGCACAGATGCAGCCTCCGTCGCCGCAATCATGGATCGCAACGACTGGTCCTGGACGCCTGACCATGACCCCTTGCTCCTTGCGAGGAAAAGTTTGCCTCGGTGTCATATTTCGGATAGACTACACATGTGAGATTCGACATCGTCAGCCAGATCGAAGCCGTCGAGGTCATTGCGGTCGGGGCGAATATCCGCGACTTGGTGTATTTGGAGAAGGTTCATGGGGCCGGTCGATGGAGAAAAATGAAAGGGATTGCGAGAATACGGCTTCCCAACGGCCGGATCAGGCAAGTTGAACTGCATTGGTACGAGGCGCACGGCATCGGCCGCAAAGACGTGAAGATCAAACGCTACCTGGATTGATATGAATACTGTCAAGAGACAATTCGCCGTGTGTGTTGACAACGCCGACTACGAAGCCTCCCTGATTGTGCGGAAGATCTACGAAGTTCTTCCGGACCAGGAGGCGGCCAAAGACGACTTGTTCCGCGTAATTGACGAAAGCGGCGAGGATTACCTCTACCATCGCAGCCAATTCATCCTCGTGGAGTTCCCCGCCGAGGTGGAACGGGTGCTGACGACCGTATGACGGCGTCGCTGGCTTGCGAGATGTTGTGAACTTCCGTGACCAGTGGCCGCCTCGCTCTGCACTTCATGAACATCCCTTGCCTTCAGGCCGGGCCGATCCTACAATATCGCTGTGGATTCTGAGATTACTGTGGCTTCCTGGTGTGGAGAACGAACATGGAATCGAATCGTTCGGATCTGTCGCGTCGGGATTTTCTGGGGACCGCCGCGGGCTGCGTCGCCGCGGGTATGATGGGAGCAGGCTGTATGAACCAGAACAAGGGAAACGGTAAAATGTTGGGCATGTGCGGCTTGGACTGCGCCGCCTGTCCCGCCTACATCGCCTATAAGACCGATGACCAGGCCCTGCGGGTCAAAACCGCCGCCGAGTGGTCCAAGCAGTTCAACGTCGCGATGAAGCCCGAGGGCATCAACTGCGTGGGCTGCCTCAAGACGAAGGGCCCGCAAATCGGCCACTGTAGCGAGTGCGAGATCCGCAAGTGCGGCCTGGCCAAGAAGGTGAAGAGCTGCGCCCTGTGCGCCGACTACCCCTGCGACAAGATCAGCAAGTTCATCGCCCAGGTCCCCCCGGCCGAAGCCAATCTCGATGAGGCCCGCCGTGCCCGGCGGCAATGACCAGGTAGAATCGACGCACAAGTTTGTCGCCGGTTCTTCATGCTGGAATTACGCTGCTTGTCGAATTGTCCCATGGGCAACAGGATCGTGCCTGGAGGAAGAGCATGACTGGATACTTCTGTTGGGTGCCGCTGCGAGAGGCGCATACACCTGAGCCCGAATATGAATTAGCCGAGGCTGAAGGTTGGCTTATAGACCCGGTGTCCCACGGATTCCCGCCACACCAGCCGTGGGTAATTGCCGAGTGTTACCCTTTTGATGATGAGGAGCGCATACCGTATCCGTTTGAATGTGTTCCTGCAAGGCTGGAAAGCCTACTCCGCTCCGCCAAACGCTACTATCCGGCGGTAGCCTTAGCGTTAAGGTTTTTCGAATGTCACCCGAGCCAAACGACGGATGACAGAGAACTGTATGCTGAGAGGCTCGCCAACGAGATCGAACGGCACCTGATAGCCCAGCAGGAGGCTTCGTACTTCCTGGCCAAGGCGACCAAAGACTGTCTGACAGGCTACCGATTTGCGGGAGAGTATGTCTGGGTAGTGGGTTATGATCCGTGCAGGCGACTCGTATTCTGGGTGACTGATGACTACTACGTGTATGACAGTCCGATCGGCCATTTTGACTTAGATGAAGCGCGCCTTCGATTTCTTCCCAATCCTCGCCCGGCGGGGGAAAGTGGGGAGGTGTCATAGGAGAGAGGCATGAGAGATGCGGTGGAGTCCTCGTATTTGTTCCGGGTACAGAAGCAGCGAGATGAATTACAGGCCAGTTGTCGTTGTGGGGGTGGACCTTGCGGGATCGGTGCGGCGGGCGACCGGGGTGTGCGTGCTGTGCGGGCTTACGGCGAGGACGCGGGTTGCATTGGCCGACGAGGAGATCCTCACGCTGATCGACGGCGCGAAGCTGGATGTCGTTACTATTGATGCACCGCTGACTCTGCCTCCCGGCCGGGCGACGATCTGCGACCGGTCCGGAGGACACTTCCGCGACTGCGACCTCGAACTGCGGAAGCGGGGCATCCGGTTCTTTCCTGTCACGCTCGGGCCCATGCGGATGCTGACTGAACGCGGCATCGCGATCAAAACGAAGATCGAGGAGATGGGCTATCGCGTCGTCGAGTGCTATCCCGGCGGGGCGCAGGATCTGTGGGGCATTCCCCGCCAGCGTCGGGATCGACCCGGTTTGCGGCGGGGATTGGCGAAGCTGGGGGTGAAAGGACTGGCTGAATCCATGACGGGCGATGAACTGGACGCGGTGACCGCCGGCCTGGTCGGTCGGTGGTTTCTGCTGGGCAGGGGAAAGATGCTCGGTGGCGAGACGGGAATCCTCATGCCTTCCGGCGACTGAAGAAACATCGTCGCAGCGAATGGTTCGAGCCGGCGGTTCGGTGTGCCAATGAAAAGGGGCTGCAAATCGACGTTGCAGCCCCTCGATCAAATGCACTGCTCAATCTGCTGTGTTAGATCATTTTGCGTCGGCGAGACCAACTGACCAGACTCAGGCCAAGCGAACCGAGCAACAAGGCCCCAGGGGCCGGCACGAACGGAATGCCG
>CAZDTD010000017.1:26854-40035 GCA_964507995.1 uncultured Pirellulales bacterium | reverse complement strand
GTCGTGTGGGTGAACGGCCACAACCTGGGTCGTTTCTGGGAGATCGGACCCCAGAAGCGGCTGTACTGCCCCGCTCCCTGGCTGAAGAAGGGTCAGAACGAGGTCTTCGTATTCGACCTGCTCCAGAACGAGGCGAAACCGCTCTATGGCCGGACGACTCTACGCTGACGATCCTTCAACTACACGAGCCAACGCAAGGTTCGGTCATTGCAGCGATCTCGCGTCCAGGTACTCTTCATCTTGATTGGCAAAGACGGCGTCCATCACGATGGGCGTCTCCGGGACCAACGCGATCCACTCGGTCGCCTTGGCACGCTCGGGCGAGCGATGCAGCGGGGCATGGACGTCCCACAGCGTCCCGGTTACGTCCGTCTGCGGCGCCGCCAGCAGCCAGAGTCCGAGCCTTGCCTTGAGGATTTGTGTTGTCTCTGCAGATCTCTCGACGCGTGACAGCAATGCCGTACTGGCGGCAAGACGGAGATTGTCCGCTCCGACCTTCTCAATCAGGGCATCCATATCCTTCAAGCCCCAGGGCGGCTTGCCGAAAGCCATCCGCAGGTGCAGCGTGATGCCGAGCTTGTCGGCTTCAGTCGCCAGGTTGCGGAGCGTCTTCTCGAAACTCTCCTGCGTTTGCTCGCCCGTGAAGTTGTTCTCGGGGTGGCGGTGTAACGACAGAATCAGGTCGTGCGATCCAAGGATTTGCATCTTGGCCATGACATCGGCAATGGTCACCATACTCTGCTGGTAGTCGGTCGAAAGGTTGTCCACCAGGCGCAGCGTAGGATAGAGATTCACGCCGGAACTGGCGTCCACGAACACATGCAATCCCTGTCGATTGATCCAGCCAGATTCCCGCTGTAGAGTCGCTTTCTCGCGGTCGTGCAGGTAGCGCCAGTCCAGGACCACGCCGTCGAAGTGCTCGAAGAAGGTCGGCCGGGCCAGGATCTGCTTCTTTACGGAATCAATCCCGCGCAGCGGAAGAATCCGCCCGTGCGGCCGTGGTCCAGGGGGTCGATGCGCGATGGTCTCGACATTCGACTCCTCGACCCGCACAGTGAAAATGCGAATGTCGCCACCACGGATCGTGCTGTCCGTATTGCGGCCCAACGATGCGTCCGCGACATTCTCCGGCAGGTGCCCCGCCGCTCCCACTTCGGAATCGTCCAGAGGCAACTCCTCCAGCGACTGAATCGGCCCACAGAGCGAGGTGATCTTGAAAGGCTGCGCCGCCCATGTGTTGTTGGCGATGCCCAGCGTGTAAACACCGGGTCCTTGCCGACAGGTGATGACGCTCAAACCGCGGCTGCCCACGTCGAAGAGAACCTGCTGCCGGAAGATCGCATCCAGGGTCTCGCGGGCCTCGGGCCGCAATACATAGGGACGCGGCAATGGACGATCCACCTCACTGTGCAGCGGTTGGCCGGAATTCTCCCTGCCGTCAACCCCGAAGTCGGTGGCCAGGACCGTGACTTTGCCCTTGCCAAACTTCGTCACACCCAGGGTCGCTGCCCCAGTTTGCTCTGCGATCCCACCCGGCAGTCTCGCCAGATTGCCCGTCGTGATGACGAGATGCCCGCCACCTTCAACGTAGCCTTGTAGCTTGTCGCAGATCTCCTGTCCTCCCGTCAGTTCCCCGGCCACCACAACGACCGCGTAACGCCGGAGCAGCCAGGGCGGCGCATCGCTCAGCAGGCAGTCTGCAATGTCGCCATAGGGGGTCGGAGTGATGAAGCCGGTCTCGTCGTGAAAGTAGGACGAATCGGCATAGCCCGGATACAGGAGGTCGAGGATCGTATCCGTCAGATGGTCGCCAGGACTGTAGGGCAAGTTGCCCCACACACGAAAAATGTCGCCCGAGTAGAGGTGACGGGGAAACGACCAGCCGGCGTGGAAATCCAGCAACAGGGCCACTGGGGTATACATAACGCCCGGTTGACCGTGCTGCTTCACCCATCGCTGTCCGGCCTGCTGAATCCGGCCGATGGGCGAAAGCGTCTCGCCCTCGAACCATCCGCTTTCAAAACCTACCGCCACGCTGTTGTAGAGGATATGACTGTACAGCAGGCGTTTCATCAGGCTCAGACTCGTCCCCTTCGTGGGACCGTGGGTATCACCGCCGCTCCCGCCGGAGGGGCCATAGGTCTTGTACCCCCAACGATTGTAGACCGAGGCATTGCCAAACCAGGGCACGCCGTACTGCTTGCCCGCGCCCCGAATGAAGGCGTAATAGACCTGGTTGTTCGGCAGGGCCTGCGCCGTCTCGGCGCCGATCAACGTGAAGGTGCCTTCCTTGAGCAGATAGTGCCCGAAATTCAACGAGACCAGCGTGGCGTGCCGGTGCCCGAGATCGTCCCCCATCCGCTCGAAGAAACACTGGAAATTGAGGTATTGCTCAAACCGACTGCCCGATGCGGGCGTCATTTGATTCGCATACCCCCCGATATACCGGCCATCCTGCTCCCCGATATCCGTTCCCAGCCAGCGTTCGCCGAGCGTGGTTTCGAGCATTTTGAGCGCCTCGGCCGGCGGTGTGAATTGCTGCCAATAGCCGCCCGGCCCAGACCCTGGCACATATCCCCAGATATCGAAGAGGTACAGATCTCGTCGCTTGATCTCGTCCGCCAGATCGCCAAGATTCTTCGCGAACAGGATCGGATAGGACGGCCAGATGACATCGCCAAGTTCGTGCGTGCGGGTGTACTTCTCGAGCTCCTCTGTGTAGCCAACGATGCGGTCCTCCTCCACGGCAAAGCCGCGCAGACACGTGAACTGCGTGCGGTTCTTGAAAGTCTCCCAACTCGGCGGCTTGACTGCACGCCGGTCATAGTCGGGGTGTTCGCGAGGATCGAGCAGGTGGCTGTAGGCGCGACGCGGGGGCCCGGACTGCTCTGCGGCCTGCACCCACGTATGGATCGAAGTCGCAATGACGAATAGACCCGCAAGACAAAGAAGTACCGACGGCCCGAACGGTGATGATAGATTCACAATAACACCCCATTCCTTTTGATTAGTGGTCCCCTTTTGTGGCGAGCTTCTCGGCCTCTCCAACCGTTCGGAATTCGAGCTTCACCTCGGGTTTATCCGCGGTTTGGAAGCGACATCCGAAACGGACCTGGTGTCGCCCCGGCCCGATCTGCAGTGCCGACACGTCCAGGGTCACCTTCTCCAGCTTCTTCCAGCTTTTGTCATAGACAACGCCCTGCCCCCCGCCGGAGTACTTCAATATGCACCCTGCTTGAAGCGTCACAGGGACCGGGATCTCACCGGTGTCGTCAATCGCCAGTGTCACATCAGAAACAGGCACTTCCCCAGACACCTGGAGGATGAACTGTAGGGATTGTTCCCCATACGGATTGTCCAGTTCCCAGGTGGCTTCGCTCGGCTGGCCAGGCTGCACCTGCTGCGAGAACGTATGCTTGGAAGAATAGACCGGATAGAGGCTCCAAGAATGCGTGTCTGACGCTTCCAGGTGGAATTCCCGACTGATGTCCTGCAGGCGGAGTTTCTGGGATTCGGCAAAAACGCCGCTCATCCGAGCGGTCTCCCACGCATTGATCGCCTCCAAAATCGTCGCGCCGAGCCCATTGTCCTGGACGACCGACAGGCTGGTGTTCAGGGCGAATCCGGCGTCGAAACCCGCCGCCCGAGCCAGAAGCCATTCCGCATCCTCAAGACTGGTCTGTGCCGTCATATTGAACCAGCCCAGCATGCAGGGCATCAAATTCCTGCGGAAGTAGTCCTGATTCTGCAGACGATACTCGGTCTGGCTCTCGCGGAAACCTGCATACCAGGGCTCGCCCCAGTTCATCCGCGTGTAAATGTGCCAGAAGTAATGTCCCGGATTGCTCGCGTCGTTGATGACCCTGCCGCGAAGATCGTCACGCAGATGATCGTACCAGGTCGTGACGAAGAGGGTACGCCCATACTGCCCCATGCCGGTGGACCAGTTGCCCTCCAGACCATCGAACGAAATCTGCATGAGCCCGGTCTGATTGAACAGGTCCGCGAGCCGTATCGCCACTTCCTCGGATAGTGCTGCGTTGGTCAGGAAGACCTTGTATCCGTGGTCCATCAGTTTCGCAATCGGGGCGCCTTGGGGATGCGCTGCCGCTTGAGTCCGATGCACGCCGCGCCGGCACCCGCGCAGACGCCAGGGCATCTGCTCGGAAACCGATGCGTAAGAGACCAGTTCCTGGCCAATCTGCACGGTCTTGAGGGTGTTGTTCTCCATCTGGGTGAACCACTTCGGATCCACGATGGGGATCTCCGTTTGATTTGCGTCGATATCGTCCGTCAAGACACTGCTGCCGACCTTCGCCAGACGGTCGTCCGGGATGGGCGTGACATAGGGATCGTTGGTGGTGATGAAATTGGACAACGTATGCACCCCAAGGCGGACACCCTCGACCTTTGCTTTCTCCACACAGTCTTTCATACCTGCCCAGCCGTGGGGGAACTGACTCGGATTGAGCTGGAAGTGGCCCCAGGTGGAGAACGGCCCGCCGTGATAGAGGTACTTGAGACCCGCTCGTTGGGTGATCGCGATCGCTTCATCAATCGTATCCTCCCCAAACCCGACGATCAGATACGCCGCCGTTGCACCAGGAGCGACCTTTCCCCAGACCCCATCGATCATCGGATGCGGCAGCCCTTCAGCCACCTCGATCTGACCAATCGTCTCCAGTGCTCGCTCCGCAGGACATCCGAACAGGGCGATCTTGCTTCCCACAACGCCGCCGTCGTCAAACGCCGGGGCAACGTAGTACTGGTGCCCCCAATTGCTGATGAGCCGATCCTGATTGCGATCGCGAGTAAAGGCCTGGAGAGCACTGCCGAATTCGGTCGCCACGGCGGTGTCGCCGCGTCCCGGCATCACATCGTTCTCGGCCATCGGGTACCCCCCCAGCGTCTTGACGTTCAGCGTCTGAATGCCAAGGGCGAAGCTGTCGTTGCGTACAACCCCCACCGTCTCCCCGACGATTCCCTTGATCCGCGTTGGATAAGGTCCCCAGACGACCAGTTCCACCTTCTCCCTGCGGTCGATGGACACGACTTCAAACGTGACGTGGGTCGTCTTTGTCACGACCTTCACAACCGCTGTAACACCTTGTGAATACTGCAGGGTCAGAATCCCTTTGTTCTCGTCATCATGCATCACATGGGGAGCCAGAAGTTGTCCCGCGACCCGGACAGCCAGCAGCGCCGCCGGCTGTTGCGAAGCCAGGTAATTCATACCGCTGCCGCGGTCGACCAGGTCTCGTAGTGCCCCCGTATCATCGATCCGGATCGAGAGACACTTCGTCTCAAACACCACTTCCGCGAGGACAGGGGTCGCCAAGACAACCAGAAACAGAAGGCCGGCAAGAATCCATTTCCTTTCCATCGACATTCCTTCCAACGTAGTCCTTTGTACTCCAATCGACCCAGACAGACTTCTCTGATCCAAGGGCAAAGCAAATGCGAGATGCTGGACGGATTTCACGTCTGTCACATCCTTCGCACAGGCCTTGAGATCCTCCATCCCCAATGATCTTCTTCGCTCTGTTTGATTATTGCACGCTTGCCTGGCCTGTTTTGTATGTCTCTGTGCTGTTGGTTTTCGGTGTGGCTCCGGTGACCGAATCAATCCGGATCTGCGTGGGACTGACGATGGCCTGCACCAGTTTCTTTGTATCCACCGGCACCGGTCCGGTGACCAGTTCCGGCGTGCTGTACACGTGATAGCACGAGTCATAGAACGACGGGGATCTCTGCGGCAAAACGAACGGCTTGCCAAACTGACCCTCCGCACCAACATGGCTTATGAAAGGCCGGGTGAACAATCCCCCCTGCCTTTTGCTGCTGAACACGATCCAGCGGCTGTCGCTCGACCAGCTATGCCACGCATCCGCGTATTCGCTGCTGATCGAGACCTTGTGGTATGCCCTGGTCTGGAGGTCCATCAGGTACAAATCGCTGGTGGGCTGATAGACCGGGAAACAGCCGTACTCGGCCATGCAGAACAGCAGGGATCTGCCGTCCGGCGAAACCCGCGGCAGCAGAATGCTCAGGCCGGTGTCGGCGGCGCTCAAGACCGTCTCCAGCGTACCCCAGCGATCGGTCTCGACATCGTAGCGGATGCACATCAGATCGTATTTGACTTCCCGATATCGCGCCGGCGGCACCGTCGGCGTGCCCTCCCACAGCAATGGGGCGCTGCAAAAATACAGAACCTTGCCATCCGGCGTCCAGGCGGGGTAAGTCTCCAGCCGTTTCCTGTCGGCGATGGCCGGGGCGGTCTTGACCTTGGCGGCCTCGACATCGTAGTAGAAGATCGCCGAGTCAAGGTCAACCACGTCGTGGATTTCCGTCCGGGCGTTGTGAAAGAACTGCCGGACGTCGTTGACGGAGTACGTAACGATCCTGCCGCTGGGATGCCAGGCCGTATAGCCGAACTTCTCGCCGATCTTGTCGACTCGGCCATCATGCCCGTACAGGGTGGCGCTCGGAAGCGAAACGCTGCGCATGCCGAGGAGCATCCTTTCGGGGTTGTTGCCGATGAAGGTGTGACAATGGGCGCACCCATCCCCAAAGGATCGGGTGTCGAGCAGGTCTCTCTCTTCAAAGCCCTCGATGTTCCGCTGGCAGATGCGCATGGGCTTGGGGAAATAGGAGGAGGGCGTCATGTATCGATAGACCAGATATGGATCGATCTTCTCCTTGGCGATTGTGTTGACAATCGTCTGATATCGATTCCATGTCCCAGCCTCGGTCTTCACGCAGACGTCGAATCGCAGCTCCTTGCCGGCGTTCTGACTCAGCAGATCTCTCCACTTCCTCTGAGGAATCGCGATCTCGCCGGTCTTGCTGACGACCTCGATCGGCCCGCCTGCGACGGCCTGAATCGTCACGCGATATTTCCTGCCCGGCTCGCGAATCACGAAATTCAACGGCGCGATATTCGGGGGCACAACAACGCCGGCGTAGTCCGGCGAGATCTCCGGCGGTCTGGGCACAGCGGCGCATGCAGGGAGTTCCTCTTTACAGGACCCCGCCAACAAGGCCGCTGCGAGTGCCAGCATGGCAAGAAGCGTCGCCACAGATCCGTCTGGTCTCATCGCCACGTCCCAAGACCAACCAATTGATGATGTTCTCTCGTCTGCCCGATCACAGGCAGGGACACAGCCCTTATCTTACTGCGATTCCGGAGGAATCCAACGTTTTTCCTCCCGGCGTTGCCTGGAGTGATCATTGGATTCGTCGGCGACATGGATTATCATACACGGAGCGTGGGACAGATGTGCAAATCGGCACTGCCGCCAGGAAACAGGAGATTGGGCACAGAGGTCGAAAGAGCTTGAAGATCAAGGAAACAGCTCCTGAGAGTGTCCACGATCGTCGCAGGCTGGAAATCGGTCTGTCGGCAATCGTTTTTCTCGGGCTTTTCGTCTACCTGTGGAAAGGGATCGAACCCCACCTGCTGTACTATGGATTTGGCGTCTTCACTGCCTATCCGATCGTCTTTGTGGATCGCTCCCTTCTCCGTGCAGCGTTCAGCACCCCCAGCGGACCGGTCGGCGTCCTGGACGCCCTCCTGGCACAAAGCTACTCCCATTCGTTGCCGGGCACATTGGTGATCGCCATCATCCTGGGCGCGGTCCTTTTGGGGATCCGGCGTCTCCTGCAATTCGGGCGGGCGGAGAAATTCAGGGATCTGGCCTGGATTCCCCTGTTGCTGGCCCTCACGATCTACAACAACTATTATGAGAATCCCCTTCGGACACTGCTGGGTGTGGGACTGTCGATCTGGACTGCGATCCTCTATAACGCATTCCCCGCGAGGACCTCCGCCGGGCGGGCAGGGTCTTTCCTGGGTCTGTTCGGCCTCGTCTATTACCTGGCGGGCGCTTCGGCCTTCGTGTTTGCCGGCATCGCTTGTCTGACCGAAGCCTTGCTGCATCGGAGGATCCGTCTGGCAACCGCGCAGGCCCTCCTCGCAACCGGCGGGGCTTTTGTCCTGGGCTCGCTCGTTTTTGGCCTGGGTCCTCAGTCCGTCTACACAGCCGGAACGCCGTGGGACCCAGGCAAGGCCCTCAAGCTCTCCCCCCTGGCCAACTGGCTTGCGCTCGTTCTGCATGCGTTCGTGCCGAGCCTGATTCTGGTGGCGTTCCTGGGCCAGACCCTCCTGGAGGCCGAAAAGGGACATGCGCACGCCCAGGGAACCCCTGCACCTGTCGGCAAGGCCAGGCGAATTCCCTGGCCACAGGCAAACTCCCATGCGGGAGTCGTCCTGCGTCTGCTCGCGGTGGCCG
Organism: uncultured Pirellulales bacterium; assembly: GCA_964507995.1. GTDB lineage: Bacteria > Planctomycetota > Phycisphaerae > Sedimentisphaerales > Anaerobacaceae > PLanc-01. The sequence continues at coordinate 31,744 of CAZDTD010000017.1, read as the reverse complement.
TGACGGCGATCCTGTGCCTGGCGTTCACGCGAACGCACGCACACTACGAGCGGGCGCTGCATTACCATGCTCAGCATCGGGACTGGAATCGGGTCCTGACCCTGGCCGACTGGATGATGCAGGGCAAGCATCGATTCACTCGAACCGGCGTCTTCGACATCAACCGGGCACTGGCGCACCAGGGGCGTCTCGGCAACAGGTTGTGCGCCTTCCCTCAGAGTGACATCAATACGTTGTTCATCGACTTCAACGACATGCCGGGACGCGTGAAGCACGTCAAACTGCTCGAGTTGTACCTGGACCTGGGCTGCCTGAACGCCGCGGAGAAGAACGCGTATGAACTGCTCGCACAGGAGGGACCTTCGCCAATCGTGCTGGAGGCGCTCGTAAGGATTCACCTGGCCAAAGGGCAGTATGAACCCGCGAGAGTGGCTTTTCACGCCTTGCGAAAGAGCGTGGGAGGTCGGGAGTACGTACGCAGATGGCAGCCCATCATCGCCGATCCCGCTTTGGCTGCGACCGACCCGCTCATCCAGTCCTGGCGCAGGGTGAGACTCACCCGGGACGGCACGTCGATTGCGATTTCCCCGGAGGCGATAAAGAACTTGCTCGAAGCCACGCCCAATCATCGCCTGGCGTTCGAGTATCTCATGGCGTGCCATCTCCTAAGAAACGAGCGGGCCGAACTGATAAACTGGCTCCCGTTGTTGAAATCGTTGGGCTACACCCAGCTTCCGCGTCACTACGCCGAGGCCGTACTGGTGCAATCCCTGATGACCGGAACGCCGGCGAACGCGCACGGCTGGACCATCGACCCGGATCTACAACATCAGTTCTGGAAGATCCGCAACATCGTAACAGAGTCCCGCGGCGACAACCAAATCGTGTATGATACGCTCGTCCCCACGTATGGGGACACTTATATGTTCTACAGCATGTTCAACCTGTGCGGCCTCAAATAACGCGCCGCACGACAAGGAGTCGCATGAGACCTACGTTGCTGGTTCTGGCGGCAGGCCTGGGCACCCGGTACGGCGGGCTCAAGCAAATCGACCCGGTCGGGCCACATGGCCAAACCCTCATCGACTATACCATCTACGACGCGGTCCGGGCAGGATTCGGCAAAGTCGTCTTCATCATCCGCCACTGCTTCGAAGCCGCGTTCAAGGACGTCGTCAGCAGCAAATTCGACCGCTTCGTGCCGACGGATTACGTCTACCAGGAACTGGAAAGCGATCTGGGGAATTTTGCCCTGCCGGCGGACCGCGCCAAGCCGTGGGGCACCGGCCACGCGGTTCTCGTGAGCCGGAACGCCATCCGCGAACCGTTCGCAGTGGTCAACGCGGACGATTACTACGGCGCCGGCTCGCTCAAGACAATCTCGGGCTTTCTCACGACGGACGCGACGCCCGACCGCTACGCCATGATCGGATACATCCTGAGCAACACCCTGAGCGAGCACGGAGCCGTGGCGAGAGGGATAACCGAGTGCGACGAGCGCATGCTCCTCCGACGGGTCACGGAGCGAAAGGGCATCGAGAGAACCGCCGACGGCATACGATACCTCGACCCCGATGGAACCGGCCACGCGCTGGCGGGAAACGAGATCGTCTCCATGAATCTCTGGGGCTTCCACCCTTCGATCTTCGACCACCTCGCGGTCGAGTTCCAACGATTCCTCCGGGAGCGGGGACAGGACAAGAGTTCGGAATTGTACATACCATCCGTCGTGGATACGCTGGTGACGAGCGGGAAGATCCGCGTGAGCGTTCATCAGACGCTCGACCGCTGGTTCGGCGTGACGTATCGCGCCGATGCGCCGGCCGCCACGCGATGCATTCACTCGCTGATCGCTGAAGACGTATATCCCGAGAAACTCTGGGGGTAGGCCATGCAGGACGTTGCAGCTATCGCAGGTCATTTCGATCTTGCAGGCAGGCCCGAGACTGTCGCGTCGATCACCGCCGGACACATCAACGACACCTACGTCCTGACGACAACCGTCGGCGGCAAGGCAATCCGGTATGTGCTTCAGCAAATCAACCACTATGTGTTCAAGAACCCGCCGCAAGTCATGGAGAATATCCTCCGCGTCACCGAGCACATCCGCGAGAGGCTCTCGCACACCGAGCCTGCCCTGGCCCAACGGCAGTTGAGGGTGATCCCCGCTCGGGACGGACAGGGCTATTACCGGGACGCCGACGGGGACTTCTGGCGGGCGTACACCTATATCGAGAACGCGGTCACCTACGACACCATCCCATCGACCTCGCTGGCGCAGGAGGCAGCTCGCATGTTCGGCTGGTTCCAGGGGTTGCTGCGTGACCTCCCGGCCCCACCTCTGCACGAGACCATCCCGGGTTTCCACGACACGCCCCGGCGATTGGAGTCCTTTCGACAGGTCCTCCAGAAGGACGCTTTCAACCGCGCCGGGCACGTGACGGCCGAGATTGACTTCGTCCTGGCACACGCGGCGATCTGCGAGGTCCTGCCCGATCTGGTGGGCCAGGGCCGGTTCCCCGTGCGGACCGTGCACAACGACACGAAGATCAACAACGTCATGCTGGACGAGGTTTCCGGGACAGGCGTCTGCATCCTCGATCTCGACACGGTCATGCCGGGCCTGTCGGTCCACGATTTCGGAGACCTCGTCCGGACCGCGTCGTGTCCCGCCGCAGAGGATGAACGGGATCTTTCGAAGGTCGTGATCGATGTGCCGCGGTTCGAAGCCCTGACGCGGGGTTTTGCCCAGGAGACACGTCGATGGCTTACGCCGGTGGAGAGGGACCACCTGGTCTTCGGCGCGAAAATCATCACCTTCGAGCAGATGGTCCGGTTCCTGACGGATTATCTCGCCGGAGACGTTTACTACAAGGTCCATCGCGAAGGTCACAACCTGGACCGCACCCGCACCCAGATGAGGCTCGTGCAGTCGATCCTCGAGCAGGAAGAATCTCTGAACGAGCTCATCCAGAGGGCCTTTCAGGACAGTCCCGGAGACGCCACTTGAAAGGAACGATCCATGTCGGAAATGTGCTGGAAGCAGGTTGTCGCTTGTTGGATGGTCTCCCTCGGACTGTCGGGCGTTGAGACCATGAAGGCGGAAGGCTCCGTCGAGTACCCCGGCCCGGCGCCGGGGGCCGCCAAAGCCTTTGTGCAGGATGGGGACATCCTGCTTTCCAACAACATCCTGGAATGCAGGTGGACGATCGCGGAGGGACATCTCAAACCCGTGCACGTCCAGAATGGATCGTCCCCCGCTGTGTCGTTGCAGGATAGCGAGTGCTTCGAGCTGCATATGACAGACGGGCGAACCCTGAGGGCATCCGATCTCAAGATCGTGCGGGGACCGCAGATGAGTGGTCTCGGAGCAGAGGACCCCGGCAAACAGGTTCGCGTCCTCCTGGTTACACCCGACAACACTCTGGCAATCCAATGGCGTGTCGTATTGCGGGATGGGTCGAACTACGTGCGTCAGTACGTGACCATCGCCCCGAAGACGACCGATGCGGCCCTGCGGGAGACAATCCTCGTGCAGTTGGACGGACAGCGTGCGAAACCGGCCGGCATCCTCGACGGCTCCCCTGTCACGGTCGGCGACACGTACTTTTTCGCCTTCGAACACCCTCTGTCCAAGGTCGGAACCCGCGGCTCAATGCTTGAATCCGGCCTATCCCGAAGCGCGCCGCTGAAGGCGGGCGAGGAAGTGTCGTACAGTTCGGTGATAGGCGTTGCCCCCAGTGGACAGCTTCGCCGGGCGTTCCTGTACTACGTCGAGCGGGAGCGAGCGCAGCCCTATCGTCCCTTCCTGCACTACAACAGTTGGTACGACCTCGGCTATGTGTTGGGCAAGATCCGGGAACCGGATGCATTGGAGGTCGTCGATCTGTTTGGAAAGGAACTGATCGAGCAGCGGCACGTCGTGATGGACTCCTTCGTTCCAGACGACGGCTGGGACGACCCCGCCTCGCTGTGGCGATTCCACGAAGGTTTTCCGCACGGATTCGCTCCGCTGCAACAGCGGGCGGCGCAATACAAGTCCAGCATCGGCGCCTGGCTGTCGCCCTGGGGCGGCTACGGGAAGGCCAAAGAGGAACGAATGAAATACGGTCAACAGGAAGGCTTCGAGATGAACGCAAACGGCTTCTCGATGGCCGGGCCAAAGTACTACGCTCGTTTCCGAGACGCCTGCCTGGGGATGATCCACGACTACCAGTTGAACTACTTCAAATTCGACGGCATCAGTTCCGGCGGGGCCCCGGCCGGCGCCGCGGCCGGATACGAGCCCGATGTCGAGGCGCTGCTCCGTTTGATCGGCGACCTCCGCAAGGCGAAACCCGATCTGTTCATCAACGTGACAACCGGCACGTGGTCCAGTCCCTATTGGCTATGGTATGCGGACTCCACGTGGCGGTCGGGGGCCGACTGGAGCACATGCGGCTGGGGCTCGAAGCGACAGCAGCAGATCACCTACCGAGACGACCAGACCTGGCAAAACGTCGTGAGCCGGGCCCCCCTGTACCCGATCAACTCGCTGATGACCCAGGGCGTCATGTTCGCCAACCACGGCCTCCCCGACGAAGCCGACGGCATCGTCGAGGACATCCACGCCTTCTTCGCCAGCGGCACGAACTGCCAGGAGCTCTACATCACCCCTTCCCTGCTGGACGCACGGACCTGGGATGTCCTCGCGGAGGCGGCGAACTGGTCGAGAGAAAACGCCGATGTGCTCGTGGACACGCATTGGATCGGCGGCTCGCCGGCCCGGGGTGAAGTCTATGGCTGGGCCTCCTGGTCCAAACGCAAGGGGATCCTGGCCCTTCGCAATCCCGCGGAGCAGCCCGGCCGGATCGCCATCGACATAGGCAAAGCCTTCGAACTGCCGGAGGG
>CAZDTD010000017.1:4041-26754 GCA_964507995.1 uncultured Pirellulales bacterium | reverse complement strand
AGCAGCCCGGCCGGATCGCCATCGACATAGGCAAAGCCTTCGAACTGCCGGAGGGAGCCGCCCGCAAATATTCCCTCAGAAGTCCTTGGAAGAGCGACGCTTCGGTTGAAGAGATCCAACTCTCCGCAGGGACAGAGCATTCGTTCGAGCTGAAGCCCTTCGAGGTCCTGGTTTTCGACGCGACGTCGTTATGAGCGAAATAGGCGTCACTTGCCGCGCGAGGTACTCTTGCTCGTAGTGTGCCCGTCAGGGCATATCTTCTATAGCCGGGAAGATAACGCCTTACGGCGTCACTACGAACCGGGAAACGCGTCCCTCATACTCCGTCAGCAGAACCTCTCGGCGAGTTCCACCATCGTCTCGTAGTTCTTCAGCGTTCGCGACGGGACCTGGCGGCTGTTGGGCGAGGCGGAGGGCATCAGGACAAAGCCCCTGCCCTGCCCACGGGTTCCGTCGCGAAGGGTCCGCTCGACCAGGGTCCTGAATTCAGCCGGTTCCATCGACTCGATGTCGGAAAGCTCGATATTCCCGAAGAGGACGAGCCGTTCGCCGTAGGCGCGCCGGACGAAGTCGAGATCGACGTCTCCGTGGGGAGGCGGCTCGATCGGGTCTATGGCGTCGGCGCCCATTTCACAGATCGAGTCCAGAATGGCGCGAATCCGGCCGTGACAGTGTACGCGGGCGAAACCACCGTGCTTCTTGATGGCCCGGACCATCGGCTCGGTGTACCGCACCACGTATTCCCGGAAGAGTCGCGGCGGCAGGAAGGGCTCGGCCGCGTATTCGGCGCCGTAGACGCGCCACAGATGGCCCGGAAAGGCCGCAGACACCTGTTCCGTCCTGGCGTAAAGAGGCGGCGCAAGCTTCTCCAGGAGCCGGTGGAACCGCGTTGGCTCAGTCATGGCGACGGTCAGGAAGTCCCCCATGTCAAAAAGCGAAGCGGCCGCACAGATCGGGTCTTCAGTATCGACCATCACGATGCCACAGTCCCCGGTCCGGACATCTTCATCGATGAGCGGCGTCACATCGATCTGTTCCGCGAAAAACGCTGCAGGCAATTGAAGATAGGCGTCCAGGTCCTCGACGCCCTTGAGGAGATGTTCCGTCGTCCAGACCGTATCGACCTGGGCATTGCGGCGTGTGGTCGAAGTGAGCGTTCGTCCCCCGGCGCGGATCGTCACGCGGGTACAGTGCCACTCGTCCTCCACATACCTGTGGAACTGCACGAGATCGCGGAGTTCGTCGCTTTCGACCTCGCTGGAGAGCGTCCTGTACGGGTCCCACGAGCGGGATCTCACCGCGCTTCGCATGCGGATCAAGTCGCTTCGCTCCTCGGCAAGCCGCACGAGTGGACGCCACGAGGGATCGTTGTAGACGTTGAACTCGTCCGGGTCGGACGGATCGACGGCGAACCCGCCCACCTCATAGAAATTCACCGCAGGCCGGTCGACCGGTTCCCCTCGCAGGATCGCCATCAATCGTTCGCGTCGCGTCACCCTGTTTTTTCCCACAAGACCACCATGAGCCAAGCTTGACCTGAACCCAGGTAGGGATTATAGTCCTCCCGTCAACTCTCGACAAGAGGTTTGGGACGCCTCTCGACTCGTGGGCGTTTCTTGGTTCGACCCGTTGTGGAGAACGCATCGATGACCAGTCTGACACTGCTTGACGGCGGCATCATCGCAATCTACCTCCTGATCACCATGGTCGCCGGCGTGGCGATTCGTCGATACGTCCGCCGGGTCGAGGATTTCATCGTCGCGGGCAGGGAGATGAACGTCTATCTCGGCATCGCCTCGCTCGCGGCCACCGAGTTCGGTATCGTAACGTGCATGTACGCCGCCCAGAACGGCTACGACAAGGGTTTCGCCGGCGCGGTCCCGGGCCTGTTGACCTTCGCGGCGATGTTCCTCGTGGGCTATACGGGGTTCTGCATCAAGCCCCTCCGCGATTCCGGCGTGATGACGATTCCAGAGCTGTTCGAGAAGAAATTCGGACCTCGCGTGCGATGGGCCGCCGGAGTGGTCATCGTGCTCGGCGGACTCCTGAACATGGGCGTCTTCCTGAGGATGGGCGGCGACTTCCTCGTGAATGTGGCCCACCTCGACCCGAAGTACCTGGAAGTCATGATGACCGCGCTGCTCGTGGGCGTCGCGATCTATACCATCCTCGGCGGCATGCTCTCGGTCCTCGTCACCGATTTCCTCCAGTTCGTCGTCATGAGCGCGGGGCTCATCGTCACGACGTTTCTCATTCTCGGGAAGGTGGGTTGGGGCGCGATGGTGGACGCCGTGGAGGCACACCACGGCGCAGGCGGATTCAACCCGTTTGCCAATCCCACGATGGGATGGTCGTACGTCATTTTCAATACCCTGCTCAACACGGCGGCCGTGCTCACGTGGCAGACCCAGATCGCCCGTGTCCTGTCGGCGAAGGACTCTTCGACCGGTCGGAAGGTCTATACCCGAACCTCGTTCTTCTTCGTCGCCCGCTGGCTGGTCCCGGGGCTCTGGGGGATCGCGGCTCTCGCTTTGCTCACGCCGGAGCAGACGCCCCAGGACAGCATCCTGGCCATGCCCAGAATGCTCGGCATGGTCCTGCCGGCGGGATTGATGGGCCTGCTCATCGCCGCCATGCTGGCCGCCGATATGAGCACAGACGCATCCTACATGCTTACCTGGAGCAGCGTGATCTACAACGACATCCTGGCGCCGTTCCGAAGGACGAAATGGTCGGAGAAGAAAGGTCTTCTCTGGAATCGCACGATCGTCGCACTGATCGGCGTGTTCCTCCTCGTCTACGGACTGTGGTACAAGATCGAGGGGGACGCCTGGACGTACCTGGGCATCACCGGCACGATCTACCTGTCCAGCATGTCCACCCTGCTGGTCGCCTGCTGCTACTGGAAGCGGGCGAACAACTGGGGCGCTGTGGCCGCGATCGCCTTCGGGGCGCTCGGGCCCGTCGCCACGCTCGTCCTGCAGAAGCTCGGCCCATGGACCGCCTGGGTCAAGGACAACGAGGCCTCCTGCATGATCGGAGTGTATGCCATCACGGCGGTCTCAATGATCGTCGGATCGCTTCTCAAACCGCAACCTCACGGTTCCGCTACAGGAGAAAGACCATGACGGCTATCTTCGATGGCATCCTGACAATGCTCAAAGACCACTGGTTCTGGGGAGCAACCACCATCATCTGTCTCGCATGGTACTCGACCGTCACTATTTACGTAGCCATCAAAGGCGCCGCGGACATTCGGAACATGCTGCGAAGACTGTCCAATGGTGGGCACGAAACGTGATGCCGAATCACATGGGGCCGGCCAGGAAACCCTCGTGATAGAACACGGGCTTGTAACCCTGATCGGTAACCCACCGCAGTGCGGCGTCGAGCCTCTGGAAGTGGTCCGGGATGTAATTCGCATAGAACGGCCAGAAATACTGCTCGTGGGTGAACAGGTCCATAGCCTCCGCCTGGTTGGGGTCCGCCGCCAGAGGTTCCATTGTGGGCACGATCTGATCCACAGGCACGTTGTTGCAGATGATGTCGATTCGCGAGAACACGATGCCGCTTTTCGGAAGAACCTTTGAAAGCGAAGGGCAACTGTGGTATCCTGGATATGTGATCAAGCCACAAACCGCGGGTCTGGTGGCGTCGCACCTGTCGCCCGCGGGCGCAACGGCAAGGAGGACACTGCATGAGTGGTATCTTCGGCGTGGTGTCAAAGGGAAGTTGTGCGGACATGCTGTTTTACGGGACGGACTACCATTCCCACCTCGGCACGCAGTATGGAGGGATGGCCGTCCTCGGGGAGGGATTTACCCGCCAGATCCACGACCTCAGCCAGAGTCAGTTCAAATCCAAGTTCTTCCCGGATCTCGGCCGGATGCAGGGCAATAAGGGCATCGGCGTCATCAGCGCCCTCGACGAGCAGCCCATCTACCTGAACTCGCGATTCGGGCCGTTCTGCCTGGCCACCAGCGGCTTCATCGAGAACTCCGAAGAGCTTGCGGCTGCGATGCTGAAGAAGGGAATGTCCTTCAGCGAGGTCAGCCCGAGAGCGGTGAACACCACAGAGCTGATTGCCAAGCTGATCACGCAGGGCACGGACTTAGTGGACGGGATCGAGCGGGTCTTCGAGCTGATCGAGGGCTCCTGCTCGCTCGTGCTGCTGCACCGGGCCGGAATCTACGCCGCCAGGGACCGATTCGGATACGTGCCCCTGATCGCGGGAAAAGGTCCACGGGGATGGGCAGTGACTTCGGAGACCTGCGCCTTTGCGAACCTGGGCTTCGACATCGTCAAGTACATGGAGCCGGGGGAAATCGTCCTGCTCAACGAGGATGGAATCGTGCAGCGACGGCCGGGTCGGGCGAGGACTCAACAGATCTGCGCCTTCCTGTGGATCTATACCGGGTTCCCCGCTTCCAGCTACGAGGGGATCAACGTCGAGATCGTCCGGGAACGATGTGGACGATATCTCGCCAGGCGGGACGGCGACATCAGCGCCGATCTCGTCACGGGGGTCCCGGATTCCGGCCTGTCCCACGGCCTCGGATACGCAATGGAGTCGCACATCCCCTTCAGACGGCCCCTCGTCAAGTACACGCCCGGTTACGGCCGGAGCTATACGCCACCTTCTCAGCAGACGCGGGACCTGATCGCCCGGATGAAACTCATCCCGATCCGGGAGGTCATCGACGGCAACCGGATCGTGGTCTGCGAGGATTCCATCGTCCGGGGAACGCAGTTGAAGAATTTCGCAATAGAGAAGCTCTGGAGCTGCGGCGCAAAGGAGATCCACGTCCGACCGGCGTGTCCCCCGCTGATGTTCCCGTGCGTTTTCAACCTCTCCACTCGCTCCATCAACGAGTTGGCCGCACGGAGGGCGATCCGAAGCCTCGAAGGCCACGACCAGGCCGATGTGTCCCAGTACGTGGACCCCACGTCGGACAAGTACAAACAAATGGTGGATTGGATCGCCAAGGACCTGGGCGTTACGACGCTCCGATACCAGACCGTGGACGACATGGTCAGCGCGATCGGCCTTCCGCGACAAAAACTCTGTCTGTACTGCTGGACCGGACAGTGCCCCAAGGCGGCATGCCCGCACGCGGCTTTCGACATCGTCGAGATCATGAAGTCGTCGGGCAAAAAGAGGGCCGTGAAGGACGACGTCGACCAACAACAGCTCTGGTGAGCCACCCGACGTCATTTCAGGCTCATCTGCGGCTGTTGCCGGTCACGATGATCCCCAGTTTCTGCCGAGAAGGGCAAGGTCCTCCAAATCCACAACGTCGTCGTCGTTCAGGTCCGGGACCGAATCGTTCGGATCCGCACGCCGGAGCCAATCGTCACACAACGCCGACAGATCGCACACATCCACGTCTCCATCGCTGTCGATATCCCCCTCGATCGCGTCGCGGTGCAGGAGGAGGAGTTCGATGCCCTCCCCTGTTCCAAGGTTCCGCGAGTACTGCTTGTCCGCCGCGTTGTTCCAATGCTCGTGGACGCCGAGGCTCCCAAGACGCACCAGATCGCGCAGATGGTCGGGGTCGTAGAAAGTCTCCGAACAGGGATCGTTGGCCAGCGCCGCTTCGTGGAGATAGTCCTCGGCTCCCCCCTGCATGTCGTATTTTGAGCTGGGGGAGTGGCCGTATCGAACGACGTCGGGCCACTCGGCATTCACAAAATCATACCCCACCGAGTCGATCGCGACCGGGTCCTGGGAGGCCAAGAGGCTCGACGGCCAATCGCCGTTGAACGGCGGCATATTCCACTTGTACGGATGGGCCTCCCAGTAGTAGCCGCCAAAGAGCCCGTCGATCAGGTAGAGAACCGTCTTGCCGCCGAGTTCCCAATGGCCCATGAGATCCACCAGGGCACGGTAGCGTCCCATCCCCGGGCTCCAGCCGACGTTCGGCAGGCTGTAATGCAGATTGTAGTAGTTGAGGTCGTCTCCATCTCCCGGCAGACCGGGCAGTTCCGGCCTCAGGTATCCCGTTGGAGTCCTCAGGAGCGAGCCGTAGTGATTCTTGGCGCAGAGCGTCACGCCGGAGGAGTGGCCCTTCAAGATCGCAAAATTGATGATGTACGCAGCCTCTGCAAACGCGGTCGGCACATAGTCCGGGAGTTTTCCAGCCGCCTCGGCCGTGCTCCAGTACATCCGAACGTCGGAGAATTCCGCTCGGGTCCGGCCGGAGCCGCCGTAGTTGTCCAGGTAGTGCACGTTCGGGAATTCCGGGTGCAGCATATCCCAGCAATAGTTGGGGAATATCCCTGTCGGATCGCCGATTGTGATGTCGTTCTGATCGACCCCGACGACGTTCACCAGTTGACGCAACAACGCGAGCGTCATCTGGGGCGAATTGTCGATGCGATTCATACCGCTCGACCTTTTGTCGTATGTGATGGGATTGACGTCTCCCCCGGCAGCATTGCAGGTAGTCAGGTTGATCTTGATGGCGATCTTCTCGCCTGCCTGATAACCCACGTCTCCGTTGCCCCGGCTGCTGTTGAAGTGCCTGAAGATCGCGTCCCAGGCCGATACATCAGAGGCCGTACCCGCCACGCCGCGAATTGCCTGGGAGACCATCTTCTCCACTACCGCCGGGTCCGTATGGCCATCCCGCCACCAGGGTTCGGGCGAACCATAACCGTCCCAGTCCGTCGCGTTGGGATCGTAGACCCAGACGACCCGGCCCGGATAAATCCCTTTGGCCTCGCCAATCGGCCCGTGAGGCTCGGCCCACGCATCCGTTTGGATCGAGCGACTGGGGAGATCGGCCAGCGACGCGATGCCTATCACCACCACCGTGACCAGACAAATGCCCCCGAGCGCAACGCGGGATTCTCTCACCAGCCGCCTGAACTTTTTCGATACGGCAGCGGAACCCACGAGGCCGACAAGCCAGACGACGAATCCCGAGGCCAGCGGCATGGCGACGCGCTGGCAGGGATACGTCGCTCGGGAAGGCTTCGGCACAACGCGGATCAGGAACCAGATGAACGCCGCCAACCCTGCGATGGGGAAGAACCATTTCACCCAACAATGCCTCGGCCGATGCCCCAGGCACTCCTGCCCGCAACGGGATATTGTCCGCATGATCCATTCCTCCTGGACCTCGATTGTACTCGTGCAGCCGATGCCCTGATTATACACCGACCGCCATCCAGATTGCGAAACAATCGCACGCCGGCAAATACCCGCCGGCAGACTATGGCGTCGGACGCCTCGCGCGGATAATATGACATCAGACACGCTTGGTGGCATGACACAACGGACATGAAGGGGGCAGGTCATGAATCACAGCGACTCCGAGCCAGGCCAGTCGGCGGAAAATCTCCGGAATACCGGAGGCGATCGAAGGACGCAGCGTCTCAACGCGCGTCTGCGGGCCATCCGCAACGTCAATCAGCTCATCGCCAGAGAAAAGGACCGCGACCGCCTGCTCCAGGGCATATGCGCCAAGCTCACCGAAGCCGGCGGCTATCCAGGTTGCTGGATCGTGCTTCTGGATGAATCCCACATGCCGACCCATACGGCCGAAGCGGGCATGGGCAAATCCCTGGACTTTCTGGCGGATCGAATCCGACGAGGCGAGTCGAATCACTGTGCGCCGAGGGCCCTCTCACAGATGGGGGTCGTACTGGTTGAGGACCCGGCCTCCGTCTGTGCCGACTGTCCGCTCATCTCGAAATGCGCGGGGCGTAAGACCATGGCCGCCCGTCTGGCGTATGGAGAGAGCGTCTTCGGCCTGATAGGCGCCTCCCTTGCCGGCGATTATGCCGTGGAAGGCGAAGAACTGACGCTATTCGAGGAGGTCGCCTCGGATGTGGCCTTCGCCCTGCACAGCCTTCAACTGGAGGAGGAACGCCAGCGAGACCAGCGGGCCCTCCTCCTGGAGCGATCCCGGCTGGAGGCCCTCCTGCAACTCGGGCAGATGACAGCCGCTTCCATGCAGGAAATCACGGACTTCGCTTTGGAAGGGGCGGTCCGGCTCACCGAGAGCACGATGGGCTACCTGGCTTTCATGAACGAGGACGAAACGGTCCTCACCATGCACTCCTGGTCCAAAACGGCCATGAAACAATGCGCCATGATCGACAAGCCAATCGTCTATCCCGTCGAGACCACCGGCCTGTGGGGCGAGGCGGTCCGGCAGCGAAAGCCCATCATCACCAACGACTATGGTGCCCCGGGCGTGAAGAAGAAAGGGTATCCGAAAGGCCACGTCGAGGTCGCCCGCCACATGAACATCCCGGTCTTCGACGGCCAGCACATCGTGGCGGTCGCCGGCGTCGGGAACAAAAGCCTGCCCTACGACGAATCGGACGTGCGACAACTGACCCTGCTGACGCAGGGCATGTGGAGGCTCCTGCAACGCAGACAGGCGGACCAGGCGCTGCGGGAAGCGAGGGAACAACTGGAACTCCGCGTCCAGGAGCGAACGGCGGAACTGGCGAGGACCAACGAGGAACTGAAACAGGAGATCGCCGAACGCAAACGGGCGGAGAAAGAGACCGAAGATTCGCGGGCGCTGTACTCGTCGCTCGTGCACAACCTGCCGGTCCATGTGCTGCGCAAGGATCGCGAGGGCCGATTCACGTTTGCCAGCCGGTCCTTCTGTGACCTGCTCGGCAAGCCGCCCGGGGCCATCCTGGGCAAAACGGATTTCGACTTCTATCCCAAAGAGCTGGCGTACAAGTACCGACAGGACGACCAGCGTGTGCTCAACAGCGGCGAACTGCTCGACATGGTGGAAGAGAACAAGAAGGACGGCGAGACCCGTTACGTGCAGGTGATGAAATCCCCTGTACGCGACGCCAGCGGCGCAATCGTAGGCGAGCAGGTGATCTTCTGGGATGTCACCGACCGTAAGCGGGCGGAAGAACAATTGCAGGCCGCTAAGAAGGCCGCCGAGGTCGCCAGCCAGGCAAAGAGCGAATTCCTGGCGACCATGAGCCATGAGATTCGCACGCCGATGAACGGCATCATCGGAATGATCGATCTGTTGATGAACGCCCAGCCAACCGCGCAACAGCGCATGTACCTGGGCCTGGCCGGCCAGTCGGCCGACACCCTGCTGCGGCTGCTGAACGACATCCTGGATTTCTCCAAAATCGAAGCGGGCAAGCTGGAGCTGGAATCGGTGGCTTTCGCCCTGCGCGACACGTTGGGAGACACCCTGCATACGCTCGCAGGACGCGCTTCCCAGAAGGGCCTGGAACTGACGTACCATATCCCGCCCGACATCCCGGACAATCTGGTGGGCGACCCCGGGCGCATCTGCCAGGTCATGGTCAATCTCGTGGGCAACGCGATCAAGTTTACGGAACGGGGTGAAATTGGCGTAGCCGTGAAAATGGACTCGCTCGCCGCGGACCGCGTGCTCCTGCATTTCGCTGTGAAAGACACCGGGCCCGGCATCTCCCTGGACAAACAGGAGATGATCTTCGAGGCCTTCCGCCAGGCGGACAGCTCCATGTCCCGGCGATACGGAGGCACAGGTCTGGGCCTGGCGATCTCGTCCCGCCTGGTCGAGATGATGAACGGGCGCATCTGGGTCGAGAGCGAGATGGGAAAAGGCAGCACGTTCCATTTCACCGCGGCCATTTCCCTGCAGAAGGATCGACCAACGAAACCGGCGGCGCCCGAGCTCGCGACCTTGCAGGGTCTGCGGGTGCTGGTCGTGGACGACAACGAGACCAACCGCCTGATCCTCGCCGAGATGCTCGGCAACTGGCGAATGAGACCGACGGCCGTCGCGAACGGCGAGGCGGCAATGGCTGAAATGACCCGGGCAGCACAGGCCGGCGAACCGTTCCGCCTGGCGCTGCTGGACGCCATGATGCCGCAGATGGACGGTCTGACGCTGGCGGAACAGATCAAACGGACCCCCGGCCTGGCGGGAACGCCGCTCATCGTGTTGTCCTCGGCCGGCAATACCGAGGGCAGCGCCCGTTGCCGGACACTCGGAATCGCCCACTGCCTGATCAAACCGGTGAAGCAATCCGAGTTGTTGGATTCGATCGTAGCAACTCTCGGCGTCGCCACAGCTGAGGAACCGGTCCCGCAAGCCGCCGGACCGCAGCGCCGCGACTACGTCGCGCCGTTGCGTGTCCTGCTCGCGGAGGATGGCCTCGTGAATCAAAAAGTGGCGGTCAGTCTCCTGGAACAGCGAGGACACGGAGTCACGGTCGCCAACAACGGCCAGGAGGCCCTCGCAGCATTGGATGGGGGGGCGTTCGACGTCGTGCTGATGGACGTGCAGATGCCCACGATGGATGGTTTCGAGGCCACCGCCCGCATCCGCCAAAGGGAGGTGGGGACCGGCCGGCACATCCCCATCATCGCGATGACCGCGCACGCGATGAAGGGGGACCGGGAGCGGTGCCTGGCCGCCGGGATGGATGGATACATCGCCAAGCCGATCCGAGCCAGGGAGTTCTATGAGATCGTCGAGGGAATGGCCGCCGATGTGCGCAAGCCGCGACCACCCGGTCCGCAGGATGCAGATGAAGACGGCATCGACCGGGATCGCCTGCTGGAGTACGCAGGGGGAAGCGCCGAGGCAATGAAGGAGTTGGTGGACCTGTTCGCCGTGGAGTGTCCGAAACTGATGAAAGCGGTACACGAGGCCATCACAAGGAACGCAGCCTCCGACCTTCAGCGGGCAGCCCATACGCTCAAGGGCTCCCTTCTGATCTTCGGCGCCCGACGTCCCGCCGAGGCGGCGTTACGGCTCGAAACGATGGGCAGAGAGGGGAATCTGACCGGCGTGGAACAGGCGTGGTCGGCGCTCGGGAAGGAGGTCGAGCGGCTCATGGCGATGCTGGCTGATTTGCGGGAGTCGTGAACAGATCAAACACACTGGCAGATGGAGACGCACCATGAAGGTGCTGATTGCCGACGACGATCCGATGTGGCGAAAGCTCCTGGAACAGAACGTCCGCCGGTGGGGATATGAAGTGATGACGGCGGAAGACGGCCAGCAGGCCTGGAAGATCCTCCAGGAGGCCGGAGCGCCGCGGGTGGCGCTTCTGGACTGGCAGATGCCCCAACTGGACGGCGTGGAGATCTGCCGCCGCATCCGGCGAAGTCTCAATCTCCCCTTCGTCTACACGATCATCCTGACCGGCCGCGGCACGCGCGAAGACATGGTCGCCGGCCTGGAATCCGGCGCGGACGACTACATCGTCAAGCCTGTGGACCTGGCGATTCTCCGCAGCCGGTTGACGGCCGCGATGCGGATCGTCCAGGCGGTCCCGCCGCCGCGACAGATCCCAGGCTACGAGTTGCTGGGCCGACTGGGAGCCGGCGCGATGGCCACGGTCTACAAGGCCAGACAGGTCAGCCTGGATCGAATCGTCGCGGTGAAAGTCTTGCCCAAAAGCTCCAGCCAGAAGCCTGAGTTCGTGGAACGATTCTATGCGGAGGGCCGGGCCGCCGCAAAGCTGAACCACCCCAATATCGTCGCGGCGCTTGACGTAGGCCGCCATGGGGACACGCATTATTTCGTGATGGAATACGTCGAAGGCCACACGGTCTACGAGCACTTAGTCAAGGAAGGATCCTACAGCGAAACCGAGGCGCTGGCCATCAGCATTCAGATCGCCTCGGCCCTGGAGCACGCGCACCATGCCGGACTCGTTCACCGGGACGTCAAGCCCAAGAACATCCTGATCACGAAGGCCGGCGTGGCGAAGCTGGCGGACATGGGCCTGGCGCGGGCCGTCAGCGACCGCGAGGCGGTGGAAACAGAGGCGGGCCGGGCTTTCGGGACGCCCTACTACATCTCGCCCGAACAGATTCGCGCCGATATGGACGTCGATTACCGGGCCGACATCTACAGCTTCGGCGCCACGCTCTACCACATGGTGACAGGCAAGCCCCCCTTCGAGGGTCCCGACGTCGCCGCCGTGCTGCGAAAACATCTCCGCGAGTCTCTCGTCCCGCCGAACCGCGTCAACCCAGCTCTGACTACCGGCATGTGCGAGATCATCGAGCTGTGCATGGCCAAGAATCCGGCCAAACGTTATCCCACCACCACCGCCCTGATCGAAGACCTCCAGTCCGTGGCCGGCGGCGGCGCGCCGGCCCAGGCCCACAAACTCCGTATCCATCCCACGTTGATCGCGCCCGATCAGATCGCCGATGCAGGAGACACGACGGTGATCCTGAGCGAGAAGTCCCTGATCGCCTCACCCCTGTTCTGGATCGCAGTGGTCGGCTGGTGCCTCGCGGCGATGTTCCTCCTCCTGCTCATCCTGCGCAGCCGCTGATCTCCCGCGTCCTGGCTTGAATGTGCATCACGATCGTGACAGGATGGCCACCGTCCCGACAAACTCGATTTCCGCATTCGCAGGCCGCGAGCTGGAGGGTGGTCAACGAGAAATGCGGACTCCGGCGGGGCCGGCGACCTCGATGATGAGAAGCTTCG
Organism: uncultured Pirellulales bacterium; assembly: GCA_964507995.1. Taxonomy (GTDB): domain Bacteria; phylum Planctomycetota; class Phycisphaerae; order Sedimentisphaerales; family Anaerobacaceae; genus PLanc-01. Next base: position 14,311 of record CAZDTD010000017.1, on the reverse strand, counting down.
AGAGGGAGTCATATTCTGTCGCGGCGGAGACGCCCGCGCCCGGCGTGTCCGCCTCTTCGTCAGGTCCGTACAGAGTGACATCGGGCCTGCGCCCCGGCCAACCCGATACCAGGACGTGGTAAGATCTCGGACCCTGACGCGCGCCCCAGCCATCCAGCGTGAATGATATGACTTCGCCTTCCTCGACGATCTCATGGATACGACAGGGCGCGTGAATGAAGCAACCGGCCTCCGGCAGGCGCCGGACATCGTAGATCGCTCCTGCATCAAACAGCTCCGGCACATGCGACTGCGTGGTCCCCGGGTTGATCGCCGGTCCATCGCGATGCTGCGATTCCAGCAGGAAGAAATCGGGAAGCAGTCCCTGGCGATCTGCGTCGTCCACAGGCCAGGCCATCTGGAGCCCCGCCGCGGTAATTCCCGAGGCGATCTGCCGCCAGGGGCCCTGCGGATCGTATTCGCTCAATTGGTGCAACGCCGAGGCGTAGACCAAGCCACACCATTGGACCGGCCGGCCGAACCACGAGCCCTGCCAGCCCGTCGCGCCCAGGACGGGAATCGTGGCATAGGGACCGACCGCCCCCGCCGTCGGATTGACCAGATACACGAAAGGCACGCCCGTCCACGCCCAATAGCGGGCCTGTTCGAGGTAGTCTTCGCGGCCGGAAATGAGGTAGCCGAGCGTATAGGCCTTGACGAGGAGACCGGAGGCCAGGATGTCCGGCGTGTGCAAGGGAATCTCCCAGGTCTGGGCGCCACGGGGGACCGTGTTCGCATAGAGCAGGGTCTGCTGGTCCAACAATTCGAGAGCGGCTTCGATGCACCGTGCGTCGGCGCGGAGAGTCGCTCCTTCCAGAGCAGTGACCAGATCGTCTGCGCCGTATCCGTTGGCGTGGTCGGCGAAGTGGGTCTTTCCGTAATCCACGGTCCCGGGCCGATAGACCTTGACGCCGCAAGGGTCGAAATTCGCGATGGCGTTTTGCGCCGCGCTGTGCCGGCGTTCGACATACACCGCAACATCGCCAAACAACAGCGACGGCGTGGGCGGTCGGACGTGGGAGATCCCGCCATCGAAGTGTCGATTTGAAGGAACGCCGGCCAGAGCCAGATCGCAGGCAGCAGACAATTCGCCAATCAACTCGGCGTCGTCATCGTCGAGACTGGCGGCAAGCCAATCCATGAACATAGCCGCATCGGGAGCGGGCCCGGCGGCAAACAGGTCGCCCCATACCGCATGGCGGAACAATCCCCCTTCGCGAATCGCGGAGTCCAGCCAGCCATGCGCCAACAACCTGGCGGCCTCTGGAAGTCCGCCTTCGATCTGCGGCACAGGCGGCAATCCCCGCAGGCGAACGTACTGCTGCACGGCAGGCACGACGGTCGCGCCTTCGCCGGCCACGATCCACATTCTCGCGGCAAGGGGCGTATTCGCCATCAACTGAATCGGCGTGTGGGCGACGAGACCATTCTCGAAGCGGCGCTTCCCGACGGCAGGGCCGGTCAACCCCATCACATGGGCGTCGGAGCCGAAGATCGTGTCCGGCGAATCGAACAGCGGCCCGACCCACTCGGACGGCTCCCAAATCAATCCGATGTAGCGTCCCTCGGCCACAATCGCCATCAGCGGGAAAGTGACCTTGGCCGAGTCCGGCACACGGCGGACATGTTCCACGGTCGTGATGTCCGCTTCGCTGCTGCTCGGCTCGTCTTCGAGATACTCCAGGCCGGCAAAGAGCCCCTGATCCTTGCTCGACCCGAATGTGCCCAGGCCGGGAAAGAGGGTCAGCCAGGGCAGGCACACGATCTCCCGATCCTCGCTCACCTGGGCCTGAACATCGACGACAACCGTCCCATCCACCGGCCCGGGGCGAAGCGTCCTGCGGACCTGCCAGACGCCACCGCGGGAGTCCGTCAGTCGCGTCAGCAAATCGATGCCGTCTTCGCCTTCCACACTCACATGGGCATTCTTGAGATCCAGCCACTCAACGGCGTCATCGCACAACACACCGAGAAGCTCCCGGTCGTACGCCGCGGCCATCTCCTGCCCCGCCACCTCTGCGACGAGATCGCCTATCCCGCCCCCAAAATACTTTACCTTGAGCGATCCGGACTCGATTTCCGCAGCCCTCCCCCGCACCTGTTCTGGCCGGGAAGGTTTTTGATACGGCGGATCATCGGGCAGCGTGAGCGTTTCCACCGTAATGGAGGCGACGCCGATCTCGCCGGCCGTCGTAGCCGGATCGAGACGAAACCGCGTGCCGGTCCCCAGCTTGTCCATGATGACAAGCTCATAATCATGCCAGAGATTGTCATTCTTGACGATGAACCGCACGGAATCACCTGCCTGGAAGTAGGGACCGTAGAACAGCTCGCCACTGCTGTCAGCCGCGGACCTCATACGAACCGTGACGCGGGTAAGCCGGTCGCCCGGCAGGTCGATGGCCGGCCCTTCGATCCACGGATCGACTCCCGTGGACTGGAACGACAGGCCAGTGCGGGACCACGTCAGATCTTTCACGTAGTGATTGCCCACCCAGCCCTGCGGCCCGTTCGAAAAATCCCAACGCACAACGATGTCGGCGAACGCCGATCCAGCGGCCCAATGGACGGCCAAGAGGCTCACAATCACGGTTATCACGCCGATACTCTTCATATTCTACCCGCATTCTCACACGCCCGATCCTCCAACCCGGCTTCTTCGATTATACACGACAGGCGTGGCAGGAATGTCCACAATCTCGGATTGACTTGGGGATATTGGTCCTTTATGATATGGATCAGGTGAATAGCGCACCTGCTTGCCGGCCAACTCTGTTGGAGGAGCTGTCGAATGTCCGTTCAGTGGATCACGACTCCCACGAGCATGGAGACCGCATACCTCGTATCCCGGGCGCCGCCGTAGCATTCTCCCCCTTGTTCATCCGAAGCAGGTCGCTTCGGGAAGGTGTTTCACACCCAGGAAGGAGGCATTGTCTTATGAGGCACGTATTCAACGCCGTATTAATCGTTGTCGTCTTGATGATAGGCGTTCCCGGATGGGGATGGGAGTTCAACACCGGCAAGGACGGCTGGGTGGTTACGAATGCGATCGACATCCTGGAAGCCAAAGACGGGATTCTCAGCGCGACCGTCGCGCCCAACATCACCGATCCGTACATCAACGGTCCCAATGGTTCATGGAACGCGAGTGACATCACCGGCATCCTCCTGCGGGTCAGGGCCTCGGCGGATGTCAGCGGTTACTCCGGGGGCGCGGGCCCGGCGATCTACTATTTCAATCCGAATCCGTTCGCCAAGGGATTCCTGCTGCCCGAGCCCGGCGTGTGGTCCAGCGTTCTCGTCGACATGACCGGCGAAACCAACTGGACGGGCACGATCAACAGCATCCGCGTGGACCTGGCGGACGGCGTGCCTGAGCAGTACACCGTGGAGTTCGATTGGATTCGTTACATGGGACTCCACTTGAACAATGAGAGCTTCGAGCTGTGGGACGACGAGCAGAACATCGTCGCCGGCTGGACTGTCGTCGGAGGCGACTTCGCAAACCTCTACGACCCCAATGTCAACGTGACCACCGAACCCAACAACGTGCGATCCCTCGACTGGTCCGTCAAGCATCTGGGAACCGGAGAGTACCACGCCCTGTCGCAATCCATCAAAGGCGGGTTGGACCTGGAGAAGGGCACGCCAGTAACTTTGCACGGCGCGCTGAAGATCCCGGCGGATTCATGGGATGCCGACGCCTCTATCTGGTTCCGCATCCGAGAGTTCGACGGCACCACGGAGCGACTCAGCGATCCGATCGAAGTAACCGTATTTGACGAATGGTTCGAATTCGCCAGCACGCTGCAACTGGCCTACAGCACGGCCGAGCGACAGGCCCTGGACGTGCAGCTCTACGGCCGCGTGGCCCAGGACGCATTTTTCTACTTCGACGACATCTTCGTCGAGATCGGACAGGTGGAACATCCCGACGAGGACCTGTACTCGCCCTTCAACAAGACGCATTGGGAGTTCAATACGCCGGGCGATGTCGAGGGCTGGTCCGCCAAGAACGATCAGGATATCACCTTCTTCGACGTCAACGAAGTGGACACGGACAGCAACCCGGTCGGCGCCCTGCTGCTGGACCTTCCGGCCGGCACGTTCGATCCCTACATCAACGGTCCGGCGGGCCCCTACTACTCCAGTCGCATCACCGGCATCGCCGCACGGATGCGATTCAAGGGAACCGCGACGGACATGGTCAAGCCGTCCGACGGCGGCCAGCACACGGTTTACTGGTTCTACACGGCCGGCGGGCACGGCAACAGCCCCCAGTTCGAGATCCCGGCGGCAGAGGAGTGGTTCATCGCCTACATGGACTGTTCCGAGCGATGGTCGAGCTGGATCAACAATTTCCGCTTCGACCTGGGTCACTACGCCAACTACATGATGGTGGACGTCGACTGGATTCGGACCTACGGCGACTACATCGCGAACGGCCAATTCGAAGAGACGCTGGACCCCTGGGGCCAGGTCGGGACAGGTTTCTCTCTCGCCTCCGACCAGGTCCAGACTGGCAAGACCTCGCTCAAGATCGAGGGCCAGGGGATCGGGAACTGGCACGCGGTGGAACAGCGTCTCGACGGGTGGGACACTCGAATCCCCAAGGACGTAAAAGTCACAGTCCGAGGCTCCTACTACGTACCCGCAAGTTCCTGGGCGGAGGGCGCCTATCTGTGGCTGAGAGTCAATGAGCTGCTCGCCGGCACGACGGAAGAGAACATCGATCCGACCCCGCTCGCAGAGCCGGTGTTCGATGCGTGGACGCCTTTTGAGGCCAGCATCGTCACAAAACACGAGCCCTCCCAGCGCGGGCACCTGTCTGTGCAACTGTACTCGCAGACACCCGCGGGCGCGCCGATCTACGTGGACGATGTCTTCGTCGAGGTCGTGGTTCCGCCCGAGCCTGAAGTCACAGGCGCCTGGCCGGTGAACTGCGTCCGGCTGGCCCAGGGCCAGGAGATCGCCCTCGACGGCAGCGTATCCGCCGAGGAATACAGCGGCGCCCAGCCGCTCGTGCTCAACGCCGAGACGCTCGACGATGAAGACCCCTACTTTCCAGACGTCGTCCACCAGGGGACCGTCGTCCAGGGACCCACTGAATACGCAACAGACGATTACTCGGGAACGTTCTACTTCATGTGGGACGATGCCTACTTCTATGCCGCGATCTCGGCCCAGGACGATCTCGTGACCCCGGCGACCGATGCGCCCAACGGCGCGGATTGTCTGCAATTCGTGCTGGGACCAGTCGACGCGGTGGACACCGCCGCCATGCTCATTCCGACCATCGCGCCGAATGACGGGTCGGGACATCCGAAGGCGATGAACGTCTTCAGCGGCTGGCTCGACAAAGATCTCTTCGCCGCCGACAGCGGGACCGAGTATGCGTCTTCCGTGGATGCGGCCACCGGCGATTGGACGGTTGAAGTCCGAATCCCCTGGACCGCCCTGCAGGGCAGCTTCACTCCGGAGCTTTTCCCGCCTGCGGTCGGGGGCACTGTCGGATTCTCCTTGCTGGGCATCGATTACGACAGCAGCGGCCTCGAATGGTTCGGCTGCATCGACAACGCGCCGTGGGCCGGACAGGGGCTCCAGACCATGACGTTCGTTGAGCCATAGTTCGACCTGGTTCACGATCTATGGGCGGCACAGGCGGAGCTTCGCTTGCCTGTGCCGCCCGACTGGAACAGGAACGGCCTCAGTCCGAAAACGGGCATCGAGAGAACGGTCCATACTGACACGTTGCCCATGCTGCACCTACGATCAGCCGCCATACAGCTCCGTTCGACGGGGCGACTGGAAGCTGATCTACCACCACGTCGAGGCCCGGCTCGAGATGTTCAATCTGCGGCAGGACATCGGCGAGCAGAGCGATCTCTCAAACAGCCGGTCTGGAATGCCTCGCCTGCGACTCGGGCCGTTCCAAAGCAATCCCACACCCGCTTGACAAGTACAGGAAGCCCCCATCTGCGATTGAGAGACGCATTCGACCCGCTTCAACACGCGATGTGCGAGCGCAGGAAGGAATCACACGGAGCGTCGTCTACCTGAGCTGATCACGAACTGGCCGGCCGATCGGTCGTTGACGACGATCGTGAACATCGTGTCTTCCTTGCAGCCTTTGAGACAGGCAGCCTGGACAGCCGTGAGGTTCTCTCCAAATGCAGTGAAGGTACGCTCCGAGGCGTCCTCCCTGGTATACACGCCATTGACATCGGGCCCCTGCTGGTTGGCTCCCTTCCTGAGAAAGGACGCATTGAGGTTGCCTTCGATCATGTATTTCGCGCCCTGCTCCGAAGCCATCGTCGGACCGCCTTTGAGAATGCGCTTCGCGGTCTTCTCGCAGTCCGCCCGCTTGCCTCGGATACGGACTTTGATGCCCCGCTCGAGGAACTCTAATGTGACCTTCTGCCCAATCGCGGCGATGGCATCGGCCCCGGTGATCTTCTCGAATCCACCTGTCGGCGTTTCCGGGGCCGGCGCAGCCTCGGGTTGCGGCTCCTGAGCCGTCGCCTCCGTCGCGAGGGGCTCGTCTGGATGCCGGAGTTCGCCACGGAAAACCAGTCCGTGTTGCCCTTCTTCGGACGTCACGCTGCCGGGGTGTCCAACGAAGTGCGCCACGCGTTTCAGCAGCCTCTCCGGCGTGACGTCCAGCGCCAGGAGCTTGAAACGGCCGTCCGATTTGCGATCGAGGAGGATCGTGCCGGTCTCCTCAGGCTCTCCGGCGTAGATTCCCCAGACGATGACCCTGCCAGTCTTCACGACGGTGACAGGATCGCCCCGCGTGATCAGCGAGCAGAAGGTCTCAGCGAGTTCACGATTGGGACTCGTGATCCAGGCGTTGTTCTTTTCGATCAGCAAGAACGCATGACGTTCGTTAAGCGGACGCTTGAGTTCCGCTTTGCTCTTGGGTATCTTCACTTTTTCTGCCAAAACCTTCTCCTTCTCCCCGAGCTGTCTGAGGCCCCCCCATCCAACTCCGGGAATATACAGTACCAACTCGACAGCCATTTGCGGAACCGCGTTTTACCCCGAGCCGAGTCCCCGCGGAACATCCGCGTGTCCTCGCCGAGGCTCTCGACGATACCGCTCGTCGTGCAAGCCGTCGAAGAACCCCCAATGACTAACAACAAAACTGATGCCCGACAAGAGAAGGGATTGTATCGCCAGAGGGCATCGAGAATCCAGGAAAAACTGGAGACTGTGGCAACGTCACAAAACCCTTCTATCCCATTTTGGGGGGTTGTCCATGGAGGTATACGACAGGTCCTGTTCAAACATCTTGTATGGTTTCCGCATGCCATCCTTCTTCGCGAGCGTTCGCAACAAGCGAGCAGCTACACAGCGGTTCCATGGCCGTTCGACAGGCGCGTGTTGCCCCGCCCCGCCATTACCTGCGGTTAAGGGGCCAATGGCCCGGCAACGGCTTCGAGGGGTCGCCTTTCCTGCGCGCACCTGGCGCCGTTCGCGGCGATAATCGCCAGATCCATGTGGTAGCGTCCAGGAACGAGAGTGGATGTGTCGAGTATGACGACATGTTCGTTGGCGAGGTCCTGTTGCTGCTGCGTGCGCGTGGGGCCGTCATCCGAGGCAAGCGATATGGTGATCGTGTGGCTGCCCGGTTGAACGGATCGAGTCCCCACGATGTCAAACGAAACCGCCAACCGCTCGCGCGGGAGCATGACATATGCCGGGACATCCACACGCTGGATCACCGGGGATGTAAAGCGCAGAAGTTCGATCTCCCTGATTTCAAAGGCCAGATCCGTGCCGTGGGCATAATCGCTCTCGGCCAAAAACAACTGGAGGTTGGAGACCAAACGCCACGGGGCCGGACCCGCGCCCGCCCGGTCAATCAGCTCGCGCAGTGCAAAACGCAGGGGAATCCACTGACGTTGACGATCTCCCAAGTCCATTTGCGTATCAAAGAGACGCTGGGGCGTACTGTGCGAGCGGAGGGATAATCCCAATCGCGTCGAGTCGTCGGCCACCTCATCGCGATTGGAATCGACACGAATCAGCAGGGACAGATAATCGTAGTCACTGAAGTCCAACTCACCCTCTCGGAAAGATCGGGCGATCCGGGGCCATCCAACGGGATATTTGCCGCCTTCGCCACCGTCCATCTCATGGTCGATGTGGACCCGCCAGCACAGCTCCTTTCGCTCCGGGCGGTCCGCCACAGGGGTGATTTCAATCTTGCCTTCCTTCGTGCCGTTGGACCACGCGGCGAAGTCTCCACCCAAGTCGGTCGACCGGACGTTCCCGGCCTGCAGCGCTCTATCAATGCTCGACGTTTCCACTTGGGCCGGCCGGGGCGCGGTGTTCGTCACCAGAACAGACGGCGCGCTGCCTGTCTTGACCGCCGGATACTGCAACAGCTCGCGCGTTGCCTGGGCCAGCAGCCAGCGGCGGGTGTTGAATTCCTCCGAAGGCCACATGCCATCCGCCAGATATTTCTGCTGGACATTAATGGCTTCCCAGGTGTCCTGGAGAAGCTTGCGGGCATCGGCGACGGCCCGGAGGCACTGGGCATCGGGTGAGCCCTCGCGATGAAAGACAGCTTGTTGCAAGGTGTAGATATAGCGGGCGTCGTCGACGCCTTCCCGAAAGCATTCCCAGTAGACGGCCGGGATCACTTCACCGTCCTCGTCGATCCTCTGGCCGCACCCCGACTGCGAGCCGCGCAGGTAGTCGAACTGATCGTTACCCGGCGTCCAATTCCAGTTCCACGGAATCAGCGTGGTGTAGCCGCTGCGCCAGAAGCCGAAACCGTACGTCATCCTCCCACCCTTGCACATCACCAGGCGATCTTTGATCTCCCCGGCGTTGTGGTTCGGGTAGCACCAGTACTCGTAGCGGCTTTGAGCTATGATCTTCTCATAGGGAACCGAATAGGGCTGGGAACACCAAATGTCAATGTAAGGCCGATAGGTATCCGCATCTGCGCCGGTGGGGTCTTTCGTCGCATATGTACGAATTCCCGCGGCCTTCACCGCCGCGTAGACCTGGGCGCCGAACTCCTTTCTTTCGGCGGCGACCTCGTCGATGGGACAGCAGATGAATTCCGGCCATCCTTTCGTCTTGCGCTCGCCCTCAAAAGCCTCGAATGCGGCGGTGATCCTCTCGTAGAATTCCGGTGGGGGCAACTGACTGATATTCCAGTGCGAGCCCTGCTGGCCGCCCGGAGTCGTCTCACGGTAGAAACGTCCGAGGACGCTGTCAGCCGTGACCGGGACGGGTCCGGTCAGCCCGGCCTTGAGCATCCGATCGAGTTCGTCCGCGTAGGGCAACTGGATCGTCTTGCCGTCCTGACTGCGAAGTGACAGGGTCGGAATCATATCCAGGCCGTACGCGACCATCGCGCCGTACTCGTTGGCAGTGGCTTTCTGAACAAACGACTCGGGTTTGCCCCCATACTGCGTCGGGTTCCGCACGTAGTAGTAGGCCGAGTAGTGCTTGACGGGGTCCTTCTGAAGCTTGAACTCCAGAACGCGAAATGACACGGGGATCTCGATAGCCTGTTCGAAGCCGTCGTCCCCAACCGACACGATTCCTTGGTACAAGCCCGGTTTCGCGTCCTCGGGGACATGAACCTGGATCCAATACCGCTGACACTCCCCGCGCGGAGACGAGTGCACGCTGATACGCTCCAAGAGTTCGGGCGTGCGCCGATACGTGGACCGGGAGGTATAGCGCGGATAGCCGACGTTCCAGTAGGTAACCAAGCGCACCGTGATCGCGGCGGCAGGGATCGCGCCGGCCTCGCAGATCAACGACGAGCACCGCACTTTGAGATTCCGCAGGTCGCGGGCCGGATAGAGGCTCAATGTCAGCGGCTCGAACTCTCCTGGGGTGGCGAAAGCCACGAGCTGTTCCAGACGCTCCTGAGCGAGAGGCTTCGTATTTGGATATACAGGCTCCATGATAGGACGCTGGAACAACAGGTATCCACGCTGCTTCTCCTCGGGTGTCAGCGCGGGCTCAGGCGCTGTTTCGACAAATGGCATTTCCGTATAGTTTGAAGGCACGGTGGGCTGAGATCGTGCGCGGCGCTCCGCCATGTCGTCAAGGGGTTTCGGCGCCAGTCGGATGGCGGTTGGCGACTTCACCAATAGCTTGTTGGCCACGAGCCATTCTTCCAGACGATCCATGAAGTGGTCAGCGCCGCCCCCCGGCGCGACGATCACGGCCGTGCCCACCGCCTTGTCCCAATCGGCTG
>CAZDTD010000017.1:0-3941 GCA_964507995.1 uncultured Pirellulales bacterium | reverse complement strand
CCGCCCCCCGGCGCGACGATCACGGCCGTGCCCACCGCCTTGTCCCAATCGGCTGGATAGTGCAGCAACACGGGTCGGACGACATCCTGCACCATCGGCAGACCCGTCGGGGTGGTGACGGACCGCTCCGACCAGTCCCACTTCTCCGAGCCCGGAGCCGCACCAGGATAAAGCGGGATCTCGCTCGCGGGCTGGGGTAATGCGGTCCCAACTGACGCCGGCGTCGTCTGAGCGGAGGCACAGATCACCAATCCCAGCCATACCACCATCACCACCAGCGCGCGTCGTGTACCTTCCATGTTTATTCCTTTCTCTCCAAGAGTCCAGATTTTCTCCGTCACTTCAGCCGCAAAGCCTGGACCTCTACCATCCGCATGCGCACCGGCGCCACAGACACTACCAGCTTCCCGCCTCCGAAAGCCAGGTGTTCGCCCGTCAGTGCGTCGGTCGCCTTCAGATCACCCGTCAGGCCCATCGCCGCGAGGTCCAGCACCACCTGCGCCTCGACGGCCTCCGTGGCCGAGAGATTGGAGATCACCAGCAGCGTCCCCGCGCCCTGCGTGCTCCCGGCCCGGCGCAGGTAGAAGCTCACGAGCACCGAGGCTGGCTGAGCTTTCACCAAGGCCGCATTGCCCCAGTACGGGTGCCACTCGGCACTCTGGACTCCGAAGCGGCGTTGGACCTCCCAAATGGGCGACATGCGTTCGAGCGTCGCGTTCACGCCGCCGGGTCGCACCCGCACATCGTGGAGCAGGGTGAACGCCAGAGCGTGGTCGAAAGTCCACTTGGGCGGCTTCTCGTAGACGAGGAACTCGCAGGGCACGCCGAAGTTGGCGCCCATGAACTCGGCACGGAAGGCCGCCAGCGGCAGGTGCCCAAGCGGGTCGCCTGCCAATTCGCCTCCTTGGAATTGCTCGCCGTCCCAGTAGGAGTCGCAGAAGGCCAGCGTGGGAGTCATACAGCAGGTGCTCTGGTGCGCGTTCACCAGGCCGTGCCTCGGGCGGGTGATCGCGTAGAGCCGCTGCATCATGCGACGGACGGCGAAGATGGGATAGGTGGGGTGCAGGCTGCCATCCGCAGTACGGTAGCCGCAACCGTGGCGCTCGTTGGCGCAGGCGAACGGCTCGATGGTGCCATCGAGGTATACGCCATCGAAGCCATAGCGGTCGAGCGCCTCGGCGATGCCCTCGGCCAGACGCTCCCCCCAGCGGCTCTGGTAACAGACGATATAGTCACGCTGCTCCGGCTGGCGGTGATAGCCACCCGTAAAGCCGCCGTCCGGCGTTTTGACCAGCACCTCATCGCTCATCTGGGCCCACTCAGGCGCCAGCGTCGAGAGTTCGTAGCCGAAGTAGAGCAGCAGCTTGATGCCCCGCTGGTGGCAGGCCGCGACCAATTTCTTCAGCTCTTCCTCGTGTGTCGTCTCCCAGTAGTTCTGGATGGGCGTCCAGTTCTCGTGGAAGATCAGTGTCTTGACGCCGAGTTCGGCAGCACGATCGAGCGTGCTGCGGGCGCTGCCCTCCTGGAACGGCCGCGTCTCCATCCCATAGGACGCGCCGTGGCAGATCCGCCAGTCGTGGAAGTCACGGGGCATCGGTTTGACCGGCGTGGCTTGGAAGCCGAAGGTGAACGTGATTGGCAGGCGGGCTGGCGGCGCGTCGAGCAGATGTACCCGCAGCACTGTCTCGCCCTCCTGGTGGACCACCTCGATGGCGTGTCCCGCATCGGCGGGCTGCCATCCCTGGTCGGACTCGGCGAACCACGCGAGGCCGCCGTCCTCCCGGCCGAGCCACACAAAGGGATGGAAGGCCAGTGAGAGCCCCTGCTCCGGCACGGCGCCGCTGTTGGCAGCGCTGCCCCAGCGGCCAGGCCAGTAGTGATAGAGCGTGGCGCACTCCGGGCGCAGGGGCACCTCCAGCCACAGCTTCTGAAGCTTCGGTGAGGCCTGCTGCGCCGCGATGACCAGGCCCACGCGCATCATCCCATCGAACTCGGTGACACAAGTCGTGTTGGTCAGAAGCGTCTCATTGGCCTGCCAGCCACAGACAACCGCCTGCTGGGGATCATGCCGTTGCGCCAGGTTGCCCCCGCGATGCCACGTGACCGGCTTGCCGTCCACGGCGCCCACCAGCCGCATCGGTCCCGCGAGTATCTCAGCACCCGCCGTGCTCACGGCCACCGGCAGCACAGCCCCGGCGAAGCAATACTCCCGCCCCCAGACGCCCACCTGGACCTCGGACGCCTTCTCTTGCACCGTGACTGGAGTCCACGGCGGCAACAACGCCTCAGGAGCAGACCACAACGGCCGGACCGCGTTCGGATCTGCCAAAGCAATCGTGCCAAGTAATAAGAAGACGAGTGCCACCGCCAAGGTCGTACGTCCGATGTGTGTCCGTTTCATGTTACTCCCCTGTAACTACTCACCTCAAGACTGTACCCTTCGCTCTCCCGGGTAGATCTCACCCGGTCGATGCCGAGATCCTCGTCCTCATAGTAGTGGAAACCTCGTATGGTGCAAGTGTTATCCGAGTGTAAGCATCCGCATACCACTGACTTGCGCCCCAGTCGATTGAGCTACTCGTCAAAGGCGAGCTCTTCCGTTACATGGTGCTCTTTGCCGATAAAACGATATGGTTAATGAGGCCGTGCACCCAGACTGAGGGCGATCCGCCGGGTGTTGACGGATCTCATTCTTCGTTCAAATACCGCCTGTAGTCCTCGTATAGCTTGACGCTGGCCGGCCCGCCGGGCTGGCGAGTCATCTCCGGCGTGCTCATCATGCCGGGAAACTGGTAATGCAGGATTTTTTCGAAGTTCGGGAAACGCTGAAAGTCGTTGATCAGCTCATCGACCGGGCGAGGATGAAGTTCGACGCCATTCTGGAACACAAATGTCTCCACATCCAGCCAGAGATGGCACCCGGCTTCGTCGCACAACGACTGCAATAGTGTCGCGGCCTGCTCGCCGGTCAAGTCCCCCTCCGGCATGCGGTGGAACCCGAACGGCCCGAGGATGTCCACATGGGGCAGCAATTGGCGGTATGTTTCCTCCGCGCCGCGAAGACCATAAGGATTGGTCGCCAGGAGCACAGGCTTGTCCGGGGCGTACCGTTTGACATGGGAGGTGAACACCTTGAAGAAGTCGACAATCTCCCGACGCTGAAGTGCAGGGTCACCGAGGCCGGGAATATACAGGCCGCCGCCCTGCTCGTGGCTGAGATACCAGCCGTAGAACGACGGATGGTGTCCATAACGTCGCCAGAGTTCGTCCGCCACATTCTTGCACCAGCGCAACGAGTCCGGCGTGTAGTCGAAAAACGCATACATGCCAACCCCCGGCATCACGTGCATGCTCAGTTTGTCGGCCTCGTCCAGGATCGCTTCCAGCGGGTCGGTCGAAGCGATGGGCATGCGCGCGGGATAGAGCTCGGAAGGATAGTAAGCTTTGCCCGGATACGTTTCGGGAGTGAAGCTGTGCTTAGTGCGATGAGTGAAGTTCTGAAACATCATCGTAATAACCAGCAGATTCTGATCGGTGACGTGCATCGCCCGGACCAATTCGCGCCAGTTCCCGTCGGTCATCTTGCCCAACTCCGCGTTGAAGGGCCTTCCTTCCTGCTCGTCATGGTGATAGAGGTCCACCCAGGCGCCCCCGAGCCGGCGGGTTGAGCGTACATCCGATGGGATAATCTCGATACGACGCTCCGTTCGCAGCGTCACATTGCCCAACCGCGACGTCATGATGACGCGATGTCGGCCCGCGTGCCCCTGGGTGGGCCAGCGGAAGCCGAGGCCTGCCGCCGACTGAGAGTCTATGGTGAGAGTCACCTGATGCAGACGCTGCTCCGGCTTCTCTTCATCCAGATACAGCACGACCTCAAAAGCCCGCGCTGCGTCAACGTCATTCCGTACCGATCCCCGGATATCCAGCTCGATCCGGTC
>CAZDTD010000016.1:0-41283 GCA_964507995.1 uncultured Pirellulales bacterium | reverse complement strand
ACTGGTGGACGACGTCAAGAAAGTCAGTAGCGACGCCGTGTCCGACGGCAAGTCGTCTTCCGGAGCGAAGGACTCGAGTTCGCGTTAACCGCCCGCCGGCTCATTTTGTCTCGATTGCGTCTATGACATGGTAAAGATCAGGAAGAACCTCGATCCCAGCCAATGCACGATGTCCCTTGGCGACCACCTGGAGGAACTCCGCGCCCGGTTGATCCTGGCCATCTTCGGTCTGACCATCGGGGCCATCGTCAGCATGATCTTCGGCAAGCACATCATCGTGTTCATCGAGAAGCCGTATGTCCATGCCATGGGTGAATGGCTCCACAACGAGGAGATGCCGCGGAAGAAGACGGAGATGTCCGCCTTTGTGGAGGTGTTTTTCGACACGTTGACGGCCCACATCGATCCGAACAAGCCTCAGATCGACTCGAACAGAATCGAATTTATGCGTGAGGTTTCCGGGGCGGCCGTCGATGCGTGGATCAAGAGAACCGCAGGGGCCACGACAAACAAAGAATTGCCGACTTTTGCCCGCCTGCAGACCCTGGCGCCGGCGGAGGCTTTCGTCGCATACATGAAGGTTTCCTTCATTGCCGGTCTGATTCTCACATCGCCATGGGTGTTCTATCAGATTTGGATGTTCGTAGCCGCCGGTTTGTACCCAAGCGAGCGAAAGTATGTCCACACCGCCATTCCCTTCTCCACGGCGTTGTTTGTCATCGGCGCCCTGTTCTTTCTGTTCTTCATTGCGCCACTGACACTTGGCTTCTTCCTGAAATTCGGCGATATCGTGGGCACGGCGAGCAATTGGACGCTCCAGCGGTACATCTCGTTCGTCACCGTCTTGATGCTGGTGTTCGGAATTGCGTTCCAGACGCCGATTGCCATCTTCATCCTGGTCCGCACAGGATTGGTAGCGATCGCGACGCTCCGCAATGTCCGTAAGTACGTAATCCTTGGCATCTTCATCGTTGCAGCCGTGGCGACGCCGCCGGATGTGGTCTCGCAGATTTCGCTGGCCATCCCTCTGTATGGCCTCTATGAGCTTGGCATTATCTTGGCCCTGTTTGCCGAGAGGAAAGCCAGGCAAAAGGAACAGCAGGCCGCCTGAGAAATCGAGCGTCGCAACGTGGAACTTGCTCCGACGACTTGCGGCCTGGGCTCGATGTCGCTACCATGCTGGCCTATGCTGACCCTCATCAATACGAATCGAATGATGCCGCCCATTGCGCCGATTGGCCTGGAGTACGTGGCGGAGACGGCGGTTCGGGCCGGGATCGACGTGAGCATTCTCGATCTGGCCCTGTGTGGCGACCCGGAGGCAACGATTCGCGAGTATTTTGCCGGCAACAATCCCTCGCTCATCGGGCTATCCTTCCGTAACGTGGACGATTGCTTCTGGCCCAGCGCCCAGTGGTTCGTACCAGGGTTGGCCCAACTCATGCAGAACCTCCGCAAGCGCAGCGATGCACCGATTGTCATAGGGGGCGTCGGGTTCTCTGTGTTTGCCCGCCGCATCGTGGAATACACCGGCGTCGAGTTCGGCATTCGCGGCGACGGCGAGGCCGCTACGGTCGCTCTCTACCAGCAGTTGCACAATGGCCGGGATTTCAAGAAGGTCCCGGGATTGCTCTGGTGGAACGATGGACAGGTCCGCTGTAATGAGCCTGCCTGGCCTGCGGATCTCTCGCTGCCGGTGCGACGAAATCTGATCGACAACGCAACCTACTTTGCGAAGGGCGGCCAGTGCGGCTTCGAGACCAAGCGGGGCTGCGACCGCCGGTGTTTGTACTGTGCGGACCCGCTGAGCAAAGGAGCCGTGTCGAGGTCGCGAAAACCGGTGGAGATCGCAGACGAGATCGAGTCGCTCCTGGCCCAGGGGGTCGATGTGCTGCATACGTGCGACGCCGAGTTCAATATCCCCCGAAGCCACGCGATGGCCGTCTGCGAGGAACTGAACCGCCGGTCGCTGGGCGAGCGGGTGCGATGGTACGCGTACCTGGCGGTGACGCCGTTTGATGCGGAAATGGCTGCGGCTATGCGAAAAGCCGGATGCGCCGGCATCAACTTCACAGGCGATTCCGCCAGCGAGCGGATGCTCAGGACGTATCGCCAGCCACATCGCAGCGGGGACTTGGCAAATGCGGTGCGTCTGTGCCGCGAGAACGGCATCAAGGTGATGATCGACCTGCTCCTGGGCGGTCCCGGCGAGACCCCGCAGACCGCCGCCGAGACCATCGACTTCATCAAGGGAATCGATCCCGACTGTGCCGGGACTTCGATGGGCATCCGGATCTATCCCGGCACAGGGATGGTGGACGTCGTAAAAGCCGAGGGGACCCTGGAAACGAATCCAGGCTTGCGACGCAAGTACACGGGCGATGTGGATTTCTTTCAGCCGACGTTCTATATCTCACCGGGGTTGGGTCCGGAGCCGGCCCAACTCGTCAAGGACCTCATCGCTGGCGACGAGCGTTTCTTCGAGCCCACGGCCGAACAACCGGACGCGGAGGCCACCGATCACAACTACAACGACAACACGGAACTTGCCGAGGCAATAGCCGCCGGCGCCCGAGGGGCGTACTGGGACATTCTTCGCCAACTACGGAACCGCTGATCCCAGGGGATTTCATGCCTCGGCGGAATCATGGATCGGCTGCCTCGCCGCGTGTGACGTCTTGTATTCGGCGATCCGGGTGTGCTTTGCCTCCAAGTGCTCCAGGTTGATGTAGTGGTCGCGTTTGACCTTGCCCGTGGAGGTTTTGAGGAACTCGTCGGGGTGGACCTCGATGTTGCGGGCTCCGACCTTCTCAAAGCTGGACAGGTGCTTGTTTCGCTGCTGGCAGTCGCGGATGCTCTCCCAGATCAGATTCTTGACGACTTGCGACTGGGCAAGCAACTCCTGCCGGGAGCGGCCCGTCCGACTCTCCAGGGCCTCCCACGCCGGATGGATGAGGACGCGAACGGATTCTTCCATGAGTCCGTTGCTCTCCTCGTGACGGCTCGGGACCACCAGGATCTCTTTGACGAACGGCGCCTCCGACAGGGCCGTCTCGACCCGCTCGGGATTCACGTTCTTGCCGCCGGGCAGAATGATGAGGTACTTCTTACGGCCTGTGATGTAGAGGTTGCCTTCTTCGTCGAGGTAGCCCAGGTCGCCCGTGTGCAGCCAGCGAACGCCTTGCTCGTCCACATCCATGACGCCTTCGGTGGCTTTGGGATTCTTGTAGTATCCCTTGGCGATGCATGGCCCACCCAGACAGATCTCCCCGCGCCGGTGTGACGGGAGCGACTGATTGTTCTCGTCCACGATTTTCGTGACCAGCGTGTAGATTGGCTGGCCCACCGAGCCGATCTTGTCGGGTCGCTCGTTGAAACCGTAGACAGGGGAGTTCTCCGTCGTGCCATAGCCCTCGAACATCTTGAAGCCACGGCGCCACAGGCTTTCGAGCACCCAGCGGGGCATCGGCGCCGCCCCCGAGAGGAAGAACCGCACGTTTGTCCAACCGAGTTTCTTCCGCAACTTGCGGCCGATGTACCCGGGCGCGTAGCGGTCGAGCAGGGCGACGAAGCGGCTCTGCCTCTTCTGTTTTTCGATGCCGTCCTCGAGCTTCTTGGCCAGCGTCGTGTACAGGGCTGGAATCGCGATGAAGATCGTGACTCGCCGGTCGCGAATCAGGTCGGCGACCTCGCGGTACTTGTTCGTGTAGATGCTCGTCGCGCCCGCCGCGAGGGCCAGGAGTTTGCCGACGGTCATGCCGAAGGAGTGGTGCGGCGGAAGGATGTGGCCGAGGACATCCGCCTCGCTCAGGTCCACCTTGCGCAGGGAACCCTGGACGTTTGCGATGAGGTTTCCGTGAGTCAACTCGACCTCCCGAGGATCGCCGGTCGTTCCGGAGGTACACAGGATCACGGCGGTATCCTCCGGGCCAATCTCGCGAGCGACTGCACCCAAGGCATCCGGGTTAGGGGAATCGAGATCGCACACCGGCTTGCCGCTGAGAATCACGAGGCGGAGGCCCTGTGCACGGCAGAAATCAGCCAGTTCCCGCCGGGCTTCCTCCTCCGCGTAGTCATCGGACAAGATCAGACAGCGACAGTCCGTGGCCTGCATGTGCGAAATCACGCCCTGCGATCCGCGTTCCGGATCGATCAGGACAGGAACCACCCCGGCCAGGATGAGACCCCAGAAGGCGGGGTCCCAGTCCGCCCGGTTCTTGCTCACGATGGCCGCCTTGTCACCCCGGGCCAGACCGGATTCGACGAGCAACCAAGTCGCAAAGACCTCGGCGTTCACACGCAACTGTTCGAACGTCAGCGTGTCGTGTCGGTCGGTCCGGATGACCTCCTGGCAGACCTTGTCACAGGAACTCACCCTCGCCAGGGACTGGTTGAACAATTCGATCAGATTCCGATATGTCAGAGCCTTCTCCATGCTTTCGATTCCAGACGGTCCACTGCGCACCACGGCATAATCGTCATATCATAAAACGAAATTCATAGAACGGAAGTGGAAAATCACCGAGATCGCTACCATCGCAGCTTGCGCCAGAGGAACGCGAGGCCTGCCACCGCTATGGTGGTGATGCCCATGATGATCCAAAAGGCATAGGGATGCCTTCCCATGGGGATCGGAACGTTCATGGAGAACAGGCTGACGATGAACGTCGGCAACATGATGCCGATGGTAATGATCGTCAGGGCTTTGATCCGGACGTTCAGGTTGTTGCTGATGATCGAGGCGCGGGCGTCCATCAGGCTGGAAAGCACCTGGGAGTAGATCTCGGTCTGGCCGCGACACTGGGCGTTCTCGATCAGGATGTCGTCGAGGAACTCAACATTCTCCTGGGTCAGTCCCAGTTTGGCCGAGTAGTTTCGAATCTTCTCGATGAGTCCGGCGTTCGAGTTGATCGCGCTGAGATAGTACACAAGGCTCTTTTCCAGCGTGAACATGTTCAGCAGGTGCTTGTTCTCCATCGACGCATTGATCTGATGCTCCAGCTCGCCGGAGATCATGTTGATGGCCCGCAGGTGTTCGACAAAATGTGCGATGGCCCGATAGATGAGTTTGAGGAATACGTCCTGAACCGTCTGGATCTTGATGAAGGGCCGGCCCTCGAACAGCGCCGCGTCGTCGGCGCGCACGATGACCACGCGATTGCTGAAGAGAAAAACGCCTGTGGAGAGCACTCGGAACAGGAAATTGTCCTCGGCCGTGTAGTGTTTGGGCCTCTTGAAGATCATGGCCGCATGTTCCGGCTCGAACTCCAACCGACTCATCTCGTCGGGGTCCAGCGCTGAGTTCAGCGTGTGTTCATCGATCTTCAACTGTTCGATGAGGTATTTCCGCTCGGCTTCGTCGGGGGCCGTATAGACCCAGATCGGGGTCTCGCCTTGGCCGCTGTTTGTGACCTTGCCATCCGTAATATACAACCGCTGCAACATGATTCAGCACCAGAGTCTTGAGGGATTACGAGAGATAATTGGTGTTGATTTATCGTGTGAGATCGACGGTTTGTCAAATGAAACCGCCGATCAAAAAACAGCCCCCGGCTCAGTTGGGGCGCTTCGATTCGATCCAGGACCGGAGTTTGGCCAGTGAAAGCGCGTTGAGAACGGAGGCTTTCGTCGCCCAGCCCCGTCCGGCGGTGGCGACCCCGAACGACATGAAGGACAGGCTGCCCAGGCTGTGGGCGTCGGTGCCGAGGGCGAGCTGGACGCCGGCCTCGACGGCCATTCTGCAGTGGACATCCTTGAGGTCCAGCCGGGAGGGGTCGCAGTTTACCTCCAGAGCCGTGCCCGTCTGAGCCGCGTGTTCGATCACGGCGGGCATATCCAGGTCCATCGCGTCGCGATGCCCGATGACCCGGCCCGTGGGATGGCCGATGCACGAGACGTACGGATTGTCCATGGCCTTGAGCGTCCGCAGGGTCACCCGCTCGCGGGGACCGCCCAGCGCCGAATGGATCGAGGCGACTACCCAATCGAGGTCCGCCAGAAGCTCGTTCTCGAAGTCGAGCCGGCCCTCCGCGAGGATGTCCACCTCCGCCCCGGCCAGGATCGTGATCCCCCTGAGCCTGGCATTGATTCGGTGGATCTCCTCGATCTGCCCGGCGAGCCGCTCGGGCGACTGGCCGTTGGCGATGACCGTGGACTGCGAGTGGTCCGTGATGCAGAGGAACTCGTAGCCCAGCGACTTGGCGGTCTGGGCCATTTCTTCGATGGTGGTGGCGCCGTCGGTGGCATTGGTGTGCGAGTGGAAATCGCCGCGGATATCGTCCAACGCGACGAGTTGGGGAAGGGCGTGTTCCCTTGCGGCCTCAACTTCGCCGCGGTCCTCGCGTAACAATGGGGGCACGTACTCCAGACGCAATTTCGCGTAGATCTCATCCTCCGTCGTCCCGGCGATCCGCTCCTCGCCTTTGAACAGGCCGTACTCGTTGAGTTTGAAGCCGGCCTTCACCGCGATCTCCCGCAGGCGGATGTTGTGCGCCTTCGAGCCGGTGAAGTACTGAGCCGCCGCGCCGAAGCTCTCCGGGGGCACCACCCGCACGTCCACCTGAACGGGCGACGCCTGCGTGCGGAGCAGGATGGAGGCCTTTGTTCCGCCTGCGCCGAGGACTCGCTCAACGAAGGGCGCCTTCGCGAAGGTGTTGAGGATCTGTTCGGCAGTCTCGCCGCTCGTCGCGTCGCCGCAGACGAGGATGTCCACGTCGCCCACGGTCTCCGCTCGGCGGCGAAGCGAGCCGGCCGGTTGGACCCTGTCCACGCCCGGCAGTTGCTTCAAAAAGTCGACGACGATCCCAGCGGCCAGCATCGCCTGATCAAGACGTATGCGGCCGGTCGCCTTCTTGACGAACTCGATCCCTTTGCGGATCGCCTCGGCCTTCTTGGACCCGAAGCCCGGCAGTGTCTCGACCAGCCCGTCGTCGAGGGCCTTTCTCAGATCGTCGAGGCTCCGGATGTGCAGGTCGTGGTAGAACGCCTTGACCGTCTTGGGCCCGACGCCGGGGATGTTGAGCAGTTCCAGCAGGGAGGCGGGAATCCTCGCCAGCAGGTCCCGATGGGCCTGAATTTCACCCGTTTTGACGAACTCCTCGATCTTGGCCAGCGAGGATTTGCCGATCCCGGGGGTCTCGGCCAGCTCGCCGCTGTCGAACAGAGTCGCCACATCGGCCGGCAGCTCACTGAGGATTCTGGCGACCGTGCGATGGCTGTTGATGCGGAATCGGTCCTCGCCGAGGATCTCCATCACATCGGCCATCTGGCTGAAAATCGTGCTGACCGCCACGTTGTCCATGCCGGCGATTATACCCGCGGAGAGGTGAATGCGAAACTCGATGGTTCATTCTATCTTCTTGTAGTGTTCGGCCTCGTGATTCGACAATCGCCCCTGTTCGATCAAGGTCCGCATCTGTCGGACGTCCACATCACGCGGTTGCCCACCGGCGCCGGTCGCCGCAATCGATTCCTGCAGAACCTCCGGCATGGCCAGGCGGAACTGGCTCACAGAGAGCCCTGCGACAAAGAGCCCGAGGAGAACCGCAGCAAGTATGAGTGCGCCGCCGGCTGATTGCGACGTGTCCGCCGAGAGCGATTTCACCGGGTGGCGACACCGGTCACAGTAGAGGCAGTCAAGGTGGTCTGAGACCGTCAGGCCGAACTCGCATTGGGCGAACCATTTGGGCGGATTGAATCGCCGCAGCAGGCGAAAGCGGTTGAGCAGCGACAAAAACGCCCCCGCCGGGCACAGGTAACGACACCAGAAACGGACGTAGAACGCCGAGCCGACCAGGGCAATCCCTGCGACGACAGGTAACCACGCAGGCCAGTGTGAAGAAGCCGACCGCAGGGCGAAGATCGACGTGAGCGGATCGCCCGCCAGAGTTCGACGGTCCCGCACGACGAAGAAGCCCGCGATCAGCACGGCCAGAACAATGTACTTGATGAAGCGGGCCAACCGCATCTCTTCGTGACCGGAACCCAGCCGAAACCTCCGCGGCAACAGATACCCCAAGAGTTCCTGAGCGGCGCCGAAGGGACAGAGATAGCCGCAGTAGATGTTTCCAAACAGCAGCACAAGGACCGGAACGCCTACCGTCAGAAAGAACACGCCCGTCAGCGCCACCGCCGGGGTGTTCCACGACAGCAGGGTGGCGATCTGTTCCGTGGAGTACTGGGCGTTCAAGACGACTCCGCCCAGGACGAAGGTCAGGACGAGCACTGCGACTCGACTGCGAGCGCCGCCGTTGTAGATCGCCAGGAAGGCCAGAAGTGTCGTGACCACCAGATACAACACCGTCGCGTCGGCGACGACTCTCGGTCTGACTGTTTTCGGAGCAACCCCGGCCTGGAGAATCTCGGCGGCGAATCGTTGGCCCGACGTCCTCAGTGCCGTGAGGACGGCATCCGAACTGACGGTTGCCCCAGCGACTGCATTGACACCTGCAAGAGGCTCTCTCCCGAACAGGTCCTTTCCCTTGAGCGAGTCGAGCCAATCGCGGAGCATTTCAAGATAGGAGGGCGTCTCGTTGGACCACACGATCAACAGCGTCGCAAGCTTGCCTGCGGCGTCGACCTGGGCCACGAGGTTGAGCCTGCCGCCGAAGCCCCGGACCTCGGGTGCGAAATCGGCCGAACTGAACAGATAGGCTGTCGGTTTCTGGTCCGAGTCGAGGATCGTGACATAGCTCGCCTTCCTCCCCCCGGTTGCCAGGGACACCGATGTGTGCCGAGTGGGCCGCTCGCCTGCCAGCGCCGCGACGACCTGTTGCGGTAACGCCGGCTGCAACCTGTCGTTCATCCGCGCCAGGATGTTCGAGCCCAGGATGACGCAGATGCACAGGCCCAGCAAAGCATAGCCGACACGTCTGAGCCCCGCGCCTTCGACAGGAATGCCGGCAGTCGCCGATCGCCAGAGGCCCATTATGCCGGCTGGGACGTTGGCCAGCACGAGGCCGATGAGAATCCAAAGCGAGACACTGGTCCCGAGCAGCGGAATCATCAGAAGGCTCGTCACGAGTCCCCCGATGCAGGCGCCCAGGTGGTCGGCGGTTTCGAGTCGGCTGCCTGCCTGCCCCGGATGGAATGTCCCGGCGGCGAGCTGGGCCGCCGCGATGGGCCAATACCCGCCGCAACACAGGCCCGACAGGACGAAGGCCAGTGTGAAGACGCCGTGCTCTGACCGAAAGAGGGTCTCTCCGTTGCCTGCCCAAGAACCTGACGACGCGAGAGCCGAGGCTGCCAGGACAATCGTGTGTATCAAAAGCAGGACGATCAAGAGAACGTGCACGAAACGATGCGAGGGGTGTCGAGCCAGCAGACAACCAACCAACAACGCGCCCGCGGTCAGGCCGGCCATGAACAGCGACGAGATCAGACCGACGTGCAGGTACAGCGAGCCGAAGTGCGTCTCGTACAGATACATCAGGACGAGGACCATCGCGATGGCGACCCAACCGGTGGAAAAGACGAGGAACACGCTGTCAAAACTCGACGGTCTTGCGTCGGACAACCGGTCCGACGTCGCCAGTATCCGCAATACAACGAAGACGACGACCGGGATGAGGAAGGGCATCCCGCCCGCGAGGGCCAGTAGCCTGACGAATCGCGCCACGGAGGCCCCCGATTGTCTCGCCGCCAGCAACAGACCGTAGAGGTACGTCAATGGACGCGAGTCCCGGTTGACCGAGAGGCCCTCCGGTAGATCGGCCTTGTCGTAGGCTGTCGTCGCCCGAGCGATCTGGTCGGGCAGGTACACGGACAGCAGACCCGCCGGCGGGAAGACCCGCTCCGAACCTTCGATTGAAGCAAAACGGTCACGCAGGGCCGCCGGATCGTCGGTGAGCTCCGTGGAATCTGAGGCAACCAGCCACGTCTGTTCGCCCGGCGCCAGGACCTGGCTCCCAAAGACCTCGGCCAGCGTGTCGCGTGTCGAGGCCCCGAGAGCAGCCAGTTCGGCCCCCATGACGTTCTCGCCGCCCACGATAGCCACTGCAACCGCGCCGCCCCAACGCAGCGAGCTTCTCACGCGTTCGTAGAATTCGACCGTGTAGTAGCGATTGAACGCGGAACCGGCCGCATCGGCGAGATTGACTACAACAAGGTCGAAGCCGTCCTTCGCATCGGCCAGATCCCTGCGAATCTCGCCTGTCACCGGACGGAAGCGAGGGTCGTTCACCGCGAACTCGCTCGGCAGAATCTCCAACAGCCGTCCGGCGTATTCCGCATCGGGATGAGCCCAGGCTATGTGTTCGATCTGCGGCAGCATCAAAAGCCGATTGCAGATCGCCAGGCCCGAGCCAATCACCAGAATCCGCTTGGCCTGGGGATCCTGGCAGAGCACGGTCGCGACAGTCTGGCCGGCTTCCTCCTCGTTCGGCAGCGCCTCGCAGACGCTGCCTTCCCGCATGGCGATCCACTGGCCGGCGTATTGGCCATAGAGGTACTCGGCCTGAGCCGTGAGGAACGCGCCATGGAGGGCCTCGCGGGGCAACAGTCTGCTCCATTTGGCCTCCTGGAGTCGTCGCACGAGGACATCGTCCGCCTTCGTCAGCAGGATCGCCGATGCGCAGGCCACGGTCGCCAGTGAGAGGGCCACCGCGATCCGCCGGCTTCGGGTCGGGGAGAACACGGACACCCCGACGATAGGGACCGCCAGAACGAAGGCCAGGACCAGGGACACCTGCACCGTGGGCACATGCCATGCGAGCAGGGCGGTGACGGCCAGGCCGCCTGCGAAGCTGCCGACGGCTTCGAGGACGTACACACGCGAGACGGGGAATGCGTTCGTCTGCTCGATCCATCGGCAGGCGACCGGGAACAGCACGCCCGTGACGAGGCTCACTGGCGCGTTGACCGCCATTGACCACAGAACCATCGTTTGAATGGCCAGCAGGCTGTAGGAGGCGATGCCCGCCAGTTCGCGGACTTGCAGGACCAGCAACAGTTGGAGGACAAACGCTGGGATGTACAGCAGAAACAGCAGCTCGATGTGCCGCAGCAGGGCTTCGGCGAATCGGTCCCACCGGCGGACCAACATCGCCCCCAGGCCCACCCAGAGGAACCACGAGGCGAAAAACAGGCCGATGCTGATGTCGTTGCCCTCGAACGCCGTGATGAACTCACGAAAGAGCAGCGTCTGGGCCACGATGGCGACCAGACCGTAGGCAACGATCATCAGGCCGCGGGCGAGTTTCATGGCTCTTCACCGAACACATCGGCCTGAAAGACCTCGAACGTCGCGTCCTGCTTCCAGGCATCGGCCGGCAAACCGGCCTTCACGGACAGATGCTGGAGCGTCGTCTCCAGGTCCCATCCCTGCTCCGGCGCCACCTGTGGCAGAAAGACCGCGGAACGCCCGTTTTTTCGCAGGACCATGCCGTCGGTTCCGATGCGAATGTCCTGGGCCGATGCGACGGGCGTCGGCGGAGTCAGCGCCGAGATCTCGATCTTGATCTGGTCGTATTCGTCGCTTCGGAGTTGCTGGAACCGTCGGTCCCCGAAGGCGGCGTAGATCGCGTTGGCGATCACGGACTTGTATAGGGGACGCTGCGGGAAGATATCGCCGATGCAACCTCGCAACTGGCCGTTCTTCTCGAGCGTGACGAAGGCGCCTCGCGGCGGTTTCATGGATTCGGTCGGCGTGAAGTTCAAATCCGACGGCTCGGGAATCTTCTGGTTGTCGAGGGCATAGCGGATCGTCTTGCGGGACAGGTCCAGCAGGAGCTTTTTGTCCTCGGCGGTCAACGTCGGCTGGCGGACTTGCTCCGGCGCCGACGCAACGGCCCATGCCCCCTCGAAGGCGACCGCCAGATAACTGACGGAATTCGCATAGTCGCCCATCGCCTCGCCGGAAGTCGCGTACCGAAGTAATTCGACCTTCGTATCTTTGCCGAGCATCTCCAGCAGCACGGCGATGGGGACGCAGCCGCAGATCGTCGCGTGGACCTCGTCCCGGTAGTTCTGCAGGCCCGGAGCGTCGAGCTTGTGAATGAACTCGAACGCGTCCATATCGAGTTTCTTGATGCCCTCGGGGATGTTCTCTTTGAAGGGCACATACCGATACTGTGACCCATAGTGCGTGAAGTCCGAGCTGGCGACGACGAGCGTATCCGCGTCGATCAGGCTCGCGAGGATCTTGCCTGCCGCCGCGGTCGCCTCGCGAGAGCACTGTCCCGCGACGATGGGGACGAGCTTGAAGTCCCCCAGCTTGTATTGGAGCAGGGGGACCTCGATCTCGACGCTGTGCTCCCCCTGGTGGGCCGCCGGGACGCTCTGAAAGACAGGGTACCGCAACAGCTTGTCGATGAACTCGACGTCGAGAGCGATCTGGCCCAGAGGCGTTTCGTAGTGCGTCGCGCGAGGCACACTGAGGGCATCCTCCAGGGGCAGGCGATGCGTCGGCCCGATCACGACGACGCGTTTGTAGCTTCGGCCCAGCGACTTGATTCCATAGGCGGCCGTCGGGCCGGAGTAGGCATAGCCGGCGTGCGGCAGCACCAGTGCGATGACATCCTGTTTGGGCTCAACCTGGGCCTTTGCCAGGAAGTCTGCAATCTGCGAGCGAAGTTCGTTTGCGTTGTCGCTGTACCAACTCCCGGCGATGGACGATTTCAGCACGGTCTTTGTTCCGGCGGCGGCCGGCAGTGGAATCCCAGCCGGTCCCTCCACGACATACCGCCCGGTCACGGCCACCGCTACGATCAGCAGGCACGCCACGAGGATCGGCATACTCTTTCGTTTCCGTCTCGCGTTCATTTCAACCACTCCACTTCGATTGTATTGCGATATTCCCCATCGGCGAGATGACGCCGGGGTATTTCGCCGGTCGCTCCGCCCGGGCAACCCGGCGGGGCAGGGCTTTGCGTCCCATCCAGCACGCGCAACCAGCGACTGCCGTCACAACGGCAACAACACGATGTAGGAATCGCCTTCGCGTCATTTCCACACTCCATAGATCTCCCGTCCGCAGTCGGGGCAATGCCCGTCTTTCAACCGATTTTGCAGGACCATGAAGCCGACCCGTTGGATCAGGAGCTTCTTGCACGCAGGGCAATAGGTGTTCTCCCCTTTTTCGCTCTGCCGATTGCCGATATAGACGTATTCCAGTCCCTCGCTCATCGCGATGTCGCGCGCGGTTTCGAGGGTTTGCAGCGAGGTCGGCGGCAGGTGCCGCATCTGGTACATCGGGTAAAAGCCGCTGAAATGCAGGGGCGTCTCCTTGCCGACGTTTGCCTTGACCCACTGGGAGAGCGTCCTGAGTTCCTCGGGTGTGTCGTTCAGGGTCGGGATAACCAGGTTGACGACCTCGACATGGACGCCCATGGATTTGGCGACCACGATGGCGTTCTGGACCGGCTTGAGCGTTGCCGAGCAGACATCGCGATAGAACGCCTCCGACATGGACTTCAGATCGATCCTCACGGCGTCGATGTGCGCCAGGAGCTTTCGCCAGGGTCCTTCGTTGACGTAACCGGCCGTCACGAGCACGTTTCGCAGGCCCGCCTCCCTCGCGAGCCTGGCCGTGTCATAGGTGTACTCGTAGTAGACGATGGGCTCGGTGTAGGTGTATGCGATGGATGGGCGGTTGTACTGCTTCGTCAGGGCCACGACCTTCTCGGGCGAGCATACGAATGCTCGGCTGTCCTCGGGATTCGCCTGCGAGATCTCCCAGTTCTGGCAGTTCCTGCAGTGCAGATTGCAGCCGACCGTGGCTATCGACAGGATCTTCGTCCCCGGCAGGAAATGAAACACCGGTTTTTTCTCGACCGGATCATCCGCGGCAAGGGAGCAGGGGAACCCGTACACGACGCTGCGGAGGACGCCGTCGAGATTGACGCGGACCCGGCACTCGCCGCTCTGGCCCGGCCCGATGATGCACGTCTTCGGACATAGCTCGCATTGGACCTTCACGTTCGGCCCCCGGTTTTGCCACTGACAGCCCAGATCGCCGCAATCTCAACAGGACGCTATTATACCAGTTCAACGGCGGGTAAAGTAGTGGAGTTGATCGTCGATAGAAAACGTAAATCCCCAAGCATGTGTTATGGACAATGGTCGGTGTGACATTCGAATCGGCGCCTCCGGCTGGCACTACGATCACTGGGTCGGCCGGTTCTATCCGGAGAAGCTCCGCAAGGACAGATGGTTTGAGTACTACGCTCAGCGTTTCGACACGGTCGAGATCGACAACACGCTTCGCGAGTGGGCCGACTGGATCAAGAGCCAGAGCAAGGCCGCTCGGGCTGCCTATGCGTACTTCAACAACGACGTGGGCGGCCATGCCATCCACAACGCCCAAACGCTCAAACAGTTCATCGGACTTACCGTCTGAACAAACCGAATCGGGAAATCCTTGCGACCCCCGGAAACGTGGCGTATCCTGGTTTGCCTTCTGCGTGAGCGGTCACGCGGCGGACTGTATCGTAATCATCCGGCTTTTGGAGGTCACATGGCAAGAGTGCGTCGAGCGTTTTCAGTTGCGATCGTCTTGGCCTGTCTGGTCGAACTGCCGTCCGCTTTTTCGCAGGATACGGAGAAGCTGGACATCGTTCACGGCCCCTATCTGCAGGCGGTCACGGAGTCTTCGGCCACGGTGGTCTGGTTCACGAATAGGAACTGCGTCTCGCGGGTGGAGTACTCGCCGGCCGACGGCAATGATGTGAAGACCGCGTTTGCCAGCCATCACGGCCTTGTCGATGCGAACGCCAGGATTCACAGAATCCCGCTGACCGGGCTGAAGCCGGGCGTCCGATACAAGTATCGTGTCGTCTCCAGGGAAATTGTGAAGTTCGATCCCTATCAGGTCGCTTTCGGCGATACAATCGTGGAAGGACCCTATTTCGTTCAGACCTGGAACCCGCAGAAAAACGAGTTCTCGTTCTGTGTAGTCAACGACATTCATGAAGACGCGCGCAGACTCGATTCCCTGTTGAATCAGGTCCCGTTGAGCACCCTCGACATGGTGTTCCTCAACGGCGACATGATTGACCACTGGAGCCGGGAGAACCAACCGTTTGACGGTTTTCTTGATATTTGTATCCGGCGTTTCGCGAGGGAAACGCCGTTCGTGTATGTGCGAGGCAACCACGAAACCCGCGGGGCCCTGGCCAGGGGCCTCCTCGACTACTTCCCGACACCCAACGGACGGTACTATTACGCCTTCCGGCACGGGCCTATCAGTTTCCTCATTCTCGATACCGGCGAAGACAAGCCCGATTCGAACAAAGAATACTCCGGGCTGGTGGACTTCGACGCCTATCGGGCCGAACAGACGCAGTGGCTTGGCCGTATCGTGCAGGACGAGTCCTTCCAGACATCGACGTATCGAGTGGTCCTGATGCACATGCCGCCGTCCGTGGATACGCGAGCATACGGGGCGTCGCAGGTTCATGCGCTGTGGTCGCCTATCCTGAACCAGGCGAGCATCGATCTGATGTTCTGCGGCCACACGCACCACTTTGCCCGGATCGACCCGAACGAATCGGCCAATCGCTATCCGATCCTTATCAACGCGCCCGACATGGTTGTCCAGGTCGAGCTATCGGACAGCCGCCTGCAGGCGACCATAAAGAAGGCCGATGGGCAGGTCGTGGATACGGTTGTGTTGACCCCGCGTTCCGGGGGCTGACACCTCCCGGCCGGAACGACCTCGAATACTGCAAGTCCTTTTGAATAAAGCTCTTGTGTACGAATGGCAACTCGGATATACTGAGAGTGCGGTCTTGTGTTTGGGTACGACAATGGAAAAAGACACCCAGGCGATAGAACAGACGGCCGTCACGGCGCATCTCAGTAGTGAAGTGGCAAGCGTGCAACCCATCCCGGCGCCCGCTGAAGAGGCTGCTGTGCTGGCGAGGCGGCTTCGCCAGGGTGAGCAGGCCGCTGCCACGGAACTTGTGGACCGCTACTATCAGCGGATCTACCTGTTCATGCGGGCCGTCGGACACGATCGGCAGATCAGTGAGGACCTGACGCAGGAGACGTTCATCCGGGCCTGGCGCCATATCCAGCAGCTCCGGGAAGGCAAGGCCCTCAGCGGCTGGTTGTTCCGGATTGCCGGCAACGTGTCGCGATTGCACCGACGGCGGCTGAAAGGCAAAGACAGCGTCAGCATCGAGACAGTCGAGCCCCCGGCCGAGGGGATCGACAGTTCGTTCGAGGCTGGCCAACAGGAGCAACGCGATCTCGTGCGGCAGGCGGTCCAGAGGTTGCCCTGGAAGCTCAGGCAGGCGGTTGTGCTGCACTATATGGAGCAACTGACGATTGCCGAGGCAGCGGACGCCGCCGGAGTCCGCGAGGGAACGCTGAAAAGTCGATTGAATCGCGGCCTGGAGACATTGAGGAAGGAAGTGACGAACGAGTGATTCAACTTGCGAACGTCGCTTTCCGAGAATCGAAAGGGATAGAACAGCCATGAGGACACGGGAAATCGAGGATCATCTGAGGACTCTCGGCGAGTGCGGCTTCGACCGTGCCCGGCCCAGGCTCGCACAGAAGATCAAGAGCCAAATCCCTGGCCGGCTGATCCCCCATCGGATGGACCTGGTCGGCATGTTCGCGGAGTTGCGAATCAGCCGGCTCGCCGCGGCAGCCGTCATTCTCCTGGCCCTGCTGGTCACCGGCAGCTTCTTCGGCGGCGCCAGCGCCGTGGGGACCCAGATGTACGAGGACAGCAAGCTGCTTCTGCAATACACGCTTGCGGGCGACAATGCCTGCAAGAGCCGAATCCTCAGCAATCTCATGCAGTTCCGGGACGATATGGCCAGCCAGGGACGCGAGGTCGTTTTCTACGGGGATCAGGTGAACCTCAACGATCGTTACTCCATCGTGATGCACTGGAAGCTGTCCGACGACCGATACGGCGTGGTCTTGGGAGACTTGTCTGCCCGAACCGTCAGCAGCGAGATGTTGATTCGGCTCCAGACTTATATGCTCCAGGAACGGACGAAGAAGTGATCGCCGCCGGCGTTTTATGCCTTGTGCTCACCGGGACGATCCGATAGAATGTCTTTATTGGTGATCGGTTTGTCCGAAATGTCATCGGTTTCGCAGAGGGAAGGATTCGCCATGGCAAGGTTTCGGGGCTTTACGCTCATCGAACTGCTGGTCGTCATTGCCATTATCGCGCTTCTGATGTCCATCCTGATGCCCTCGCTGGCGAAGGTCAAGAAACAGGCCCAGTCCGTCACCTGTATGTCCCGGCTCAAGAGTTGGGGATTGCTGTTCAAGTTATACACGGACGACAATGACGGCTACTTCAACGAAGGCTGGGGCTACCTGCAGCACTCGCAGAACTCCGGAAGACCCGAGTCCTATGGGTTGTGGATGAACGCCCTGCGACCCTACTACAAGGACGACAAGATGCGATTCTGCCCAACGGCCACGCGGGAAGTCGCCAACGCATCCGACTGGGGGACGTTCAAAGCATGGTATCGCGACGTCGACAACCGCTATCCAACCGGTCATGAAACGGCAACGATGCACTTTGTCGGCAGTTACAGCATCAACAACTGGACCAATTACAGTCCGCAGGGACGCGGGACCGGCAGGCCGGCGTCGAATTTCTGGAAGAGCACGCAGAAACTGGAGAAGGCCGGCGAGGTACCGCTGTTTGGCGACAACACCTGGCATGACGCCTGGCCCCAGGATACCGACGCGCCGGTGACGCTGCCCTTCGACTACGGCTGGGGCGACAAGGGCAGCACAGGGGAGATGAATCAGTTCTGCATCGACCGCCACAGCGGCTGGACCAACCTGGCCTTTGTCGACTGGTCGGTGCGTCACGTCGGGCTCAAGGAGCTGTGGACCCTGCGATGGCACCGTAACTATAACATCAACGGAGACTGGACCCGGGGGGGGCGGCGTGACCGCCGACGACTGGCCGCAATGGCTGCGGAAATACAAGGACTATTGACGACCCGTGTTATCCGACGCGTCTGTACAGACACGACGCCGCGAGGCTCGGATGTGCGTCGAATCGCAGAAACTGGATCTGCCTCATCGCCAGGTGTGCGGCGGTCCTTACTCTGTGGTCCACGTCGTCGTAGGCACGAAGGCGAAGCATATCCATGTCCGTCTGCAACGAGCCGATTCGGCCGAGCAGCAATCCCGCCAGATAGACCACGAACGAATCCGGCTGAGACATCCGCAGGTGCCTCTGCATCATCTCCACGATGGCCAGAACGGAGTGATGAAGCCCCTGCCAATCCTCGGACCTCGCCACAGGCAATAGGCGCCACAGGCCCCGATAAAGGTACGCGTATTGCTTCGACGGCATGTTCGAGGGGATGAACAGCTTGTTTCGAGCCAGGATGTAGAAAGGATAAACGCAGGGCGACGACTCCGGCGGGTCGTTCAGGCTCAAAAATGCCCGAATTCCACCAAACCACGCAAGCCGATTCAGGCTTTCGACAAGGGCCCAACACGAGGCCGGATCGCATTCGATCGTGCGTCGGACGGCCTCGTACACCTGCTCGCACTCGATGTCGAGAGCACAGAAGATCTCGATCGCCACAGGAGCGGTTTTCGCATGCCTCAGGGCCTCGATGAGAACCGCTTTCGACGGGGACTCAGCCAACCACGCGAGGGCCTTGTCAGTCACGGGTGATGGCCAGGGGGCATGCCTCAGTCGCTTTACGGCACGGGTGAGGTCGGCTGCGTGCACGATATTCTCCTTCGATGCGGGTGGAAGAAACGGACCGGGGCAGCGGACGACTCACACCGCCCGAGTTTTTTCCCGCGTGGCCTGTTGCCATCCGATTCCTTCCGAGATACTATGTTACTCCAAAGAACCATTTCAGAAATGTATCGGAAACGCCCGACGGCGTCAAGAAATGGCCTTAAAACGACGATAAGTACGGATGCCGAGGGGAGCCACAGAACAATAAAATGGCTATGTAAGTAACCGTTTGGCAGGCTGCCCGGAAGTGGTCTACGGAATGAATTGTGGCCAAATGCAGCCCCTTCGGCTATCTTCACTGCCATATGTGCAAGGAGGAACCTCATGAAGGTGGAAAGCCGTCTCAAGGACGTGCTGGCTGACCACGGTTTGGATCATCACGGCGTGATCCAGGAGATCGCTCAGGCCGTGGGGGTCAATCGGCACACAATCGCCAAGCTCTACAATGATCGTTCACCGGGGCTGCCTTTCGCTCTGCTGGGGCGGCTGTGCAACTGGCTGGTCGAGAATGGCGTGCCGGCCGATGAGCTGCCCGGCTCCCTGTTCGGGGCCGGACGCGCCGCGCTGTGGACCGCGATCACCCGCCACGGAGGGGCCGTGACGATCTACCTCGGCGAATACCAACTGACCCGCGACGGGGAGGTGCTCTGGCGATGGATTTCCCGGCGCGATGCGAGCGTCGCGAATCTCGTCGTACAACGGCTTTCGTCAAGGGCCGAGGGGGGATCGCCGCCGCCGCCGCTGGGATTCCAGTACATCCCGTTTCGCTACTCGCCCATGGACCACATCGTGGATCAGCAGGTGCTTGTGGAGGACATCCATCGAACTCGGGAGGTCTTCGAGCGAACGGGGCAGGGGGCCAATGCCGGCACGGCGATCATTATCGGCAGCCAGCGGGTCAACTACTTGCTCGAGTTCCTCGTGGCCGATTTATTCGGATGTCGTCCGTTTGCGGCGCCGTCCGGGAAACCGTCGGTACCGTTTTTCAACGTGTATCGGCCGAGCGATCAGAATACGCCAAGCTGCTTCGGCGGTCCCGAGAATCCATTCCACTCCAGGGATAAGACGGTCCCCGGGCTCCACTACCTCAATGACCGAGGTCAGTGGGCCACCTGTCCCTGGCTGCGTGACAAACAGGACGCCGGGATCGTGATCTCGCTCAAAGACCATCGGCGGGGTGTTCTCGTTCTCGCGATCTTTGGCTTCTCCGGCTGGGCGACCGAGGCAATCGGCGGACAGTTGGTCCTCAAGGAGGACTTGTTCTGGCCGCCGCCGGTGAAACTCAAGACCCGGGAGGTTGGCGTCTTCGTATGTCGCCTGACTCACGCTCCATCCGATGCGTCGGGCCCGGACCAGGGACGAATTCAAATCGGGGACTGCGAAGTGATTCCGCTGGGGGAACGAACCATTACAAACCTGTTGGGGCGATAAATCGTGGGCTGCATCAGCGAATGATGCAGCCCAATCAGGAAGCGTCCATGCAGGATTCTCGGTCGAACTGACGTGGCAAGGCATTGCCTCTGCAACGACCCGTTGTCGTCAGTAGATAATTGCGGTGGCTTCCTCGATCTTCTTCACGATCTCTCCGGCGTCAGAGGGACTTGAGACGTAACCGTCAAAGCCTTTGTGCATCAGCGCCACGGCTTCCTGGCTGCCCAGGGCGTTCGCCAACGCCAGGATCTTGATCGTCGCGAGGTCTTCGTTGGACCGCATGCTCGCGCAAATCGCGTGTGCGTCGATGCCGTTGGTCAGTAGATTGATCAGCACGACGTGCGGCGAGAATTTCTGGGCCGCCGCTCCAGCCTCAAATCCGTTCCTCGCAACCAGGACGTCGTAGCTGCCCCGGTTCCGCAATGCCTCCAGCAGGCCATTGCCCGACTGTTCGTCGCTGTCCAGGACCAGAACCCGGATCTTGCCGACCCCGAGCGCATCCGTGGGCATGTTGTTCGCTTTCATGAAGCGAACGAGTTCGGACAGTGGAATGCGCCGGTCCTTGCTGCCCGGGATGCGGTAGCCCTTGAGTTGCCCGGAATCGAACCACTTCGATACGGTGCGCGGCGCCACATTGCATATTCTCGCGACATCACCCGTCGTCAGTACGTTCCTGCCTTTTGCCATGAGTAGGATTCCTGAATAAGTCCATTGCTGCCTTACTGTCTTTCGGCCTGAATTCACGGCGCCGTTAGTGACAGAATCAGATTTCATCCCCACACGTTTACGCCGTGGCGTCCCGCCCACGAACCGCGTCCCATAACACAGCGGGTGTCGAGGTTCGCTGCACGACGTCAACGCAAGATTCGCGTCCCATTTGCACAGATCCCTCGTCCGACGCCTGACGCAAGCCGATAGACTGATGACTCCTGCATGAGGGTGGCTCATGCAGTGACATCATGGTTGCGGACGTTGCTGTCGGCACAAGGAGATCGTCATGAGGATACCGCTGTCGCGGCCGGACATTACGGACAGAGAAATCGAACGCGTCGTGGACGTGCTGCGCAGCCCGAATCTGTCCCTGGGTCCGGTGCTGGCGGAGTTCGAGGACATGTTCGCCCGATATCTCGACCGCCGGCGGGCCATCGCGGTCAACAGCGGCACCAGCGGCCTGTTTTTGAGCCTGCGGGCCCTTGGGATAGGGGCGGGCGACGAGGTCGTCACCACACCGTTCACGTTCATTGCCTCTGCAACAAGCATCATGATGACGGGCGCCAAGCCGGTGTTCGTCGATATCGACCCCGTGAGCCTGAATATCGATCCACAGCGGTTGGAGGCCGCCATCGGCGAACGCACGAAGGCCGTCCTGCCGGTCGCAGTCTTCGGCAACCCGGCGGAGTTCGACGCGATATGTCGGATCGCACGACAGCGGCGTCTGCCGGTCATCGAGGACAGTTGCGAAGCCCTGGGCTCAACCCTGAATGGGCGGAAGGCCGGGACGTTTGGTGACGCCAGCGTGTTCGGATTCTATCCGAACAAGCAGATCACGACGGGCGAAGGGGGCATGATCGTCACCGACGACGACGACCTGGCGGACCTGTGCGTATCCCTTCGCAATCAGGGACGCGCCGCAAAGGCCGGCTGGCTGGCGCACGAGCGACTCGGGTACAACTACCGGCTCAGCGACATCAATTGCGCTCTGGGCCTCGTACAGCTCTCGCGGATCGATGAAATCAAGGCCCGTCGTCGCCAAGTGGCCGGCTGGTACCAGGAGATGTTGGCTGATGATGACCGCATCATTGTTCCGAGCGAGGCAACCGGTTGCGAAATGAGCTGGTTCGTCTTCGTCGTCCGCCTGGCCGGGCGGTCCGGGATTGAACAGCGGGACCGCATTCTCCAGGAACTGACCCGCCAGGGTATCCAGGTGAGCAATTACTTTCCTCCGGTGCACCTGCAACCCTTCATCGCCGAACGATACGGATGCCGCGAGGGGGATTTCCCGATTGCGGAGTCTGTGAGCCGCCGGACGATCGCGCTGCCGTTCCACAATCGCCTGACTCAGGACGAAGCCGCCATCGTCTGTGGCACGCTGAAGGCGATCCTCGACGCCTGCCTGTAACATCGAGTTCCCCCCGGTTTGCATGTCCGTCGTTCTATCGTAGATTTTGAGTAGGAGATTGTGTGGAACGGCCGGGAGGCCGGTCGCCAAGGTCCTGCGACGGAAGGGGGGAAAATCGCCGCATGGGATGGAGAATGAAGTTCCTGTTCCTGCTGATCGTGTATTGTGCCGGTTTCGCCACGGCAGTCTACTGCCTGGCGCCGACGCCCGAACCGGGCGACGGCAAACCGGTGCAACTGGCCCAATTGCCGGGGTCGATCGACTCTCAGGCTCTCGCCAGATCCGTGAACTCTGGGATTCACAAATGCGTGGACCTCGGCAAAGTGGCCGCGGCGGACCTGGCCAAGCGAATCCAGAAAGAGATCGACGAGGCACGATCCAAGTCCGACAAATGACCGCCGACGCCTGACCAAATGCGCGCAGGCAGAGGGGGGACGTCGCACCGGTCGCAGTCGTTGTACACGCACTATCATCCGCATGTTCCTGCCCGTCACCGAGGCGCCTGCGCACATCCCGTCGCTTGACGTCCGCCAGCAGTCCCAGGATAATGCGTCTACGAATAATGTAGACGGTGCCTGAGCAGGCGACAGACGTGGACGTATGCGGTTGCCTGGGGTCTGTCGAGGAGTGTTCCTTATCGACGTTCTCCTTACGGTTGCGGTGGGCTACACAACAGCGATCCTCTTCTTCTGTGCTCGCAGGCTGGAGGCAAGATCGCGTGCTGCGATCCTCATCGCGCTGGGAACGCTGGTCCTCGGCAGTGCCGTTTTCCTCCGCACCGACATGCAGCCAATCCGCTGGACGGTGACGCTTGTGCTCGTGATATTTCTCCTTCACATGTGGGATCTGCACCTGGATCCCTGTCGCGACAGCCGCCTGCGTCTGAGAGGTTATATGATCTTCCTGGCCGATTACGCCTGGAGCGTGGCCAGGAGTGGCGACGACTACGGGACCGGCCTGTCCCTCCGACAACGAGCGTTGGACACCGGCAGATATGCAGCGGCATTCTGCCTCGCTTCGGCGGCCACTGTCGCCGTCTTTCGGATCGACTGGGCGACCCGGCCGTTCCTGCTGGAACACGCTGTGAAATCGACCTGCCTGGGTGTATGGCTCGTGTGCGTCTTCCAGACGAATACGGTTCTCTGGCGGCTGGCGGGAGCCCCGGCGGCGTTCTTCATGACGTCCAATGTGCTGGGGGCATACAGTCCCGCCGACTTCTGGCGACGATGGAATCGGCCCATGCATCGATGGTTGCTGGAGAACGTCTTCAGGCCGTTGGGGCGCTGGCGCAATCCGCGGGTCGCCATGATCGCCACGTTTGCCGTCTCCGGGCTTCTTCATGAGTATTTGTTCGCCGTCGCTCTTCGACGCGTGACCGGTTACGTCACGGCCTTCTTTCTCCTGCAGGGCGCAGCAGCTTTCGTCACTCGCCGATTCAGACCTACAGGCTGGCTCGTTCTGCCTGCTGTTGTCGGAACCTTTGCATTCAACACCGTTGCGACGGTTCTCCTTTTCATTCCAGTCAACGAACGGGTCCCCTTTTATGTGAACGATGTGCCCCGATGGGCGCATCTGTGGTAGAGGTGCACAGATGAACGACAAACATGGTTGTGACGAGAAGGATATCGGCCACTACACATGCCATCGGACCCGTGAGAAGCTCGTCGTCGATGGCCGGCTGTCGGAGGCATGCTGGCAGAGGGCCCCGAAGTCGCCCCGGTTCGTGGACATGGTGACCGGCGTGCCCGGCTTCCTCGACACCCGCATGGCGGCGCTGTGGGACGACGACAACCTGTACGTCGCCTACTGGGTCCAGGAACCCAACGTCCAGGCCCAGTTCACCGAGCGGGACTCGCCCATCTACTTCGAAAACGACGTGGAGCTGTTCATCGCAGGCAGGGACTGCTACTACGAATTCGAGATCAACGCCCGGGGGACCGTGTACGAGGTGTTCTACGTCTGGCAGGATGCCTACGAGCGGGGGGGCTTCTCCCGAAAGCCCGAGTTCGACCTCCTGAAGCGTCCCGTCGATATCCTCGGCGGTTTCCAGGACGCCCTGCGGTACAAAAAGCACCCCCGAGGCCGCCGGTGGGCGTTCCTGGACTGGGACTTCCCGGGCCTCCAGACCGCCGTGCAGGTCGATGGGACGCTGAACGAGCCGTCCACGCTCGACCGCGGCTGGACGGTCGAACTGGCCTTCCCCTGGTCCGGGATGCGGACCCTGGCCGAGGGCCGGGCATTGCCCCCGCGAAACGGCGACGTCTGGCGGATGGATTTCTCGCGTTTCGAGGCCCTGCGATACAACGGCCGGCTAACCGATCCCTCGGTCGGGTGGTCCTTCAACACGCATGGCGTGTACGATTCGCACATCCCTGAATGCTTCACCTACGTGCATTTTTCCACGGATGTCGTCTAAGTCCGAATTGGCAAAATGGGGGATGACTGGGCGAAAAGGGCGATTCGCCTGCGAATTCGTGCGATTTTATGTTGAACCCCCAGCGTGAATCCGTTATAAAGAACCGGTTTGGTTTCCGACTCGGAGAAAGTCTGTGGAAATCCGGGCCGGTGGATGGATTGGCAGACCGCTACGGAGCTGTGGGCTATGAAGCGCTATACAGGACAAAAGGCCCTCTATGAGGCGATCAGCCGTTCTCGCGCTAAAGCTAAGCAGCAGAGTATTTTAGAGAAATTGCGGCCGGTGCTTCTCAAGCCGGAGCTCCCGGCCGGCCAGGAGCCGAAGCCAGCGGCGGAGCCACTGCCGGTTGTCGAACAGACGTTGGAGCCGGTCGTTGAAGACTCGCCGCAGTCCGAGGCGGATCAGACGCCGTCTCAACAGGCAGTCGAATTGCCGTTCCAGGAGGCATCTGAGTCGGTGCCGTCTCAGGAACAGATATCTGAAATGTCGGCGTCGGTGACGCCGGTCGAGCAGGAGTCGTCGCGGCCGCTTGAACGAGTTATTCGGCCTGCACCACCGAGTCCCGTGCAGACTTGGCGGCCCAGACCGGTGCAGTTCAATGAGGGCCGCATCGAGGTTTCGGTGCCATATTACGTCGGCGCGATTGCCGGGATTGTAGTCTTGCTGGTCGTTCTCGTCGCGTATCGCTTGGGCCAGGCCCAACCGGGTACGCCAGACAGCAGTGTCGGCTCACCGATCGGGACCGTCGTTGACAGACTTGGATCTGCGGCAAGTTCGCTGACAGGGACGGAAGAACCGAGTCCGGCGTCGAACACGGATCGCCCGAAGGCGAATCCACCGGCGACTGCCACAGGCCAACAGGATACGTCGGCGCCGGTGTCGCAGGGCGACAACTGGATCGTCCTGACGCGGTACCAAACACGAAAGGACTTGGAGCCGGTAGTCGAGCACTTTGGCAGGCATGGCATCGATTTGTTCATCCTGCCTTTGGATCAGGCGCCGGCGCTCTTTGCCCAGTACGGCCTGAACGCAGCAAAACTGCCTCGTGGCAGTGGTTTCTTGTTGGTAACGGTCAAGGCCTATGACAACCCGAACGTCGCGGGTAGTGAAGGTAACAAGATGCTGAAAAGAATCGCGGAAGTGGGGGCCCAGTACAAGGCGTCGAACGGCCTTGAGTCGTTTGCTCCGAATTACTTCAGCGATGCTTATGGGATGAAAATCAGGTAAAAGGAGAAACAGTACATGTCCATAGACCCTTCTCTCAAGTTGAAGAATGCACTGGAGCGGCACCGTAACGTTTTGACGCGGGCCGAGCGAATCGATATCCTCAAGGATGAGGAGCGATGGAATGAGGGCGACCCGGTCTTGGGTTTGCCGAAAGTGGGACACCGCAAGAGCGCGGCTGGCAAGAAGAGCCAGACTGAGGAGCCCGAAGCCGCCGCTGGAGCGGCAGCTCCCGGCGCAGCCGCCCCGGCTGCCGCGGCTCCCGCATCCAAGGGCGGAGCCAAGGCCGGCAAGTAGGCCGTCGGGCCCTGTGTAACCCGAGCGGTCCGTATTTGCGTTTGCACAACCAGCATGCCGAGCGATAGCTTGGCATGCTCTCGTTTGGGGCCGAACCAATGACTGGACAGAGCACACGCCGTGATTGGTTTGCCTCCGGCATTCTGTGTGCATTGCTGGTCGCATTCCCGAGGCAAGGATCGCGACTGGCTCGATAACATCGCGCTCTTTCATCTCGCGACGCAAACCGCGGCTTCGACAAACCCGGCGGCTATGCGGAATTGCTGTTCCAGCCCGGCACGAAGTGGTCCTACCGCGACGACGGCCCGAACTGGCTGGCCGAATGCGTCACGTTGGCCTACACTACGATGATGCC
Source organism: uncultured Pirellulales bacterium (assembly GCA_964507995.1). Classification (GTDB taxonomy): domain Bacteria; phylum Planctomycetota; class Phycisphaerae; order Sedimentisphaerales; family Anaerobacaceae; genus PLanc-01. The sequence goes on along the minus strand of CAZDTD010000016.1, from coordinate 14,759 downwards.
TTCTGATAGACCCGGACGTAGTCCACTTCGAAGCCGCTGGGAAACTCAGTGGCTGAGGGGTCGCCACCGTTGGCCCCGCCGATAGCGAGATTGAGCAGAATGTAATGCGGTTCGTGGAAAGGATTGGCTTTGTCCGGCGTTCCGTTGATGGTCTTGCTCAGCTCGATCGTGTTCAAGAGCTCGTCATCGACATAGAGCCCGATGTTGTCCTTGTCCCAATCCATCCGCCAGACGTGGAACTTGGACGACCAATCGGGATCGTTGAATTCCGTGAGGGGCTTCTTCAGGTCGTCCCAGACGCTGGCCCACCTTCTTTCGCCCGCCCAGCAGGCGTTGGCGAGCAACATGCCGCGATAGTACTCCATGATGTCGATCTCGCCGCAGCCGGGCCATCCGCGCGCGAAACCGAGCGTCCAGAAGGCCGGCCAGATCCCTGCGCGCGTGTCGATTCGGCCTCGCATCTCGAATCGCCCATATGTCCAGTTGTGCAGCCCCACGGTCTTGATGCAGGCAGACGTGTACTCGATGTACTGCCGCTTGCGTCGCCAGTCCCTGGCGTTTGGATCATAGGCAGGGTTCGCCTTGCGCTCCCGGCGTCCTTCGATCACCAGGAGACCCTCCTTGCAGTAAGCATTGTCGGGTTGGTACCACTGGAGTTCCTCGTTCCGAACGAAACCGTTTTCGTAGGTCCAGTTGTTCGGATCGGGCCGGCCGGTCCGATTGAACTCATCCGCCCAGACCAGCACGTACTCCTCGTCCCGGACGGCCGCGGCGGGCTCGGAAGCGGATTGTGCAAACCCAATCTGACAGGCGACGACAAACAGCACGCTTACGACGGCAGGACCAAACCCTCTTGTCATGGTATCGCTCTCGCTCCAGATCATTTGTCGACACCGGGGACGGCGACGCTAATTCACAGGCTCAACGTTGGGTTTATGCTCATCCTGTGCGGCAAGAGGCTCCACTGAGTCCGGGCTGTTTCCCTCGGTCGTCTCGCCGGTCGCAGCAACTGGTTCCGAGACGCTGTCCTGCGTTGCGCTGGAGACGTTCGCCGATTCGGGAGGCGTGTACTGGCCCGCGCCGTACGGAGCGGCATTCGGGTCCTGGTAGCCGTAGTCGTTCACGCCTGCGGCCTTCTCCACATCCGACGCAACCTCGTTTGTGACCTTGTTCACGTCGCGAGCGACCTCGTCGGCGCTGTCCTGGAACTCCCGCATGCCTTTCTTGAATTCGTTGACGCTTTTGCCCAGACTGCGGGCCACATCGGGCAGACGACGTCCGAAGATGAGCAGGCCAATGATCAGGATGACGATCCACTCGCCGCTACCGGGCATAGAGACAAACGCCATGTGCTGTGCAAAACCAGCCATAACGACTCCATTCAATACTCGAAATCAGGCACTGCCCCCAATGGGCGCTGACGATTATACGCGTTGACAGGCTCTGTGGGAAGCCGCCGAAGCGATTTTTCCCTTGTCAACCCCGCCCGGCCGGATAGGATGGGGACAGTGTGTTCATTTGATCGTTGTTACTCTGGTGGAAATGGTGGTTGATTCATGAAGAAGCTGGTCGCGGATCGAACGAGCCTGATCGACGCAAGTGGCATACGCAAGGTTTTCGCTTTGGCGGGGGAGTTGAAGAACCCGGTCAATTTCTCGATCGGCCAGCCGGATTTTGACGTGCCCGAGCCCCTCAAACAGGAGGCGATCCAGGCCATCGAGGCCGGAATGAACCGCTACTCCCAGACGGCCGGCGAGAAGGACCTGCTCGACAAGATCTCCGCGCAGGTCACCGCGGAATTCGGCTGGCAGAACCCGGCCGTCATCGTGGCCAGCGGCGTCAGCGGCGGCCTGCTCCTGGCCTTCATGGCACTGGTCAATCCGGGCGACGAGGTCATCATCCCCGATCCCTACTTCGTGATGTACAAGCACCTCGTGAACCTGATGGGCGGCAAGTGCGTCTTCGTAAGTTGTTATCCGGACTTCCGGCTGCCCGTGGACAAGATCGCGGCCGCGATCACCCCCCGCACGAAAATGATCATCCTGAACTCACCGTGCAACCCGACCGGCATCATCTACTCGCCCGAGGAGATCCAAGCCCTGGCGAAAGTCGCGGCCGAGAAGGACGTCCTGGTGCTCACCGACGAGATCTACGAGCGCTTCAGCTACGATGCGCCGAGCACGAGTATCGGCAAGTACTGCGAGAAGGTGCTCGTGATGCGGGGATTCAGCAAAAGCCATGCGATGACCGGTTGGCGACTGGCCTACGTTGCTGCGCCTGCGTCGCTGCGACCGGTTATCGAGGAAATGACGAAGATCCAACAGTATACGTTCGTCTGCGCGCCGACGCCGTTCCAGCGGGCGGCGATCGCTGCGATGAGCTACAACGTCGACGACCTCGTGAAGGGCTACGTCCGCAAGCGGGATCTCCTGTACAACGGCCTCAAGGACAAGTTCGAACTGGCTAAGCCGCAGGGGGCCTTCTATGCGTTCCCCAAGGCGCCGGACGGTTCCGCCAGCGAGTTCGTCAAGCGGGCGATCCAGAACAATGTCCTTGTGATCCCGGGCAACGTTTTCAGCGAGCGGGACACGCATTTCCGAATCAGCTTCGCGACAACCGACGAGGACATCCAGCGGGGCGTCGAGATTCTCTGTCGCCTAGCGTAGCGAAAGCTCGGAAGGTCGATCGGAGGGGAGATTTTTCACATGCTTTGCCCGTCGAGGTTGCGGACAGGCAAGCCGGCGGGTAGAATTGCAGGCATGAGAAGGATCTTTCGAGCGACTCTGATTCTGATTTTGTGCGCCGTGTCGTGGATTTCGGCGAGTGGGGCGGTTTCATCCCATCGCACCACGAAGGCGGCGATCATCCCCTGCGAAGGCACGATCGATCAGGCCCTGCTCTATTCCATCCAGCGTCGCAGCGAGACCGCCCTGCGGAACGGGGCCGAGTATCTGATCTACCAGATCGGCACTTACGGCGGAATGGTCGATGCGGCGGACTCCATCGCGAAGTACCTGATCCAGGATGTCGCCCCGCGGGGACACACCGTCGCCTACGTGGCCACGGAGGCCATCTCGGCCGGCGCCCTGGTCAGTGTCTCGTGTCGGGACATCATCATGCGGGAGAACACCACCATCGGCGATTCAGCCCCGATCACAATGGGCAACAAACTGGAGGGCGTCGAGCGGGAAAAGGCCGAGAGTTTCATCCGAGCGGCGTTCCAGCGGGCCGCGGAGGCCAACCACTATCCGGAACTGCTGCTCAAGGCCATGGTGACCATGCAGATCGAGGTGCACCGGGTCCGCAATCTCCAGACGGGCCAGTACGAGTTCTTCGAGGGCGATAGCCTGCCGACGGATGCGAATGCGTACGACGTCGCCAACGCCGAAGAAATCAACGGAGCCGACGAACTGCTGACTTTAACGGCTCCGAAGGCTATGGAATACGGTATCGCGCGGGCCGTCGTTCCGGATGTGAACGATGCGTTGGCCTTCCTGGCGAATCGCGACGGAGTTTCGTTCAGCGAACGGCCCATGCTGCTGGAGCCCACCTGGTCGGAGCACATGGTCAGTTGGCTGAGTTCTCCGGCCGTGATGGGAGTCCTGGTTATGCTGGCGCTCCTGGGCGTGTATATGGAATTCAGCACGCCGGGGTTTGGGTTGCCCGGGATCGTGGCCCTCGTCTGTTTTGCACTGATGCTCGGCAGCAAATACATGGTCGGAATGGCCAACTGGGTCGAGATCGTGCTGCTGTTCATCGGGATCATCCTGCTGCTGGTCGAGATATTCCTGTTGCCGGGCTTCGGCGTCGCAGGCATCCTCGGGATCGCGTTCATGTTGCTGGGCTTGTTCGGCATGTTGATTCGCAACGCTCCGGACGAATTCCCCTGGCCGCACACCTCGGGCGACTGGGATTCGCTGTCGTCCGGTGTGTTCTCACTGGGCGTGGGTTTCACGGGATTCCTCGTCCTCGCGTGGCTCGTGTCGCGGTATCTGCCCAGGGTGCCCCTGATGAGCGGATTGGTCCTGAATCCAACCGCCACCGGCAGGGGGGCCGGCTCGCAGATCAGCATGACCGCCCCTCCGGAAGACATCGGACGGCAGTTGAAGCCGGGCGACGCCGGCGTGGCGGTCACCCGCCTGCGACCCGCGGGCAAGGCCCGGTTTGGCGACGCCCTCGTCGATGTCGTGACGGAAGGGGAATTCCTCGACAGAGACGAAAAAGTCGCCATCATTGCGATAAATGGTAGCCGAGTTGTCGTGAAACACCGGGAGCAGGGCGGCACAGCCTGAAATGAGGCTGCCGTCTCCCTGCCAAGTAAAGGACGACGCCTGTGGATGGGTGGCTCTTGTTTGCGATTTTTCTGTACATCGCCTGTGCCGTGCTGATTGTTGCGGAAGTGTTCATTCCGAGCGCCGGTTTGCTGAGCGTCTGCTCGATGGCCTGCCTCGTGGGCGGCATCTGGCTGTTCTTCAATCACAGTCCGGTAGCCGGGTGGATCGGCGTGGTGGTCGCCCTCGTGATGGTGCCGTCGTTGCTGGCGTTGGCGTACAAGCTCCTGCCCAGGACGCGATTCGGCAAGCGTGCGATTCTGATGCCGCCGGTACGCGAACGCGGCGACGCGATCTCCGACACGCCGGAACTGGCCCGGCTGATCGGACGCGCCGGACGGGTCTTGACCACCATGCGGCCCGTCGGAATGTGCGATTTTGAGGGGCGAAGGGTTGAATGCGTCGCCGAAAGCGGGTATCTACAAAAGGATAAACAGGTCAAGGTGATTCGCGTCGAAGGGACCCAAGTGACTGTACGGGTCGTGGACGAGACTTAGGGAAAGGGTCGAAAGATGTCACAGTTCGGTGGAATGTTGCTCGAAGGCGGCGATCCGTTGGTCATGGGCGTCCTGATCGTCATCGGCATCGCGATACTCGTCGTTGCCCTGATCGTGCTGAAATTCGCACGGCTATGGTTGCAAGCGTATTTTTCCCGCGCGGATGTCCGCCTGAGCGAGCTGATCGGAATGTGGCTTCGCCGGGTGGATTCTCGGACTATCGTGCTGAGCAAGATCACCGCGGTGCAGGCGGGCCTGCAACTGACGACCAAGGACCTCGAAAGTCACTACCTGGCCGGGGGGCGAGTCCCGAACGTTGTCCGGGCGCTCATTGCGGCGGATCGAGCCAACATCGATCTGAGCTTCAAGACCGCCACGGCCATCGATCTGGCCGGACGCGATATCCTCGACGCGATCCAGACCAGCGTCAACCCGAAGGTGATCGACTGCCCCGATCCGAAAAAAGGCAAGGAAACCATCGACGCGGTCGCCCAGGACGGCATCCAGCTCCGCGCCAAAGCCCGCGTGACCGTGCGAACGAACATTCAGCGTCTCGTTGGCGGAGCCACCGAGGAAACGATCATTGCCCGCGTCGGGGAAGGCATCGTGACCACCATCGGCAGCTCGATCACCTACAAGAACGTGCTGGAGAACCCGGATCGGATCTCCAAGGCGGTGCTGGACAAGGGGCTTGACGCCGGCTCCGCGTTTGAGATTCTCTCGATCGACATCGCGGACGTCGACGTTGGCGAGAACGTCGGCGCCCAGCTTCAGGCGGCCCAGGCGGAAGCCGACATGCGGCGTGCCAAGGCCGAGGCCGAGAAACGTCGTGCGATGGCCGTCGCCCGCGAGCAGGAAATGCGTGCGTTGGTCGTCGAGAACGAGTCGAAGGTCCCGCTGGCCATCTCCGAGGCCTTCCGCTCGGGGAATCTCGGAATCATGGATTATTACCGGCTCAAGAATATCGGGGCCGATACGCAAATGCGTGAATCGATCGCCAAGCCGAAGAAACCGGATCAGGCGTGATGTACGCGTATAGGGGACATCTCATTGTTGACGGGCTTTGGAGCACAACTTGATCTGCTGGCACAGCGTCTGGATTCCGACCAGTGGGGCGATCTCCTCGTCCTCGTCGTCATGGTTATTCTCTGGCTCGCGGGCGGTCTGGCCAAGGTAATCACCGCCAGGAAGGGCACTCAAGGGCCCCGCCGGAAGCTCCCGGCCAAGGACAAGTCCGACCACCGCGAGACCTGGCAGGAACGGCTTGTGCGCAAGGCACAGGAGTTTCAGCGATCCGCCGAAGCCAAGGCCAGAGAACTCGAACAGGCGGCGACCGGCACCCTACAAAAGCCGCCGCACAAAAGACCTGTGCCTCCCCAGCTCCCGGCCGGCAAAATCACGATTCGCCATGGCACACGCGGCGATTCAGTGATCGTCTACGAACGTCCGACACCACCGGTCGTGGACCGGGATGTGGAGACCAACCGGCGTAAGGAAGCCCAGCGGGCCGTTGTTCTGGCCGGCCAACAGATTGTCAAACCTCGACCGCCTGAGCCTGTGATTGAGCCGCTACCCGAGAAGCTGTCGCCGCAATCATCGCCAACACAACCCATGGGCTTCCAGCCAATCGACCTCATCGATTACAGCGACCCCGACGCTCTGAAGAAAGCCATCCTGCACAGGGAGATTCTCGGTAGGCCGCTGGGCTTGCGTGAACCAGCGGAAGAAACCTCGCTATTCTAAGCAAGAGCCTGTAGCCAAACCGGTAGCCCAAACGATGGGGTAAACCCGACGGTTTGCCCCCCCCCTAAGCAACGTCCCATAAGATATGTTATGTTTCATTCGGCTATACCGGCAACCGAGCATAGAATCGGGCGCCGGCAATTGGGCGTCCTGGCGGTTTCAGGACGTTTCCACTGCTGCATGCGCCGCGGTCTGGCAGAGATTCTCCCACATCAGGCCGATCGTATCGGACAGCCCGAGATTCTGCAACACAATCGAGATGTTTGTGGCAGGATCGACGTTCGGACTGGGATTCTGATCGATCTGACGCTGGAGATTGATCACGGATGAGGCGAACTTCACACGATTGCAGTACAGCAACGCAGTTCTGTAGTACAGATCCAGCGTCTCGGCGTCGTACTGTTGTGCCGGTGTGACCAGACTGAGTGCCTCCTGGGCATTGCCTGTTTCGAAAAGGGACACGGCCAGTTTTGTGGCGGCCCGCGAGAACGTCGGATTGATTTGCAGAGCCGCCCGGAAACAATCGCACGCGTGCTCGAGGTGCGCCGCATTCATGTGAAGGATGCCCAGTCTGTAGTGCAAATCCGGGTTATTCGGGAATCGGGCCAACTGGTGCTCGTGGGCCACGATGATCGTCTGTTCGAGCGTCGCACCATCGGTTGGAGCCGGCAGGAGGTTCGCTTCCAGTGCCGCCTTAAGGATGAGTTTGGCGGTCTCGGCAAATAGGAACGACGTATTGGGCTGGATCGCCGCGGCCAACGAGAGGGTGTTCACTGCCTCCACGTCCTGTCCGGCGAGCTTCTGGGCGGCCGCCAGCCCCATGTAGGCCTCGACGATCGCGTCGTTGATCTCTATAGCCTTGTTGAATTGCTGTGCAGCAAGCTGATCCGCGTGCATTTTCAGGTAACTGGTGCCCAGCTTGATGGTCACCTCCAGGAAGTCCGGACAGATCCGCAGGGCCTGCTGATAGAGGGCAATCGCATCACTGATCCCCCCCATCATGCCCACGATGTCGGCTTGCTTGGCAATCAGGTCGGCTCGATCCGGCTCTTCTGTCAAGAGAACGTCAACCCGGTCCAGAGCCTCCTGGAACTGGCCATCGCAGATGTGTTGTTCGAGAACGTCGTCGCGGGCGATGAAGTTATCGGGATGAATCAAAATGGCCGTGTTGAACGTCGCAATCGCCTTGGCGTATTCGCCCGTGGCAATATACAGATGCCCGAGGGTCACCAGGGCGGAGACGTCGTCCGGATAGAACTCCTTCAACGGCTCGTACTGCGCGATGGCGTCGGCGATCCGCCCATCTTTGAAATAGATCGCCGCCAGACGCTGGGCAGGCAGTTGGAGTTGGCCGTTGAACTTGATGCAGTCCTGGTAGAATTCGACCGCCTCCGCCTGGCAGCCCAGCCGCTCGTAACAGTGTCCCAACGCATACAACGCCAACGTATTGCTCGGCTGACGCGTGTAGATCGAGGTCAGCTCCTGGATCGCCTCTTTCAAATTGCTCTCTTGGAGCAACAGCGCCGCGGCGGCCAACCGGCCCGCGCAGCTCGATGGATCGGCAAACAGATGAATCCGCACCTGTTCTCTGGCCTCGGAGAACTTGCCATGAGCCATCAGGTCAAGGACGTGGTCCATCTGCGGGTTCACAGACATCTCCACGTCCGCCTGAGCCTGTCTTCGTTCGTTGAGCCAGTGCCAGATCAGCTCGGAGGTGTTGATCGTGATCGCCCTGCCGAGAATCTGCAATAAACCGCACATCCCTCACTCCTGAATATCTTGCATATGATGCCGGAAACAAGGTTCTGCTGGACTATCGTCCAATTCGTGAGGGGTGTTAACTTCGGTTTGAACACACTGGAGGCGCACAAAGCGTCCCCGCCGGACGGGGTGGCCGGTTGTATGTGCTGTAGCGGCTATTGGGGATTTGAACGACGCGTTATCGGGCAATCAGTTGGCGGAGACAGCCGCTGCCGCAACACATCGAGATTCGCTGGGACGCTCAATACCATTCAATATATCAGTCGCCCGCCTGTGCGGTTTTCTCTATCTCTCCCAGATATGCCACGGTCCTCTGTAGCCGGTCCGTAAGATGCTTTAGCTTGAGCATGGTACGAATCCTGGTGAGCAGTTCGAGCCTGTTGATCGGCTTGCTGACGAAGTCGTCCGTCCCAGAATCGAGGCCGCGTTCGATGTCGCCAAACTCGTTGAGGGCTGTGACCATGATAACCGGGATGTCGGATGTCTGCGGATTGCTCTTAAGCCTCCTGCAGACCTCGAATCCGCTCATTTTGGGCATCATCACATCGAGAAGGATCAAATCCGGCTTGTTCCGGGCCACTCGATCGAGGGCCTCGATCCCGTCGCAGGCCGCTTCCGTCATGCACTCGACATCTTCCAGATAGGCCTGGATCAACTCGAGATTCTGCTGATTATCATCCACTACCAGAACGGTAGGCACCTTGTCCCGGTTCTTCCTGTCTTGACTCATACAATGCACTCCCGGTCAGTTCAAAGCATTCAGTCAGAATGCCGAATTCGCTCGATCGTCGACCTATGCGTCCCAGGCAGGCGACGTTGGCTCTTCGGGCCGACGCCTCCGCCTGCTCCAAAAAAACCGGTCGGCCGCGCGGGTAGGGCCTTGTACGACAGCCGTTCCCGGTAGATAATGCTGCGGTACGGACACCGATAACGGATTGTATACAAGGAGTGGGCCGTTGACAAGCATCATCGAAAAACGCCTTTCGTTGCACCAGTGCCTCGCGCAGAAGGAAGAAGAGAACAAGGCGCTGCGATCGCAGAACGTCCAGCTTCAGGCATTGGCCACGCTCGGTTCGGCTACCTGCATGATCGCCCACGAGATCAACAACCTCCTCACCCCCCTGACCACCTATGCGGCGTTGGCTGTGCAGAATCCGAATGACGCGGAATTGGCCAAGAAGGTCCTCGACAAGACGGTGCGAAACTGTCAACGAGCCTCCAAGATCATGCAGAGCGTTCTGGCGATGGCCAACGGCCAGAAACACCAACGGGAGGACACGAGCGTCAAGACGTTGGTCGAGCAGGTGTTCACGTGCCTGTGCCGCGATCTGGGCAAGGACGGGATCACCGTACAAACGAATATCCCGGACGATCTTCGGATCGCTTGCGTGCCCGTCCAGATCGAACAGGTTCTGATGAACCTGATCCTGAATGCACGCGACGCCATGCTGCCCGGCGGGGGCATCCTCAAACTGGCTGCGTCTGAGGCCGGCGAATCCATCATCCTCGCGGTCAGCGACACAGGCAAAGGCATCCCGGCGGAGCATCTGACGAGCGTCTTCCGGCCTTTCTTCACGACCAAAGGGGGGCAGAACTCCCCTGCTGGCTGCAGCTCCGGCTCGGGAGTGGGCCTCGCCTTCTGCAAACGCATCGTGGACGCCCACGGCGGCGAGATCGGCGTCACGTCGCACGTCAATCAGGGAAGCACATTCACCATCCGGCTGCCTCAAACCGGGCCACACGATCGGCCATGATTGCCCAAGTCTATCAAAACCTCGGCCATGTCCTGTTGATGCTCGTGCTCTTGTGCTGTTCCGCATTCTTCTCGGGATCGGAAACGGCATTCTTCAATCTCAGCCAACGCCAGCTCAAACAACTCAAGGGCTCGACGCACCGGATGCACCAGCTCGTCGCGCGCCTGCTGCAAAAGCCGGGGCATCTGTTGAACTGTCTCCTTTTCGGGAACATGACGGTAAACGTCCTGTTCTATGCCGTGTCCAGCGTGTTCGTACGACACGTCGGCAGTCAGCGGGGCCTGGGAGCGGCGACCGTACTGGCCTTCGTCACATTCATTATTCTGGTCCTGTTCGGAGAAATCCTCCCGAAATCCCTGGCCTACTCGAACTCGCGACCTCTGGCACTGGCCGCGGCGCTGCCCGCTTTTCTCGTGGTACAGGTGTTTGGACCGATCACCTTTGTTTTCCGAATCCTCTTCCTGGAGCCCGTGCTCCGGATCTTCCTCGGACCCGCCCGCATTCCCCGAATGGTCACGCTCGAAGAGTTCCGATCCCTCGTGAGCCTAACTCGACGTCGCGGCCTGATCACAGAGGATGAAAACCGGCTCCTCGACGAGGTGGTCGATCTCGGGATGCTGAAGGTCCGCCACGTCATGCAACCGCGAGTCGATATGGTCACATGCAACGTGGCCGATTCGCGAGAAACCATCCGCGGGCTGATGCAGACGCACCGTCTGACGAAGGTCCCGGTCTACGTTCACAACAGAGACAACATCGTCGGGATGGTGCATCTTCGACAGTTGTATCTGAGGCCAGCGGCTTCCGTCGACCGGCTTGTCCAGCCGGTGCATTTCGTCCCGGAACAAAAGACGGTCGAGTCCCTGCTCGAGTTCTTTCGCAAGACGGGAGTCGATGTGGCCGTGGTGGTCGACGAGTATGGCGGAATCGCCGGTTCGGTGCGACCGGAGGACATCGCGGAGGAACTCTTCGGGAGGATGGACGCGACCACCGGTGTCGAGCCGATCAAACAGTTGGGGCCCTTCCAGTATCGGTTGGCCGGCGATTTGGCCATTCACGACTGGGCAGGCGTCTTCGGCGTCGATATCGAAGAGACCCGCATCGCCACCATCGGCGGACTGGTTACGACGCTCCTGGGACGAATCCCCCGCAAGGGGGACGTGACGTGGTTGGGCAATCTGAGATTCACGGTGGATCGCATCCATCAGCACCGCGTCGAAACGGTAATCCTCTCACTGGAACCGATCGTAAGCCATGAATCATAGCGTCACCCTCATGTTGTTGGCTGCCGTCATGGCCGTCCTGGCGGGATTCTTCGCCGGCTCTGAAACGGGCATCTACCGTCTCAGCCGACTCCGCTTGCGACTGAACGCCGAACGTGGCAGGGTGTTTTCCACCCTGCTGGCCCGGTCCATGCGCGACAGTTCCGGCCTGCTGCTGTCGCTGCTCGTGGGGACCAATCTCTGCCATAATGTGGCGACCGGCGCGATCACGAGCCTGTTTCTCGACATCGCGTCCTCCGAGCGTGCGGCCGAGGCCTACACCGCCCTGCTGATGGCCCCTGTGTTGTTCATCTTCTCCGAACTGATCCCCAAGAACGTGTTTCTCCATCGCGCCGACGTTCTCACATCCTTGGCCGCCCCCCTGCTGTATGCGAGCCACAAAACCTTCACGTGGTGCGGCGTCGTGCCGTTGCTGCGACTGACGTCAAACCTCTTCGCGCGTCTGATCGGCTCGCCGGTCTCGTCCAGGACCATGATCGCGTCGAGCCAGGGCTATCAGGTCCGGGCCATCCTGCGCGACACCCAGGAAGAAGGACTTCTCAGCCACGTCCAGACCGAGATGATCGACCGGATCGTGAATATTCCCGGTTTGCGTCTGGGCACGGCCATGGTTCCGCTGAGCCAAGTCCACCTCATCGCAATGCAGTCGGACCGCTCGGCCCTGTTGAAGGAGATCGCCAGACACACCTTCACCCGGCTGCTGGTTTGGCGGGACACGCCTGGCGACATCGTCGGATTCGTCAATATCTACGATGTGCTGGGCTGTGAGGAGGAATTCACGAGTCTGGAGAAGTTCCTCGTGCCGGTTCGAAATGCGGATGCCAATACTCTCGTGATAGAGACCATCGACCTGATGCGGCGCGAGCAGATCGAAGTCGTCCTGGTGACCCACCGGAGAGGCCCTCGCGACGTGCCGGCGGGGATGGTGACGATGAAAGACCTTGTTGAGGAGCTCATGGGTGAACTCGCGGAGTGGTAATTGCAGGACGAGCGGCTCCGCTCGTCGAAAAACACCTGCGGAAGCGGCCCCACGGCCGGTGGTCCAACAGGCCTTCGTGCGTCTGTGTGCCGTGGGCACGATCCTCGTGCTTGCCGCCGTGATCTTCGCCAACAGCATGACCAAGGACGTTGGACGTGATGAACAGATGTACTGTACGGCCGGCGCACTGTTGACGCAGGGTAAGATGGTCTATCGTGATTTCTCCTATCCGTCCCAACTGCCCTACCATCCGTTGCTGCTGAGCATCTGCTACAAGGTGCTGGGCACGACGCATTACCTGTTCGTGGGCCGACTCGTTTCAGCGGTCAGCGACATCCTTGTCGTCCTGGGGATTGTCGTCATCTACCGATCCATCTTCACGCCCCGCCGGACGGAAGGATTGTTGTTTGGTCTCGCAGCGGCTGTGCTGTACGTTTTTAACCCGTTCGTGGATTATGCCGCAGGATACGCGTGGAACCATGACGTGGTGATTCTACTCGTCGTGACCGCTCTGGGGTTGCTCTTGACCACCAACTTCCAGAGTCCGACCCGCTGGCGGATCGGACTCATCGGCGTCCTGCTGACAGCCGCAACCTGCATGCGCGTGACGACGGCGTTGGTCGAGATCGTGTTCCTTGGGGCGATCCTCTGGATGGCGATGGGCTCTCTGCGAAACAAGGTCCGGGCCGCCCTCCCCTTCCTGGTGGGGACCTTGGTTATGCTCGCTTGGCCGGCATGGGTGATCGTACAGGCCCCCGAGGCGTTTTGGCTCAACCTCGTGCGAATTCCCACCCTTTATGGGCGCTGGCTCCATGAGATCGGAATGACGCTGGACAAGGCCGCGTTAACGGCAACCGCGATCTTGACGCCTGCGTGTCTGATCCTTCTGATCCTCGCGGCCGGGCTGTTCTGGGCGGGGTGGCGACGCCGCGAGAATCTGGACGTACACGAGAGACGAAAAGCCGTCGTGGCTGCCTTGCTGCCGCTGGTGTTCATCCTGATCGCATACATCCCCCCCACGATGTGGCTCCAATATCTGGCGGTTCCCATTCCATTCCTCGCAGTGGCGATCGCGTACCCGCTGGCCGCAACACGGCGACTGGCATCCCCTCGCGACCTCGCAAGACGTGTGGCCACGTGCGCGGTGCCAGCAGCGACGCTCGTTTCGATCATTCTGGACTCTGTCCTGGGTCCGATGGCATTGTCTCGAAGCGCGTTTGTATTCGTCCCCGAAAAATGGGAACCGGTTCGAGTACATCAAATCTCGCGGACCATGCTGGAGCAGGCAAAAGAGCCGAAGCGTGTGCTGACGCTGGGGCCGCTCTACGCCCTTGAAGCAGGCTGCGAAGTCTACCCAGAACTGTCAAGCGGCTCGATCGTCTACCGGATCGCCGACCGTATGACGACCGAAGAGCGCCGGATCACGCACACTGTGGGCCCGCAAACGCTCGGTGCGATGTTGGCGAATCGCCCTGCTGCGGCCGTGGTTGTCGGAGTCGAGCCTGAGAAATTCAGTTCGCTCGAAGAGCCCTTGCGGCAAACCGTCCCGCCGGACTGGTCCAGGATAAGCGTCAAACCTCTGCAGGCCTGCCTGCGGCCCTGAGCCCTGCGTATCGACGATCAGTCTGCGGCTCTGTACTCGTCGATGATTGCTTTGGCGATACTGTTGATTCCGTCGCGGCTGAGGCCCTTGGGTCCGTTCGAGAGGATGGAAAAAATGTATGGACCGGCATCTGTAAAGCAGACGCCGGAGAGAGCCCGTACCCCGCTGATATAGCCGGTCTTGCCGTGAATCTTGCCCTGGTACCTCGCCTCGTTGAAGTATTTGTCGATGGTACCGTCCTCTCCGCCCACAGCCAGAGAGACCCGGAAGAGCTCCCAGTTGGGCCCGTGATATTGATTGAGCAACAGACGCGTGATGCCATGCGTGGTGAGCCTGTTTTCGCGGCTCAGTCCGCTGCCGTCGTCAAGCTTGAACTCCTCGGCGGGGATGCCCAAACCAGCCAGGAAACTCGCGATCGCCTCGCGTCCGCCGGCCCAACCACCGTTCTTGCGATCCGGATTGTCGGATGCATCAATCGTCTTGAGCAGGGCTTCGGCGGCCAGGCCGAGACTGTCGGTGTTGGCTCGGTTCAGAACGTCGGCCAACGGCGTGGCGAAATCGACGACCGAATCGAACCCCTCGGACTCGCTGAATGCCCTCTCGATGAGCTTTCCCCTCGCGACAATGCCCGATCGGGCCAGATGCTCGGCCAGCAGAAAACCAAAGAACGCAGCGGGCTTTTCGATGGCCACCTTGATCGGACCGTCTTTGCTCCTGCACTTGCCGTACACCACGATCTTGTTCGGTTGCACAGTCCGATGCGAGCCGATGGCGCCGTCTCCGGAGGAGATTGCCTCGATCTGGTTGG